>JAZQQD010000139.1:0-2088 GCA_045628895.1 Faecousia sp.
AGTTCCTCCCGTGGACGTTCTGCCGTCTCTGAGCCGTTTGAAGGATAAGGGCATCGGCGAAGGCAAGACCAGAGCCGACCATGCCAACACCATGAACCAGCTCTTTGCCGCCTACGCCCGTGGCAAGGAAGCCAAGGAACTGATGATCGTTCTCGGCGAAGCCGCCCTGACCGATATTGACAAGATTTACGCCAGATTTGCAGACGCCTTTGAAAACGAATATGTCTCCCAGGGCTACAATGCCAACCGCGATATCGAAGAAACTCTGGCCATCGGCTGGAAGCTGCTTTCCATCCTGCCCAGGTCCGAGCTGAAGCGTATTGACGACAAGTATCTGGATCAGTACTACGGCAAATAAGGGAGAGGAGTGATCGTTTTGGCATCTGCACAGGTGAACCCCACCCGTATGGAGCTGAGCCGTCAGAAGAAAAAACTCATGACGGCGACCCGTGGGCACAAGCTGCTCAAGGATAAGCGCGATGAGCTGATGCGGCAATTCCTCGAACTGGTTCGTGAAAATAAGGCGCTGCGTGAAAAGGTGGAAGCCGGGATCGCCGCCGCCAACAAAAACTTTGTTCTGGCCAAGGCCGGTGTCTCCGATGCCGCCATGAATGCCGCGCTGCTGGCTCCCAAGCAGGAGGTCTATCTGGAAACCGGCACCCGCAATGTCATGAGCGTGAACATCCCCGTATTCACCGCCAAGACCCGCACCCCCAATGCCGGAGATATCTACCCCTATGGCTACGCCTTCACCTCCAGCGATCTGGATGACGCGGTAAAATCCCTGTCCGATCTGCTGCCCGATCTGCTTCGTCTGGCAGAGATTGAAAAATCCTGTCAGCTCATGGCAGCGGAAATCGAAAAGACCCGCCGCCGTGTCAACGCACTGGAGCACGTCATGATTCCCGATGCGCAGGAAAAAATCAAGTTCATCACCATGAAGCTGGACGAAAACGAGCGCAGCACCCAGATCCGCCTGATGAAAATCAAGGATATGATGCTCGAACAAACCTACCACTACAGCGAACGCGAAGCCTGATAACAAATATTAAGGAACCGCCTCACGGTTGGGGCGGTTCTTTTTTCTTATAAAACAAGGGAAAAATGTATCCCTGCTCCGACAGAACAGAGCAGGGATACCATTGTTATATCTTATTTTCCACCGAACCGGAAGAAGTTGCGGCCAGCCATGGGAACTTCAAAAGAGATTTCGACCTTATCCTTGTATTCATACCAGACGGTATCATTTTCATTGATGCCGGAAAGGATTTCCACCTGATTGCCATCGGAAACACCGGTCTCAACCTCTGTCATTGTGCCAAGGCCATTTTCCTCGTCCCAGGAGCAGTAGACATAGGTTTTACTGCCCTGATCGTGCAATGCACTGACGGGGATCGTGAGGATGTTCTCATAGCTTTGCAGCGGCACCTCTGCTGAGGCGTTCATACCGGGAAGCATGGTATCCTCACGAGGGAGCGTCACGGTGACGGTGAACTTGCTGTTGCCGCCGGAATTGGTAGCCTGATTGGAAATCTCCGTCACCACAGCATCAAAGCTGCGGCCGGGAAGGGCATCAATGGTCACATTGGCCTTCTGCTCCAGCTTTGCCTGCAAAATATCCAATTCATCCACCGTCAAATCCAGATACATTTCATCACACGGGGTCACAGTGAGAATTTCTTTTTCGCCATCGGTATAAAGCGCGGCGACCTGTTCCTCCATGGGGGTTCCACCGTAGGCAGCATACAGTCCGGACTGAGCAAACGCACTGCCAAAACTGCCGTAACCTGCCAGATTGCCGGGTATTTGGAAATCTCCGCTGTTCCAGCCGGGATTCCAGGAGGGATTCTGATGGCTGGGATCATCAGGATTTACAGGATCCTCCGGATTGACAGGGTCAACGGGATTTACCGGATCATCGGGTTCGTCAGGCTCAGACTCACCGGAAGATACCCGGACGATCCACACCAGCTGCTGGGTTTCCTGAGAATAAGCAAGAAGCAGTGTATCCCCCTCCGAAATATCGGAAAGGCTGCCCTGCTGCCACTGGCCATCGACAGCGAAGAATACCGGCGTGACCGGATCAGG
>JAZQQD010000140.1:0-10248 GCA_045628895.1 Faecousia sp.
CTTGAACCCTGAGCCTACGGTTTTGGAGACCGCCGCTCTACCAATTGAGCTATACCCCTAAATCTCTTTATAAAAAAGGCACTGCCTGAAATCTCGTTGGTGGGCCTTCAGGGATTCGAACCCGGGACTATCCGGTTATGAGCCGGAGGCTCTGACCAACTGAGCTAAAGGCCCGTAAAGGCACAAAGCACATTTACGGGTGGTATTATATCATCGTAAAATCCGGTTGTCAAGCCTTTTTTATAAATCGAAAAGGAGTTCCGAAGAACTCCTTACGATTCTTTATTTTCCTCCAAGGATGCAGCCTTGCGCCTTCTGCGTCTGGGGCGGCGCTCCTGCTGAGGTTCTGCCGCCTCTGCCCTTCTTGCGTATGCCTGGGCTGCTTCCGAATCCGCCTCATAGGTCAGTCGGCTCACCCGTACCTTGCCATCCGGCTGTGCGGAAAGACGTACGCGGATCAGGAACTTTCCGTCCACCGGGCAGGTGGCCAGATCCACATACCGATGTCCCGGCTGGGAGAACCAGCGGGAACCCAGCATCTGACGGCTGCAGATGGGACAATGATTCTCTTCCCCCGCCATAGCGGAAAGGGCTTCCCATTTATCGGCATAGTCATAGTATACTTTACGGGCAATGCAGCCGGGGATCTCGGAACCGTGGAAGCCATCCACATGACTCTGAAGGGCGGAAGCATATTCCCGGGTTCCCTTTTCCAGGTTCAATTTTTGGCAGATCAGCGCCGTATGGAAGGCATCTCCCAAGGCATCGTGGGCAGGTCTGGAGGCTTCAATCCCGAAGATCTCCATAGCGGTTTTCAGGGCCTTCTGGGAAGTAGAGCCATCCGTCTGGGCATTGAAAATCATCTGAGCGTTAAACCAATGGCTGACCCACTCATCGGTAAAGCCGAAAAGCTGGAGGTTTTCCCGGAGGATGCCGATATCATCAAAGCCCCAGGTGAGGAAAACCACATCATCCCCACACCACTCATGGAAGCGGGTAATTGCCTCGGGGAACGGTACGCCATCCTGCAAAAGCTGGTTTTCCTTAATGCCTGTGAGTTTGCTGACTCTGCGGTTTAATCTGCGGTAATATTTCGGCTGGATCAGAACCTGAAATTCATCCTCAATCTCCTGCTCACTGTTCATGGCAATGGCACCGATCTGGATGATTTCTCCCCGGATATGCACAGGCAGTACCTTCTTGGCAGAAGGAGAACCCGGCCAGGGCTGATTCCATTCCATATCTAAAATCACATACTTCATAATATTTCCTCAATATTTTCAGTCTTTTTATATCATACCACAGTTTCCAAGGTTCTGTAAACGGGAAAAATGCATTTTCAGAAAGAAATCCGGCGTCGAATTATCTGGTATTATTTTATTGCATAGTTTTGGGTATTTTTTTATTGTCAGTTAGTGTTAAAATATGGATAAACAACATCTGGGAGGGTTATCGAATGAATTCCTCAAAAACCGTAAAATTATCGCTGGGAGCAGCTGCAGCTGTTCTGGGCATCCTGTTCACCTGCATCACCCGTTCTTCCGCACTGGCAGAAGGTGCTTCCTCCGGTGCGAAGACTGTTTTCGCCTTAAGCCTCATTCTGGCTCTGTGCGGCATTGTAGCTTTGATTGGCGGCTTGCTCCCTTCAAGAAAAACCGATACCAAAACGCTGGCATATGCCGCCATGTTTGCCGCCCTCTGCTATATCGGCTTCACCTTCTTTAAGGTAGATATTCCAGTCGGCTCTGAAAAAACCGCCTTCCATCTGGGCAATGTTTTCTGTGTTCTCGCTGCTCTCTTCCTTGGCGGCACCTGGGGCGGTATGGCCGGTGCTGTCGGTATGTCCATTGCTGATCTGACCACCTCTTATATCACCTCTGCTCCCAAGACTTTCTTTCTGAAGCTGTGCATCGGTCTTGTGACAGGTCTGGTTGCCCACAAAATTTTCAAGATCAGCCGGGAAAAAGAACGCAAGATCTCCCTCCCTGTTGCCACTGTGATTTCCTGCGCTTCCGGCATGGCCTTCAATGTCGTTGCTGACCCTATCGTAGGTTATTTCTACAAGACCTATATCTTCGGAATCCCACAGGATATGGCGAAAGCCCTGGCAAAAATCGGTGCAGTAACCACTTTTGTCAATGCAGTTGTTGCTGTAATAGCGGCAAGCATCCTGTATCTTGCTCTTCGCCCCGCTCTGAAAAAGGCAAAGCTCATTGGTGAAATCTAAAAATTTACAGCGGCAGAGAAAACCTCTGCCGCTGTTTTAAAACATGGAGCATATCCAATAGATTACGCCGTATACCACGCTGGCTGCCGTACCATAGACAATGACCGGGCCGGCAATGGTAAACATTTTTGCTCCCACGCCCAGAATAAATCCTTCTGTACGAAACTCCACCGCTGGGGCCGCAATGGAGTTGGCAAAGCCGGTGATGGGCACCAGCGTTCCCGCTCCCGCCACCTTTGCGATATCGTCATACACGCTCAGTCCTGTTAGCAAGGCAGAAATGGCAACCAGTGTCATGGATGTGGCAGTACCTGCATCCACCTTGTCAAGCCCTATTGACGAATATCCGTTCTGAATCAGCTGACCGATGGTGCAGATCAGTCCTCCGATCCAGAATGCATTAAAACAATCTTTCAAAATCGGCGATTTGGGACTGCTCTTTTTCACCAGTTTTCCGTATTCTTTTTCCGTCATAAAAAATCCCTCCGGGGCAAGTATGCCACGGAGGGAAAAAACTATGTATTTACCGTTTGATTGAAAATTCCACAGGAGTATCTGCCGGCAGATCCAGCAGCTCCGGATTGGCCAGCAGCTTCTTTACCAGCGCAATGGTTCCGGAATAATAGTAGCCGTCGGCAATACGCTCGTCCAGAGTAATACCGATGGGCAGCACCTCGTGAAGATCTGCGTTACCCTCGTCATCATAGGTTCTCTTCAGATGCTTTTTGCCTGTAACGATGAAGCAGGAGTTGGTTCCCCAGTTCACCAGATGATGGTAGCCGCACTCCAGACCGATGGAGCCCAGGTTGGACAGGAAAATTGCTGCGTGATTGGGATCGGAGCCGATCAGGAAATCCGGTGCCCAGCCATGCTTATCCAGCCACAGGGTGGTTTTGACGATAGCCATACGCACGAAATGGGGCAGTTTTTTCAACACCTCCATGGCATCGGTAGAGGTATCGCCACCCTTTTCCTTCCGGGTCTTATGGATCACATTCATGATTTTCTCATGATAGGAATCCAGGGTCTCCTTGGGATCATAGGTAAGAAAAGCCAGGCCCTCTTCTGCCTTGTCCTCGAACTTCTTCTTTACCACAAAAGCAACCGTAACTTCTTTTCTCTGGTATACCTTATTGTTGCAGATAAAGCGGTTCATCTTCGGACGAAGAATAAATGCCTTTGCCGCTGCTGCGCTGACGACATGGAAGAAGGTATATTTATCCTCCGTGCGTCCCTCATTTTTCTTTGCCAGATATGCTTCAATGGGACGAAGATCGATATCCGTATTGATAAAGGCTTCATTATCTGCACGGTTCGGCATGATACCGGGCATAATGAGGTTCATAGCAGGAATATCTTTCAGCAAATAGGCATCCTTGCGGTCACCCCAGTGTTTCTTTTCCATTGCAGTTCCCTTCTTTCTGTGGTTTTCCCAATTATAGCAAGAAATATTATAAATTGCAATGTATTTTCCGCGCTTCCCTTTTGAAGGAAATATGGTATAATGGCAAACGGACTTTGATTAAAGGAGATACCTATGGAATCCATCAGCGAAATTCTTGCCCGGGAATTGGGCCAGAAATTACAATATGTGCAAAACGTGATTACCCTTCTGGACGAGGGCAATACCGTTCCCTTTATTGCCAGATACCGCAAGGAAATGCACGGTACCATGGACGATACCACCCTTAGAAATCTGGAAACCCGGCTTACCTACCTGCGTGGCCTCCAGGACCGCCGTGATGAGGTCAAAAAGACCATCGAAAACCAGGGCAAGCTCACCGAGGAGCTTGCTGCAGCCATTGATGAAGCCGCCACATTAGCCGAAGTTGAGGATCTGTACCGCCCTTACAAGCAGAAACGCCGCACCAGAGGCTCCATCGCCCGGGAAAAGGGACTGGAGGGATTGGCCGCTGCAATTATGGCCCAGGATGGAACCGATCCCACTGTTCTGGCAGCCGATTACATTGCCCCTGAAAAAGGTGTAGAAACCGTGGAGGATGCATTACAGGGCGCATCCGATATCATTGCCGAGGATCTTTCCGATGATCCCGCTATTCGAAAAGATCTGCGTGCTCTGCTGAATCGCAAGGGCAGTCTGTGCACCAAAGCCGCCGACCCGGAAGAGGACAGCGTCTATCGGCTGTATTATGACTTTTCTACCCCCATCTCCCGACTGATGGACCATCAAATTCTGGCCATCAATCGCGGTGAAAAGGAAGAAAAGCTGAAGGTCACCGTTACCCTGGCCGGCAGCGAAGGCTCCGCTCTGGTCTGCCGTGCTGCTCTGAAGCCTACTGCACAGGTCTCTGCCTTTGTCCGCGCTGCCGCAGAGGATGCCTATGAGCGGCTGATTTTTCCCTCTCTCCAGCGGGAAATCCGCAGTGACCTCACCCAACGGGCCGGAGAAGGTGCCATTCGCAATTTTGCATTGAATCTGAAGCCGCTGCTGATGCAGCCGCCCGTAAAGGGCTTCGTAACCATGGGTCTGGATCCCGGATATGCTCACGGCTGTAAGGTTGCCGTTGTGGACGCCACCGGCAAGGTGCTGGACACCGCCGTGGTATACCCCACCTTCAGTGAGCGCAAGAAGCAGGAAGCCATCATCGCCCTCGGTAATCTGATACGACGCCACAAGGTCATTCACATTGCCATCGGCAACGGCACCGCCTCCCGGGAAACCGAAGCTATGACCGTGGAAATGCTGAAAAACCATCCCCAAGTCAGCTACATGATCGTCAACGAGGCCGGTGCATCCGTCTATTCCGCTTCCCCGCTGGCTGCAGAAGAATTCCCGGAATATGATGTGAATCTCCGCTCTGCCGTATCCATTGCCCGTCGACTCCAGGATCCTCTTGCGGAGCTGGTAAAAATCGACCCGAAGGCCATCGGTGTAGGCCAGTATCAGCACGATTGCCCCCAGAAAGAGCTGGACACCGCTCTGGGCGGTGTTGTGGAAGACTGCGTCAACGCTGTGGGTGTGGATGTGAACACCGCCTCCATGAGCCTTCTCAAGCAGGTTTCCGGACTGACTGCCGTTACCGCCAAGAATATCGTCGCCTATCGTGAGGAAAACGGCATTTTCACCTCCAGAGCTCAGCTGAAAAAGGTTCCCAAGCTGGGACCTAAGGCCTTTGAGCAGTGTGCCGGTTTCCTGCGGATTCCCGAGAGCAAAGAACTTCTGGATCATACCGGCGTGCATCCGGAATCCTATCCCGCAGCAAAGTCTCTCATAAAGCTGCTGAACTGCAGTAATGCCGAGCTTCCTCAGAAGCTTACCGAATATGGTCTTTCCAAAGCCGCCCAGGAGTGCGGCGTTGGTGAACCAACCCTTATGGATATCGCAAAAGAACTGAGCAAGCCCGGCCGTGACCCCCGTGACGATCTGCCTGCCCCTATTCTCCGGAAGGATGTCATGGACATGAAGGATCTGAAACCGGGAATGGAGCTCACAGGCACCGTCAGAAATGTCATCGATTTCGGTGTGTTTGTGGATATCGGAGTTCACCAGGACGGCCTTGTGCATATCTCTCAGGTATGTGACCGTAGACTGCGTCACCCCAGCGAAGCCGTAAAGGTTGGCGACATTGTTAAGGTCGTCGTTCTGGAGGTTGACGAAAAGCGTCACCGCATCAGCCTCAGTATGAAACAGGCCGGAAAATCCGGCAGCAAGACTTGACATTTTCTTTTAATCGCTGTATAACATCATTGTTGCGTTTGCAACTACCACATAAAAGGAAGTGCTTTTCGTGAATACGAACCGCAATAACCTGACCCAGGGTTCCATCTGGCAGAAGATCCTGCTTTTTGCTCTGCCGGTTTTCCTGGGAAATGTGTTCCAGCAGTTTTACAATGCCTTCGACTCTCTGGTTGTCGGCAATTTCCTTGGTGATGACGCCCTGGCAGCTGTCAGTTCCTCCGGCAGTCTGATTTTTATGATGGTCGGCTTCTTTAATGGTGTTGCTATGGGCGCCGGCGTGATTATTGCCCGATATTTCGGTGCCAAGGACGAGAAGAATCTGCATCTTGCCATTCATACCGACGTGGCTCTGGGACTGGTTTCCGGCACCATTCTGACCATTCTCGGTGTTGCCTTCACTCCCACCATTCTGCATTGGATGGGCACACCGGAGGAAGTTCTCCCTCAGTCTATTTCTTATTTCCGCTATTACTTCTACGGTGCGATCTTCACCGTTATGTATAACATTTTCGTGGGAATTCTCCATGCCGTGGGCGACAGCCGTCACCCTCTGTATTTCCTCATTTTCTCCTCTTTTGTCAACGTTGTTCTGGATCTGCTGCTGGTCGGATACTTCCGCTTCGGCGTTGGCGCTGCCGCATTGGCAACCACCATTTCCCAGGGTATCAGCGCAGTTCTCTGCTTCATTGAACTGATCCGTGTGGATGCCCCTTACAAGCTGGTGGTAAAGGATATCCGTTTCCATGGTCACAGTCTCTCTGAGATCATTCGCTACGGTCTGCCCTCCGGTATCCAGAATTCCGTCATCGCAATCGCAAATGTATTTGTCCAGACCAACATTAACAGCTTCGGCAAGGCTGCCATGGCAGGCTGCGGCTCCTACTCCAAGATTGAAGGCTTCGCTTTCCTGCCCATCACCTGCTTTGCCCAGGCTCTGGCAACCTTCGTGGGACAGAATCTGGGTGCCCACGAATACGACCGTGTAAAAAAAGGTGTGCGTTTCGGTATCATCTGCTCCTGCACCGCAGCCGAAGCCATCGGCATCTGCAGTTATTTTCTGGCGCCGAAACTCATCTGTATTTTCAACAGCAGTCCTGAGGTCGTAGATTTCGGTACACGGCATATGCGCACCATCTGCCTGTTTTACTGTCTGCTGGCCTATTCCCATTGTCTCGCCGGCATTTTCCGAGGTGCAGGAAAGGCCACCGTTCCCATGTTTACCATGCTGCTTTGCTGGTGTCTGATCCGTGTCAGCTATATTACCCTAGCTCTGCATTTTGTAAACAGACTGGAAACTGTTTCCTCCGCCTATCCCCTCACCTGGAGCTTAAGTACCATTATCTTTACAATTTACTTCTTCAAGACAGACTGGATTCACAACTTTGACCGTGAAAAATTAAAGACATAAAAAAAGAGGCAGAAACAAATAGTTTCTGCCTCTTTTTTCTTTATTCAGGATAATACAGCCGACTGTCGTCTGGATTTTCCAGAACTTTTCCATACCGCTTTCCCCAGTAATTCGCCATAGAAAGGTTCATATCCAGATAATTACCGCAGTCCTTTGCACTGGCACCGGGAACCTCCCCCTGGTATTCCGCAATGAAACGGAAGCATCTGCGAACCAGATCCAGCACATCCCTTGAAGAAAGATCCCCTGCCAGAAGCAGATAGAACCCGGTGCGGCATCCCATAGGCCCGAAATACAGCACGCGATCCTTCCACTGGGCATCATTTCTTAAAAACGTGGCCGCGAGATGTTCGATGGTGTGTACCTCAGCGGTATTCATTACCGGCTCTTCGTTGGGACTGGTCAGACGAAGATCAAAGGTTGTCACCGTTTCTGCGCCAACCCGATCTTTCCGGGAAACGTATAAACCCGGCTGAAGACGAATATGATCAATGGTGAAGCTGGTGATTTTTTCCATAAGCGGTGCTCCCTAGAATTTTTTCCTTTATTATATTCTTTCAGCAAAAAATATGCAAGAGACCCGAGGATTTTCTTCCGAGTTATTTATGAAATATCTTGCATTTTTTTGCAAAAACCGATATAATGGAACAAACTATAGGAAAGGAAGGGACAAAGAATGGATGAGCAGAACAACATCCCCGAAGAGCAGGATTATCTGAAGGCTCTTGAAAATGACCATTTTACCGATTCCACATTCTCCCTTTTGGATTTAGAAACAGAAAAAGACATTGATCTGGAAAAAACCCAAATTTTTAACGGCCAGGACTTCCCTCTGATGGATTTTCAGCTTCCGGAAGAACCGCAGGCTTCCGTTGAAGAGCCTGCCGCAGAAGAGGCAGCCCCTACCGAGGACAAGCCTGCGGAAGAAGTGGCCGAGAAGCCTGCCAAGCCCACTCGGGTCAGAAAGCCTCAGACCAAGTCTTTCTTCCCCAAGGATGCCCTGAAGAATCCTCGTTATGTGCACGAGGTGATTCTTCCCCTCGGTATCTTCGCCCTGGCTGCCGTGCTTTGCGTCATCTTCATTATCGGTTCTCTGAGCCATGTTATGAAGGGCAAGCAGGAACTCAAAGCCTCCAGCATCGCCGCTTCCGAGTCCCAGAAGGCGGAAGAAGAGCGTCTGAATGCCGAAGCCGTTGCACTGTTGCTTAAGGCTTCCGAGGCTGCCGAGGGTTATGATTTTGCCGGCGCTATCGCCATTCTGGACTCCTTTGAGGGAGATCCTGTGAAATATGACATTGCAGATGCTCGTGCTTTCTATGAGCAGGAGCTGCAGAAGACTACTCCCTGGTCCGATCCTTCTCAGGTCCTGAACCTCTCCTTCCATGTGCTGGTGGCTGACGCTGTCCGCGCTTATGCAGATGACGATTTCGGCGGTTCCTATGAGGACAACTTCATTACCACCGATGAATTCTCCAGAATTCTGGAGCAGCTTTACGCCAACGATTACATTCTGGTCAACCTCACCGACCTGGTGGACATCTCTGTTTCTCAGGATGTTACCGTTATGAACCCCCGTACCCTGTATCTCCCTGCCGGCAAGAAACCTGTTGTCCTGACAGAGACCAATGCAAACTACTATACCTACATGGTTGATGGCAACGAAGACGGTATCGCAGATAAGGACGGTTCCGGATTTGCTTCCAAGTTGATCGTCGACAGCAACGGCAACATCGTCAACGAGCTCATCGATGCCAACGGCAACATTGTTACCGGTGCTTTTGACATGGTTCCCATTCTGGAGCAGTTTATTACCGCACATCCCGATTTCTCCTATGGCAATGCCCGCGCTGTGATCGCTCCCAGCGGTTATGACGGTGTATTCGGTTATCGGATCCAGGCTTCCGCCAAGGAAGCACTGGGCGAAGATGCCTATGCCAAGGAAGTTGCCGGCGCAAAGCAGGTTGCAAATGCACTGCGTGAGAAGGGTTACATCATCGGCTGCTATTCCTACAACAACAGCGATTTTGATATCGAATCCTCCGCTTCCATTCAGATGGATCTCATGAGCTGGGATGACGAAATCGCTCCCGTCATCGGCAAGACCAATGTTATGGTCTTTGCAAGAAACAGCGATGTCGGCGGTATGGAGCCTTACTCCGGTGAAAAGTTCAATGCCATGTGGGATGCCGGCTACCGCTACTTCCTGGGTGTCGGCGAACTGGATACCTGGGCAGAGGTCAACAAGGATTACTTCCATCAGTTCCGCCTGTTGATCACCGGCGAGCGTCTTGTGGAAACTCCCGAGCGTTACAATGGCATCTTCGATGCATCCTCTGTTCTGAACAGCGCAAGATAAAAATTATTTGTGCCCCCATTATGGGGGCACATTCTATATCATGGAGTTTGTTATGAAACAATGGAAAGTATATTATGGCGGTACACTTTACGGCCATCACGGTTTTGATCACGCAGGAAAAGAAATTCCTGTAAACAAAGACTTTCTCTGGGGCGATCTGAAATGCTTTGTCCCTGCGGTTTATCTCTGCGGTAAGGGTCTCGTGGTGGATCTTTGTATCGAAACAGCACCGGAAGTATATTCTGCCTTTTTGCAGAAATGGCATCCGGACAGCCCTGAGGGGCTCTCACTGACCGAAGATCAGCGCAGACAAATGCAGCTGGAAAATCCGATGGATCAGCATTTTCGCTGTACTGCGGAATTTGATGGGAAGAAGCTTCCCATCAAGGAAATGTCCAGCGTATATCACACACCCGGCAATGCCGAAACGGAAGTCCACGCTGCTATGGAGCATTACCGTTTGGATCCCAGTAGAATCTGGGGCATTTATCGGATGCATTTTCCCTGGAAAAGCCGGAAGTCCCAGGAACTGGACGCGCTTTCTCTTACGTTCACCA
>JAZQQD010000141.1:0-62533 GCA_045628895.1 Faecousia sp.
TTGCTCTGGGCTTCCCTGTTGTTGTTGATATCGACCTGGGTGAGAACCAGGTTCCCGGCGCTCTGGAATCCGTCTGCGATCACAATGGGACTGTTAAGAAGTCTTTGGAGCTGCGCAACATCAAGATCAAGACCACCGAGCTGCCCATCCCCGTGGCATTCGCTGCCGCTTTTGAGGGCGAAATCATTCGTAAGGCCGACATGCACAACGAGTGCTGGTCCTCCAAGAACCCCACCGCTGAGATGGTCATGATGCGTGACCTTAATGAGGTGGAGGATCATAAGATCACCATTATCGGTAAGGATCTGGATGAGGAGAAGGATCTGGCTCTGGTTACCTTTGTTGAGGTTGCCGGCAAGAAGATGCAGCCCGACTTCGAGTCCGTTATCGAGCGTAAGTTCCACGCCTGGTTCAACTACATGGAAGGTGTCATGCACACCGGCCAGCGTAACCAGGTTCGTGTCCGTGTAAGCAACGCTGCTTTCGAGGCTGGCCTGCGTATTAAGGACTTCGCTGAGGTTCTGTATGTGATGATCATGAACGAGTTCGACGCCGTTGTCGACAAGTGCCAGGTCACCATCATGACCGATCCCGAGGCTGCTGCCAAGTTCCGTGATGAGGTCGCTATGCCCCGTTACAACCAGCGTGATGCCCGTCTTGCTTCCATGACCGACGAGTCCGTTGACCGTTACTACACCTGCATCCTGTGCCAGTCCTTCGCTCCCGCTCACTGCTGCGTGGTTACTCCCGAGCGTCTGGGCCTCTGCGGCGCTGTGTCCTGGCTGGATGCTAAGGCTACCAACGAGCTGAACCCCAACGGTCCCTGCCAGCCCATCTTCAAGGAAGGCTGCATCGACGAGCGTACCGGCCGTTATGAGACCGTCAACAAGGCCATTGCCGATGCTACCCACGGCGCTGTTGAGAATGTTACTCTGTACTCCCTGCTGGAGGATCCCATGACCTCCTGCGGCTGCTTCGAGTGCATCTGCGGCATCGAGCCTATGTCCATGGGCGTGATCGTCGTCAACCGTGAGTTCAAGGGCATGACCCCTGTGGGCATGACCTTCGGCGAGCTGGCTTCCTGCACCGGCGGCGGTGTCCAGACTCCCGGCTACATGGGCCACGGCCGTCATTTCATCGCTTCCAAGAAGTTCGTCTCCGCTGAGGGTGGTGTCCAGAGAATCGTTTGGATGCCCAAGGAACTGAAGGACGATGTGGCTGACCGCCTGAACGCTACCGCTCTGGAGCTGTACGGCATCGAGAACTTCAGCGATATGATCGCTGACGAGACCGTCACTACCGATGGCGAGGAGCTGCTGAACTGGCTGACCGAGAAGGGTCACCCTGTTCTGGGCCTGGAGCCTCTGATGTAATATCCCCCTTTCAGGGCGGCAGAAATGCCGCCCTGTTTTTTATGGTTTGAGCCCGTAGGGGCGGCAAAGAATCCCGACAAATATCGGTGCACTTATACTGAATTATCTGGACAAGCTGACGCGGTTGTGCTATACTAACTTTAAAGTGAAAAATAGCAAAGGGAGGAAAACCGTATATGAGCAAAGTGATTTTCCAGATCGAGGGCGGAAGCCCTGTCGAAATCGAATGCAACAACGGAGATAACCTGCTGGAAGTGGCGCGCCGTGCCAATGTGGCCATCGATGCTCCCTGTTCCGGCAACGGCTCCTGCGGAAAGTGCCGTGTGAAGCTCGTCGAGGGCGAAGTGGAAAGCCGCATGACCCGCCATATCTCCGAGGAAGAATATAAAGAAGGCTGGCGCCTTTCCTGCTGCAGCGCTGTGTCCGGAAACGTGACCGTGCTGGTGCCGGATATCGCCTCTGCCTACCAGTCCCGCATGAAGACCGCCGATCTGTCCTCCCCCAAGGAAGTGGCTATTTTTGAGGAAGCACAGGCATCCTTGAAGGCCAGCGGCATCACTTTGGATAATAACTTCCGCTGCATCGTTCCTGCCATGGTAGAGCCTTCCGAGGACGAGAACATGTGCGATAACGAGCGCCTGACCTGGGCAATCCAGGCAGAACTTGGGGTCGAGAACGTGGAGATTCCCTTCTTCGTTATGGAGAAGCTGGCATCCACCCTCCGAAAGTACAGTTTTAACGTTGCCGTTAAGGGTGAACTCCGGGGTGATATCTTCCGGGTTATGGAAGTATGCGACCCTTCTGACACTTCTCTTGTGGGCTGCGCCATCGATATCGGTACTACTACCATCTCCATGGTGCTGGTTGACCTGACCAATGGCAAGATTCTGGCAAAGGGCTCCTCCGGCAACGGTCAGATCCGCTTCGGTGCCGATGTTATCAACCGTATCATCGAGCAGGGAAAGCCCGGCGGTAAGAAGAAGCTGCAGGATGCCATCGTCAAGGAGACCCTGACTCCTGTTATCGCCAACCTCTGCAAGACAGCGGGCATCAACTGCCACAGCATTCTCCGCCTGTCTGTGGGCTCCAACACCACCATGAACCACCTGCTGGTGGGCGTGGATGCTCGGTCCGTCCGTATGGCTCCTTATGTCCCCAGCTTCATGCACTGGCATGATCTGACTGCCAAGGATCTGAAGCTCCCTGCCAACCCCCTGGCAAAGGTGCAGATTGCCCCCAATATCGGCTCCTATGTGGGCGGCGATATCACCGCCGGTACCCTGGCCTCCGGTATCTGGGATAAGGATGAAATGAGCCTGTTCATCGACCTGGGCACCAACGGCGAGATCGTCTTCGGCAACCGGGACTTTCTGGTTTCCTGCGCCTGTTCCGCAGGCCCTGCTTTTGAGGGCGGCGATATCTCCTGCGGCATGCGCGCTACCGACGGCGCTATCGAAGCCTGCGTCATCGATAAGGACACTATGGAACCCACCCTCACCATCGTAGGTGACGAGGGTCAGAAACCCGTGGGTATCTGCGGTTCCGGCATCATCGATATCATTTCCGAACTCTTCCGCTGCGGTATCATCAATGCCAAGGGCCTTTTCGTAAAGGAAGGCAAGCGGATCCGCCGGGATGCCCATGACATGGGCCGTTACGTCCTGGCAGACAGCAATGAGTCCGATACCGGCAGAGAAGTCTCCATCAACGAGGTGGATATCGATAACTTCATCCGTGCCAAGGGCGCTATCTTCTCCGCCATCGATACCATGCTGACCTCCGTGGATATGACCGTGGAGCTCATCGACCATGTGTATGTTGCCGGCGGCATCGGCTCCGGCATTAATATGAAAAACGCTGTGAACATCGGCATGCTGCCGGATGTGGAGCTGGAGAAGTTCAGCTATATCGGAAACTCCTCCCTGACCGGTGCCTATGCCATCGTCCTTTCCGACGAGGCAGAGCGGAAAACTGAGGAAATCGCAGGCAATATGACCTATCTGGAGCTGTCCACCTATCCCGGATATATGGATAACTTCGTGGCAGCCTGCTTCCTGCCCCATACCAACGCAAGTCTGTTCCCCAGCAGCAAACAGGAGGCTTAAATGGCAGTCGTAGAGAATCATAAGGAAGAGGTTCCCTTTTCCTACTACGAAGAAAAATTCAGAGATACCAATGCCGCGTCAATCATTGAGCGGCTAGGCAGTGAGCTTTGGGACGGAGAGGGCTTTTCTTTGAAGCTTCTGAACCGCAGCTTCAAGATCTATCACCCCGATTATAAGATCGAGGCTTTGGATGGCGGCGCGATTCCGCCCCTGCCCACTCAGACCTTCCTCCTCCGTTATCTTTTGGAGGGCAAGAAAGTGGCATGGCAGGGTTCCTGGAAAACCTTCCGGGAAATGCCCTGGGGTGAAATGTACATTAAGCCCTATACCGGTCGTGTCCTGACCCGGGCAGCCTTCACCTTCGGTACCCGTGTGGCTGCTTTCCGTGCAGCCGGTGAGAAGATGGGCGCCATCCCGGTAAACCATGGCGATGCAGGTTTCTGTTTTGACCTGATCGGCGGCTATCAGATGCAGATCCTGGTCTGGGAGGGTGACGATGAATTTCCCCCCAATGCCCAGGTGCTGTATTCCGATAACTTTGCGGAAGGCTTTGCCGCGGAAGACCGCGTGGTCGCCGGTGATATCCTCATTTCCATGATCAAGGCAAATATGTGATGCAAATGCTCCCCCTGGTACAGGGGGAGCATTTTTGTAAATTCCAAGAAGAAAAAGGTTGCGAAAACAACTATATGGTGGTAGAATGGGCGTGTCAGCATCTCGTAAACAAATGTAAAGGAGAAGTGTACATGATTTCAAGAGAAGTATGTCAGCGAGTTCTTGCCAAGGCGATTTCCACCGGCGCAGACTATGCTGAAATTTTTGCAGAAAACACTCAGAATCACATGATCAGCATGCTGGACAGCAAGGTCAGCAATATTTCCGATCGCGTGGTAGCCGGTGCCGCTGTCCGTGTTTATAAGGGACTGCGCTCCGTTATGGCAACTACCGTGGATACCAGCGAGAGCGGCCTCGTGGCCTGCGCTCTGAAGGCTGCCGAGGCTCTGGGCCAGGGCACCGCTGCCATGGATATCGTTCTGAAGGAGCGGATCTATGGCGATATCCACCCCATCAAGGTGGCTCCCTCCAGCGTTGCCAACGCCGAGAAGGTCTCCCTGCTGAAGGAAGGCTATTTCGCAGCCAAGGACTATGATCCCTGCATCGTTCAGGTTTCCGGTCAGTTCCTGGATGTGGATCACAACATCCTCATTGCCAATACCGAGGGTACTTACGCTCAGGATCGCCAGATCCGCACCCGTATGATGATCTCTGCCATCGCCGAGAAGAATGGCGAGACCCAGACCGGCGGCTGCCGTCCCGGTGCCCGCATGGGTATGGAGCTGTTTGAGACTGTTTCTCCCAAGGAGACCGGCATCCATGCAGCCAAGCAGGCCGTTACCATGGCCGGCGCAGGCTATTGCCCCGCAGGTGTCATGCCTGTTGCCATTGACAATGGCTTCGGCGGCGTTATCTTCCACGAGGCCTGCGGCCACTCCCTGGAGGCTACCGGCGTTGCCTACGGCAGAAGCCAGTTTGCTGGCAAGCTGGGCCAGAAAATCGCCAACGAGAAGGTTACCGCCATCGACGACGGCACTATTCCGAACGCTTGGGGCTCCTTCAACTTCGACGATGAGGGTACTCCCAGCCACCGCAATGTCCTCATTGAGAACGGCGTGCTGAAGTCCTACATGATTGATAAGTTTAACGGTCGTCGTATGGGCATGGCTCCCACCGGCAATGCCCCCCGTGAAAGCTATGCTTATTCCCCCACCTCCCGCCTGACCAACACCTTTATTGCCCCCGGCACCGATAAGAACGAGGATATCATCGGTTCCATCGAGTACGGCCTGTACGCTGCCGAGATGGGCGGCGGCTCCGTCAACCCCGTTACCGGTGAGTTCAACTTCGCTGTCAACGAGGGCTATATCGTCCGCAACGGCAAGATCTGTGAGCCTGTCCGCGGCGCATCTCTGGTCGGTAAGGGCAGCGATGTCATTATGAACATCGACATGGTCGGTGAGGATATGCAGATGGGCAGGGTATGTGCGGATCTTCCAGCGGCTCTGTTCCCACCAACGTGGGTCAGCCCATGATCCGTGTATCTTCCATCACCGTCGGCGGCAGATAAGGAGGAAAAGAATATGGATTATCAGGCATTTAAGAATGCGGTTGCGAAGGCAGCCGAAGCACAGGGAGTCGCCGATTACGAGCTGTACTATGAGTATGCCGAGAGCACCTCTGTGGATATGTTCAAAACCGAGATCAAGGAGTTCACTTCTTCTGCTGAGGGCGGTGTCTGCTTCCGCGCTCTGGTAAACGGCAAGATGGGCTACGCTTCCACCGAGGATCTGAGCGAGGCTTCTGCCGCATCTCTGGTGGCAAGAGCCATCGATAATGCTTCCGTGCTGGAAACCGAGGAGCAGGAGTTCCTGGGCGAGGGCGGCCAGGTGTATCAGACTGTGGAGAAGGAAGACTTTGAAGTTCCTTCCACCGAGACGCTGATTGCCAAGGCAGCCGAGCTGCAGAAGGCTCTGTACGCTGCGGATCCTGCTGTCATCGACGGTTCCTCTGCCGAGGCTGTTGCCGGCAAGAGCGAGCTGGCCATCTTCAACTCCAAGGGCCTGGACCTGCACTATGAGAATAAGTCCTTTGTGACCGTTGCCGTGGCAGTTGTCACCGACGGCAAGGAAATGGCCAATGCTTATGAAGTGAAAGCCGGCAACCCCGATAAGATGGATCTTTCTAAGATTGCAGCCGATGCAGCCGAGCATGCCAAGGCAAAGCTGGGCGGCGATGTGGCTCCCACCGGTGCCTATCCTGTGGTCTTTGCTCCTTCCGCGTTTGCCTCTTTGCTGGGCACCTTCAGCTCCATCTTCTCTGCCGAGAATGCACAGAAGGGCCTGTCCAAGCTGAACGGCAAGGAGGGCGAGGTCATCGCTTCTCCCGCTGTGACTCTGGTGGACGATCCCTTCTACTGCGACAGCGCTATGCCCATGCCCTTCGACAGCGAAGGCAGCCCCACCTACAAGAAAAACGTGATCGAGAACGGCGCTTTTGTCACCCTGCTTTATAACATGAAGTCCGCCGCCGTGGCAGGCAAGAAGACCACTGGCAACGGCTCCAAGGGCTCCTACTCCGCATCCGTGGGTACCGCTCCCTTCACCATGTATCTCGCTCCCGGCACCCTTAGCGAGGACGAAGTTCTCCAGAAGGCCGGCAACGGCGTTTACATCAATTCTCTGGGCGGCATGCACGCCGGTGCCAACCCCATCTCCGGCGACTTCTCCCTCCAGAGCGCAGGCTTCCTCATTGAGAACGGCAAGAAGACCACTCCCGTCAAGTCCTTCACCGTGGCAGGCAACTTCTACGACCTGCTGAAGGGCATCACTGATGTATCCGATACCGTGGAACTGCCCATGGCTATGGGCAAGACTGCCTTCGGTTCTCCCGCCGTCCTGGTGGAAGGCCTGACCGTCGCTGGTAAGTAATTCTGCAATTTTAAACATCGAAACTGCCAAGGTTGTATGAAAAATGCAACCTTGGTGTTCGTTTATGGTGGAAATTGTATGAATTTTGCAGGATAGAAAAAAATAATTGCAAAATCCCTTGTTTTTTTGCATTGTATCTGCTAGAATAACCCCGTTATTATTTTCCTGAAAGGAATGTAAAATTATGAGCTATGTTGATGAAGTACTGGAGCGTGTAATCGCTCAAAATCCCGCTCAGCCCGAGTTCCATCAGGCTGTATCCGAGGTGCTGGAGTCCCTGCGCGTCGTGATCGAAAAGAATGAGGATGCTTTCCGTAAGGATGCTCTGCTGGAGCGGCTGACCACCCCCGAGCGCGCTATTCTGTTCCGGGTGCCCTGGGTGGATGATAAGGGCAATGTTCAGGTGAACAACGGCTACCGCGTGCAGTTTAACAGCGCCATTGGCCCCTACAAGGGCGGCCTGCGTCTGCATCCCACTGTCAACCTGGGTGTGATCAAGTTCCTTGGCTTTGAGCAGATCTTTAAGAATTCTCTCACCGGCCTGCCCATCGGCGGCGGCAAGGGCGGCCCTGACTTTGACCCCAAGGGTAAGTCCGACCGTGAAGTCATGGCTTTCTGCCAGAGCTTCATGACCGAGCTTTACAAGTATGTTGGCGCTGATACTGACGTACCTGCCGGTGATATCGGCGTAGGCGCCCGTGAGATCGGCTACCTGTACGGCCAGTATAAGCGTATCACCGGCCTGTACGAGGGCGTTCTTACCGGTAAGGGCCTGTCCTACGGCGGCTCCCTGGCCCGTAAGGAGGCTACCGGCTACGGTGTTCTGTACCTCACTGAGGAGATGCTGCGCTGCAACGGCAAGGACCTGAAGGGTATGACCGTGGCAGTTTCCGGTGCCGGCAACGTTGCAATCTACGCCATCCAGAAGGCATGGCAGTTGGGCGCAAAGCCCGTGACCTGCTCCGATTCCACCGGCTGGATCTACGATCCCGATGGCATCGATGTGGCCACTCTGCAGGAGGTTAAGGGAGTCCGCCGCGCTCGTCTTACCGAGTATGCTAAGGCTCGTCCCAACGCAGTTTATCATGAGGGCAAGGGCGTGTGGACTACCAAGTGCGATGTGGCTCTGCCCTGCGCAACTCAGAATGAGCTGCTGCTTGCTGATGCTCAGGCTCTGGTAGCAAACGGCGTTACCGCCGTTGTGGAAGGCGCTAACATGCCCACCACTCTGGATGCCACCAAGTTCCTGCAGGATAACGGTGTTCTGTTCTGCCCCGGCAAGGCTTCCAACGCCGGCGGTGTTGCCACCTCCGCTCTGGAGATGAGCCAGAACAGCGAGCGCCTTTCCTGGACCTTCGAGGAAGTGGATGCCAAGCTGAAGACCATCATGGTCAACATTTTCCACAACCTGGACAATGCAGCCAAGGAGTACGGCATGGAAGGCAACTATGTTGCCGGTGCCAATATCGCAGGCTTCCTGAAGGTTTGCGATGCCATGACCGCTCAGGGTATTGTGTAATCAAAAATAAAAATGCCGCCCGAAAGGGCGGCATTTTTTTACTTTATCAGATCTTTAATGACCTCTCCCGCCAGGATCAGACCCATGACGGAGGGCACGAAGCTCACAGACCCCGGCAGAGCCCGCTTTCCGGGATGCTCTCGCTGTAACTCATCAATGAGTTCCGGGCTTGCCTGAGGTTCCAGGGCGATCTCCCTGGAGTATACTACCTTCAGCTTTTTGATATGCCGTTTGGCACATTCCTTCCGCATGACTCTTGCCAGAGGACACACGGAGGTCTTATAAATATCCGTCACCTCAAAGACGGTGGGATCCAGCTTGTTTCCGGCACCCATGGCGCTGATGATGGGGATCTTTTTCTCCTGGCAGATTTCCGCCAGCCGCAGCTTTCCGGTCACGGTATCAATAGCATCCACCACATAGTCAAATTTCTCAAAAGGGAAATCGGCTTCCGTCTCCGGCAGGAAGAAGGTCTTGTATACGGTGACCTCAGCCTCCGGGTTGATATCCAGCACCCGCATTTTTGCGGCATCCACTTTGCCCATGCCAATGGTGGAGTGCAGGGCGATGATTTGACGGTTGATGTTGGTGATGTTCACCTCATCGTTATCCACAAGGTGAAGCTTGCCCACGCCGGCTCTGGCAAGGGCTTCCACCGCAAAGCCGCCGACACCACCCACGCCGAAAACCGCCACGGCGGCATTTTTCAGCTTGTTCATGCTCTCGCTGCCTAGGAGCAGCTCCGTTCTCTGATGCTGGCTCATTTGGCAGAAAGGTCTACAGACTTCCGGAGGATGGTCATAGCGGGCACCTGCTTCGGCAGCTGAATGGAGAATTGCATCTCCGGGGTGCGAACTTCCGTGAGGGAAGTACCCTCAGCATCCTTGAGCCCTTCCACCGTGAAGGGGAAGGGGCGCAGATCCGGGCCCACGGCCTCCAGACTGTCGCCTTCGGAGAATTTGTTTCTCAGGCTGCAGATTGCGGTGCCGTTTTCGTCGCAGCTTTCCACAATGGCGCAGATCTGCCACTGACGGATGTACCGGGAATTTTCCGTGTACTGTCCGGGATAGCCGTAGTAGAAGCCGGTGGAGTAAACCCGGTGGGAAACATGATCCACCTCGTCCCGCCATACGGGATCCACGGCTCGCCCGGCGGCCACATCATCAATGGCGTGGCGGTAGGCACCGGTGACAATGGCGGCATAGTAGGCAGACTTGGCTCTGCCCTCCACCTTGATGCAGTCTACCCCGGCATCCATGAGATCGTCCAAGTGGTCGATCATGCACATATCTCGGGAATTTAAGATGTAAGTACCCTTTTCGTCCTCAAAAACCGGGAAGTATTCCCCGGGCCGCATTTCCTCCACCAGGGCATACTGATAGCGGCAGGGCTGGGCACAGGCCCCCCGATTGGAGTCCCGGCCTGTCATGTAGTTACTCAGCAGGCAGCGGCCGGAATAGCTGACGCACATGGCGCCGTGACCGAAGGTTTCGATCTCCAGCTCCGGGGAGGTTTTCTGCCGAATGGTGCGGATTTCCTCTAAGGAGCATTCTCTTGCCAGCACCACCCGCTTGGCACCCAGGTCAAACCAGGCCTGGGCACATTCGTAGTTGGCGATAGACTGCTGGGTGGAAATGTGCCGGGCGCAGTGAGGAGCGTATTTTCCCGCCAGGGTGAAGGCACCCAGGTCTGCCAGGATCAGAGCGTCTACACCGGCAGCGTCCAGCTGCTCTAAATATGCGGGCAGATTCGTTGCCTCCTCGTTTCTGGGCATGGTGTTTACCGTCACATGGGCGGCGACCCCGTGGTCGTGGGCAAATTTGACTGCCACAGGCAGCTCCTCGGAGGAGAAGTTACCGGCAAAGGAGCGCATACCGAAGGCGGTACCGGCCAGATATACGGCATCAGCACCATAGGTCACGGCCATCTTCAGCCGTTCCATATCTCCGGCAGGGCTCAGAAGTTCCAGTTTTCTCATAGCTTACTCCATGTTGGCGATATAGTTCTCGTGTTCCCACAGGCTTTCGGAGAAATGGGTCTCGCCAATGTCAGAATCGTAAACGAAATAGTGATAATTGGTGTCGTCGGGGTACAGGGCAGCATAGATGCTGTTCAGACTGGGGTTGGCGATGGGCGTGGGAGGCAGTCCGATGTTGGTATAGGTGTTGTAGGGGCTGTCAATGGCCATGTCATCGGCGGTGAGCTCCCGGTCGGTCAGACCGCCCAGGGCGTAGTACAGGGCAGCGTCACTGTTGAGGAAGGGATAGCTTCCCAGATCGGTAATACGATTGTAGAAAACGGAGGCAATGGTATAGCCTTCCTGGACGCTGGAGGTCTCTTTTTCCACCAGAGAGGCAACGGTCAGCAGCCGCTGGATGTTGAAGGCGTGCTCGGAAACATAGTCATCGCCGTAGCCGTGGGAGTACCACATGGATGCCAGCCGGTCATTCAGCTCGTCCAGATCCTCCCGCAGACGGTCGGTGAATCGGGTATTGAAGTTGCTCAGCAGCTTTCCGATGACGCGGTCGGCATCATCCTCAACATAGAAATCATAGGTGTCCGGGAAGAGGAAGCCTTCCAGGCAGTTGGGGGTTCCCCGGTCGACGTTTTCCAGGAACCAGTAGTCATCCAGCTCGCCTTCCGCAGCCCACTTGCCCAGATCCTCGGCGCTGCATACGCCCTTATCCTCCAGCAGCCGGAAGATCTGATAGGAGTTGTAGCCTTCGGGAATGGTGAGGGTGACGACCTCCCGGGCGGAATCATAGTGGGTCATGGCGGAGACCAGAGCGTGATAGTCATAAATGGTGTTCAGGTTGTGGGTACCGGCGCTGATCTTCTCTTCTGCATGGGAGAGATCTGCATACAGGCCGAAGAGCTTGGGGTAGCGGACGAGGCCGGCCTCGTGGAGCTTCTTTGCGACGGTCTCCATGTCGTCCTCTTCCTCAATGGTAACCGTTACCACATTGTCCTGCCGGTTAAAGGCCAGTACATCCTCAGCGCAGACCCAGAGAACACGGCCCAGAGAAATGCCGATGGCCAGCACCAGTCCGATCCATACGCAGGCGGTGAGAATCTGAGGAATGCCCAGAAGTCCGTAGCCGGCCTTTCTGGCGGGACGGCGCTTGCGCAGGGGAGCATCGGATTCCTCTTCTTCCTCGGGCTCGGGAAGAGCGACCTCCTTCCGGGGAGCGGCCACGATTTCGGCAGCCTCTTCGTTGGCGGCTCTTGCATCCTGGACTTCTTTGGCAACCTGAGCAAATTCGGAAATCTCTTCCGGTGTCAGGATGCTTTCTTCTTCCTTTCCCACGCCGTCCATGGTACTCAGGTTGGGGATGCCTGTCAGCTCAGCGGTGTCCCAGATGGAAAGGTTGGCGGTGGCGCTGCTTTCCAGAATGTTCTGGGCTTCCCGGATGTCGGGATCCGAGGATGCGGGGGCCTCCGAAAGAATATCGTCGATCAGTTTATCGAGACCTTCCTCAGAGAGGGAAAATACGTCCTCCCGGGCAGGTTCATTGGGATTCCGATCCATGTTGTTGTCATTCATTGGTTCAAACCTCCTGTCAGAGAATGAAGAGGGGATTTACAGGCATGCCATAACCAGATCGTAGATCTCCTGATGGATGTCTTCGATGGAGCGCAGAGCACCATCCTTCACGCAGGAAATGACCTTCCAGCCGTAATGCTTTGCGGCTTGACGGCCCATAGCCCGGCAGGTTTCCAGATATTCCGTGTTCTGTTCGTGGATATCTGCCTTGGTTCCGGTGTCCTGCTCCCGATGCCGCATGAGCTGCTCGGTGTATTCGGTGGGTACATCCAGGTAGATGACGAGATCCGGCTCGGGCAGACCCAGTCGGTTGTATTCAAAGTCGTAGAGCCAGGTGAGAAATTCCGGCTGCTGCTCGGCAGGCAGCTTGGAAGTCTGATGCACGGCGTTGGATGTGGTATAGCGATCCGAGAGGATCAGTCCACCCGCCTCGTAGTACTTTCCCCAAACCTTTTTGTAGGAGGAATAGCGATCCACCGCGTAGAATGCGGAAGCGGCATAAGCGTTTACATCGGCAGGATCAGTGCCGAATTCACCGCCCAGGTACATGCGGATCAGGGCAGAGCTGGGTTCGGAATACTGAGGGAACACCAGTTTCTGGAAGGAGCGGTTCTCCTTCTCCAGCCGGCCGGTGAGCAGACGGAACTGGGTGGACTTTCCGGAACCGTCGGTTCCTTCCACAACAATCAGTTTACCCATAATGTATGGCCTCCTTTCGAGGCAGAAAAATCAGATTTTGTGCCATGGTCATAGTCAGACCATGATACATTAGAATATCATATTTTTCCCGATTTGTCCACCGCCCCAGAGAATCAAGTGTAAACAAATTCAAAACTTTCCGGAAAAAGATTCCCGGAATCAAAATTTCTTTTTCGGATATCCTATTTTCAGTAATGCAGAAAGGAGGAAGCAGCATGAGAGATGATGCCAACAAGTGCATTGAATGCACCGTATCCGAGTGTGTCAACCATTGTACCGGCGAGAACTACTGCTCTCTGGAGCATATCCTGGTGGGTACCCACGAGTGCGATCCCACTGTGGAGCAGTGCACCGATTGCATGTCCTTCCGCAGAAAGTAAAGGCTTTGCGGTGGGGATTTCCCACCGCTTTTTCCTTGAATTTTTCCGAAAAATGTGATACCATGCCAGAGGAAAAAATGTTAAAATTTCCTTATTTCTCTGTACATAATTCTGTCATAAAAGGGGAATAAGCTTTCTTTATTAAGATCAGAAACGGAGGCAAATACCATGGAAGATTATGAAATGAACAATGCTCCTCAGGAGCCTCAGCATACCGAACCGGTCATTCCGACCCCTCCTGTCATGCCCTGGGATCCCTATGAGGCTGGCCCGGAGCCTGCAAAGAAGAAGCGCTCCGGCAAAACCGGAAGACGGATCCTGGCAGCCTTTGCCGCAGTCCTGGTGCTGCTGGGCAGCTGCAGCATTACCGCCGCTGTGGTGAATCACAAATGGCAGAAAAATGCCGATGTGATGCAGCAGCAGATGGAGGACCTGCGCTCCGAGTTCCAGGCGAAGATCGATGAGCTCACCGGCAAGGTGGCCGTCAGCAATGCGGTGGGTACCGGTGTTTCCGTAGCGGGAACCGTGGTTCCTTCCGAGGGCATGAGCCCTGCTCAGGTCTATGCCATGAATGTCCGCAGCGTGGTGGCCATCTCCAACCAGGGTACGACTACCAATATTTACGGCCAGGTCACCAATACCGCGTCCTCCGGCTCCGGCTTCATTCTCACCGCCGACGGCTATGTGGTTACCAACTATCACGTGATCAATAACGCCGAAAAGCTGACGGTCATTACCTATGACGGCACTCAGTATGAGGCTACCCTCATCGGCGGCAACGAGAGCAACGATGTGGCTCTGGTGAAGATCGATGCCGAGAATCTGCCCTATGTGACTCTGGGCAGCAGTAACGATCTCATCGTGGGCGACATGGTGGTGGCCATCGGCAACCCCCTGGGCGAGCTGACATCCACCCAGACGGTAGGCTATGTCAGCGCCGTGAACCGCGTTATCAGTGTGGAGGGTGCCCGCATCGACATGATCCAGACCGATGCCGCCATCAACTCCGGCAACTCCGGCGGCCCCCTGTTCAATATGAAGGGTGAAGTGGTTGGTATTACCAGCGCCAAGTATTCCGGCAATACCGGCTCAGGCGCAGCCATCGAGGGCATCGGCTTTGCCATTCCCATCGACGATGTGGCAGGTATGATCGAGGATCTGCAGAATTACGGTTATGTCACCGGCGCGTATCTGGGCGTCATGGTTCGCAATCTGGATGCTTCCACCGCAGCCAGTTACGGCCTGCCCACCGGTGTTTACGTGGAATCCGTCACCGAAGGAAGCTGTGCCGAGAAGGCCGGCCTGAAGGCAAAGGATATCATCATCGGTCTGGGAGACTATGAGCTGACTTCCTATGAGGATCTGGCAAGAGCTCTGCGAAAGTTCAAGGCCGGCGATACCACCATCATCAAGGTGTACCGGGAGGGAACCACGATTTCTTCCTCCATTACCCTGGATGAGCGCCCCCACGAGGAGACCCAGACTGCAGAGCCTGCCGGCGAAGGCAAAATGCCCCAAAACGGCAGCTACGACGAGTGGTTTGAGTACTTCTTTGGCAAGGGAAACGATAACGGATAAGGAAAAAATCCGGGAGCATTTCGCTCCGGGATTTTTTGTCGAGAAACGGCGAGGGAATCCGGTTGCATCCGGATTGATTTCCTGCTATGCTCTCCTGCGGAACAGGAGGGGGATCATGACTGTTCTGATTCTGGATAGCCGTGAAGAACTGCCTCTTCGGCTTGCGGATGCCCTGCTTCCCGACTGCCGGGTGCACCTCTGTAAAACCGGGAAAGCGGCACGGGAACAGATGCTGCAGCTATCCCCGGATGTCGTGGTTGTGGGGTTTCCTGTGCTGGATTGTGATACCCTTGCACTGCTGGATTTTCTGCATACCCGATTCCCGGAGGTACACCTGGTGGTAAGCACCCGGCTTTCCGGGGATTTTTTCCTTGACCAGCTTCGCAGCCTGGGAGTGGCTATGGTGCTGCAGGAACCCTGGCAGGGAAGGTGGGCAGCAGGGCATATCCGCAATCTGGCAGGGTCATCTGCGGAAACGCCCCAGGAGGAGCATTGGCGCAGAGCCACGAATCTCCTTTTGAATCTTGGGGTGCCGGGAAACTGTCGTGGCTTTTTGTATCTTCGCCGAGGCATTCTTGGACAGCTTCGGTATGGAGATATGACTGCTGCGGACCGCCGCTGCGCCGCAAAGGCGCTGGCTCAGGGCAGGGAAACTCCCTTGGGGCGGTATTTCTTTCCCTCGGGCAGGGAAACCGTTTCCGAGGTAGTAGCAATTCTTCACGAACGGCTGAAAAATGACGGCTGCGGGTAATTCCCCGCAGCCGTTATTTTTATCCGTTTATGGTGACCTGACTTCCTCCGCTGCGGCTCTTTTTCACAACGATTTGCTTGTCAATGCGGTTTTTGAGCTGCCCTACATGGGAGATGATGCCCACCAGCCGGTTGCCGCCGGAGAGGGATGCCAGGGTACTGATGGCGCTCTCCAGGGATTCCTCGTCCAGGGAGCCAAAGCCTTCGTCAACGAACATGGTGTCCAGGGCAATGCCGCTGGCGCTGGATTCGATCTCGTCGGAAAGTCCCAGAGCCAGGGACAGGGAGGCCTTGAAGGTCTCACCGCCGGAGAGAGTCTGCACATTTCGGGTGGTGCCGTTGCAGTGATCCAGCACATCCAGCTCCAGTCCACTCTGACTCCGGTTCTGGTCGGAGGAAGTTCTGCGCTTCAGCTCGTACTGGCCGTCGGTCATAGCCAGCAGCCGCTGGTTGGCCTTGCCCAGGATCCGATCCAGGAACGCCATCTGCACATAGGTTTCCAGCATGATTTTTTCCTTGCCTGCCAGATTGCCGTTTGCGGTGGCGCTGAGGGATTTCATCCATTTCAGCTTTTCCTCCAGCTGTGCCAGCTGTTTCTGCTGGGTCAGCATATTTTCCTGGACTTTGGTGTTGGTGTCGAGCCGGATGGCCACCGCTTTCTGCCGCTTCTGCAGGGCATTCTTCCGGGCACCCAGAGTATCCAGCTTTTCTGCCAGGGCAGCTTCCTCGGGAATCACCATGCCCTCCAGCTGTTTCTTTGCCTGCCCGTACTGTCCCAGCAGGGAGGAATGGACCTTTTCCTTTTGGGACAGCGCATCCTTTGCGGTGTTCAGGTCGTTTTCCAGCTGGGTTTTCCGTTTCTTTTTCTGCTGCAGCACCTGCTTGGCTTCCTGCTCGCTGCCGTAGGGCAGGGAGGCTGCCAGAGTTTTCCTTGCAGCTTCCTTTTCTTCCAGAGCGGCCTCTGCCCGCACCAGCTGATTTTTGATTTCCTGCAGCTTCTCCCGGGCAGTCTTCAACTGTTGCTCCAGCTGGGGAAGGCCTTTTTCCAGTTTTTCTTTTCTCTGCAGCTCCCGCTTGATGCTATTCGTCTGGGCTTCCAGAGTGCGGATCGTTTCCGCAATTTCTGCCGCCACGGCAGCTGCCTCCCGATCCTCCAACAGGGCGGTTTTCGTACTTTCATATTGCTGGGAAAGCTGCTGTACCTGACCGACGAGGGTGCCTGCGGCCTGGCTCTTGCCGTCGGCCTTTTCCTGGGCAGTCTTGCAAGCGGCTTCCGCTTCCTCCAGCTGAACCTGGGTGGGGGCGGAATCGCTGAGAACTGCAGGCGCCGGGTGATGGAGGGAACCGCAGACCGGGCAAGGAACATCCTCCTGCAATTCGGCAGCCAGCAGGCCTGCCTGGGCATCCAGATATGCCTTTCGTAAGCCGGTTTCCCGTGCCTGGGCATCCGTAAAAACTTTTGCAGCCTTCTGATATTCCGCAATGGCCAGATCCCGCTGCCGGGTCTGGGCATTCAGCTGCCGCAGCAGCTTTTCCAATTCGGTAAGCTCCTGCTGCTTCTGCCTGCAGGTGCTCAGTTCGTGACTCAGCCGTTCCAGCAGGGCGTCCTTTCCCTGTAGGTCGGAAAGTGTTTTCTTCCCGGCTTCCAGCTCCTGCTCCTTCTGGGGCAGTATTCGTTCTCCGTCGCTGATTTTTTTCTTTCCGTTTTCGGTTTTGCATTGCAGATCTGCGATCTCTGCCGTCAGCTCCGTAAGCTTTCCGTACTGGGGCAGTTTGTCCTCCAGCAGAGGAATTTCCCGCTCCAGCTGCGCTATTTCCGGCTGACGCTGACTGGCGGAATCTAACACCTTTTTTGCGGTTTCTACTTCGGTTTCCGCGTTTTTCAGGCTGTTTTCCAACTTTTGCAGATTGCCGACCAATTCCTTTGCATGGCTTACAATGGCCTTTTCGGCTTCCGCTTCTGCCAGCTGCTTTTCCGTTTCCGTCAAATCCGATGCAGTCTCGGCTTCTTCCTGCCGATCCAGCTCCAATAGCTTTTCCAGCAGCGAAAGGGTATCCTCAGCAGGCAGATTTCCCTGCCGTGCCTTCTGCACATCCGGCAGCAGGTAGGAATCCTCCCGGCAGGTCATGCCGGCGATATACTGCCGCAGGGAGGCTTCCGCCCCCTCGTAATCCCGACTCACTGCGCTGACATCGCTGCGGAGCCGATCCTGCAGCACCTGGTACATCCGGGTGTGGAAGAGATCCCGGAAGATCTTCTGCCTGGTGGCGGTGTCGGAGAGCAGCAGCTTCTGGAAATCTCCCTGGGCGATCATGACGATCTGGGAGAACTGATTCCGGTCTACCCCCAGAATCTCCTGCACCGCGGCATTGACCTCCCGCACCTTGGTGACAACGGCACCGTCGGGTAGGGTCAGGGTGGCGTCCGCGGCCTGGGTGGTCATTTTGCTGCCCCGTTTGGCAGCCCGTTCATATTCCGGGTTTCTTCTTACGGTGTAATCCTTCCCCCGATAGCGGAAGGTTAGCTCCACATAGGTGGGTGTGGTGTCCCCAGCGTATTTGGAGCGCAGCATGGCCCCCTGCCGGGTGTCGCCGCTGGCCTGGCCGTAGAGGGCAAAGGCAATGGCATCGAAGATGGTGGTCTTTCCTGCGCCGGTTTCGCCGCAGATGAGGTAGAGTCCGCTGCTGCCCAACTTGTCCATGCTGAGTGTCACGGAATCGGCGTAGGGGCCAAAGGCGGAGATGGTCAGTTTGATGGGTCTCATAGGCTGCCCTCCTGAATCTCTTCCAGACATTTGCGGAGATAATTCTCCTGCACCGGGGAGAAGGGAGCGTTGTTCTGCTTCTCGTAAAGCTGGGAAAACAGGGTCAGCGGGGAAACCTCCTGGGCCTCGGTTGCATCCGGCATCTGATTCTTCCGGGTGCGGGTGTTGTCGTAGGTTAGCTTCATGATGTTGGGATAGATGACCCGAAGCCGTCCTAATGCGTTGGGAATATCTTCCTCGTCGGTGAGAACGATCTGCAGATAGTCCTGGCGGTTTTCTTCGTCATAGGCACTTTTTGCCGTGACCTCCTCATAGCTGCCCTTCAGGATCCGAAGCTCCCGCAGGGGGGTTAAGGGCAGGGCAGAAACAGTCAGTTCTCCCTGGCCGTCCAGCTCGATAGCGGTAATGCTTTTTTTCTGGCCTGCCTCGGAGAAGGAATATTTGAGAGGGGTGCCGCAGTACCGCAGCCGGGGGGAACCCACATTCTGTGGGCCGTGAATGTGGCCCAGAGCCACATAGGAAAATCCGTCAAATACCTCGGCATCCACATTGTCGGCACCGCCTACGGTGACTTCTTCGGATTCTCCCTTTACCGCGCCGGTAACAAACTGGTGGGTGACAAGGACGGTTCTGCCTTCTCTCGGCACATCCTTCAGGGCGACACGGAGGGCATCGGTGTAGCTTTCAATGGTATCCTCCGGGAAAAATCTTCTGACATTGGCAGGCTTCAAGAAGGGCAGAAGATAGAAGACAACTTCTCCATAAGCATCGTGCAGGGTGACGGATGCGACCTTGCCGTCATACACCGGGGCAGAAAATACCCCCTGGGCAGCCATGAGCCGTCCGCCAAAGGCAATGCGCTCCGGGGAATCGTGGTTGCCGCTGATGAGAAAAACGGCAGGGGTCAGCTTTGCCAGCCGGGTGAGGAAATCATCCAGCACCGCAACGGCTTCGGCACTTGGCACGGCCTTATCATAAATGTCACCCGCCAGGATCACGGCATCGGGCCTGCCGGAATCTACATATCCCAGGATCTGCCGGAGAATGTAGCTTTGATCCTCCAGCAGGGAAAATTCGCTGAGCCGCTTGCCCAGATGCAGGTCGGAAAGATGAAAAATCTTCACATAAATCACCTCATTTTTCTGCATTATACCACAGCGGAAAGGGGAAACACAAGACTCCCCGAAAACCTATTGCAAAAAGTCCCAAAAATGCTATAATATATGGTATATTCCCAAAGTGTCGGCATCGGTTGATGTCGGAAAGGAGGGCAAAAATGGAGAAAAAAGGAAAGATCTATCGTTATTTCCAGGAACGGCACACCTTGAAACCCATGCAGATCATTGCGCTGGTGTTCGTTGCACTGATCGCCCTTGGTACTGTGCTGCTGAGCCTTCCGGTATCTTCCCGCAGCGGCATAGGCTGCGGTGTGCTGCCGGCTTTGTTCGTGGCCACCTCAGCCACCTGTGTTACGGGCCTTTCCCTTTTTGATACCTGGAGCCAGTGGAGCGGCTTCGGCCAGACGGTGATCCTCTGCCTTATCGAGGTGGGCGGCCTTGGCTTTATGTCCGCAGCCTGCTTTGTGCTTACGGTCTTCCGTCGGAAGGTCAGCATGCGGCAGCGCATGGTCATGGCCCAGGCTTTGAGTCTGAACGATCTGGAGGGGGCTGTCCGTCTGCAGCGCTGGGCTATTGTAGGCTCCGTAGGCTTCCAGCTTGCCGGTGCGGTTATCCTTACCGTGCATTTTCTTCCTCAGTATGGCTTTATTCGGGCGTTGCGGTGGGGCGTGTTCCATTCCGTTTCCGCCTTCTGCAATGCAGGCTTTGATATTTTCGGTGCTCTGGAGCCCGACTCCAGTCTGATCCTCTTCCAGGGGGATCCCGTGGTGCTTCTGACTCTCAGCTTCCTGGTCATTGTTGGCGGCCTGGGCTTCTTCGTCTGGGAGGAAGTGATCCGGGTCCGCAACTTCCATAAGTTTTCCGTCTATACCCGCCTGGTGCTGGTCACGCCCCTGGCGCTGCTGCTGGGCGGCACCGTGTGTTACGGCATCCTGGAGTGGAACAACCCCGGAACTCTGGGAAATCTTCCCTATGGCCAGAGGCTGCTGGGAGCCTTCTTCCAGTCGGTAACGGTCCGTACCGCAGGCTTTGCGGGGGTGGACCAGGGAGCACTGACGGATGCCTCCAAGGGCCTGTCTCTGGGATTGATGCTCATTGGCGGCAGCTCCGGCTCCACCGCCGGCGGCGTCAAGACCGTGACCTTTGTGGTGCTGCTGCTGTTTCTTGCCAGCCGATCCCGGGGCAGAAGCACGGTGTCCGTCTTCCGCAGAACCATCCCCAAGGACAAGGTGCTGGATGCCATGACCATCGTGTCCATCGTCATCTGCCTGGCTCTTTTCGGCGGCGTGTTTATCAGCGCGGAATCGGCAGTGACCTTTACGGATGCCCTCTTTGAGTCGGTTTCCGCTCTGGCAACCGTGGGACTTACCACCGGCATCACAAGCGGTCTGGGAACCCTTTCCCGGATTCTCATTATTATTTATATGTATTTCGGCCGTGTGGGTGTGCTGACCCTCAGTATCGGTTTCCTTTCCGGAAACCAGGCGGAGGAACGGTTTAGCTATGCTCAGACGAATTTGCTCATCGGATAAGGAGGCTACTATGAAGTCTTATGTTGTGATTGGTTTGGGACGATTCGGTTCCGAGATCTGCCGTCAGCTCTCCGCACAGGGCTGTGAGGTCATGGCCATGGACATCCATGCCGACCTGGTGCAGCAGATCTCTTCTGAGGTGACCCACGCGGTGGTGGCGGATGCCCGGGATAAAGAGGTGCTGAAGGCCCTGTCCGTGGCAGATTTTGACTGTGCCGTGGTAGCCATCGGCGGGAATCTTTCCGCCTCTGTGCTGTCCACCATGAACCTGAAGGAGCTGGGTGTTCCCCAGGTGGTCTGCAAGGCCCATGATGTAACCGAGAAGCGGGTGCTGGAGAAGCTGGGCGCAGACCGGGTAGTCATTCCGGAGCGAGACTATGCCGTTCGGGTGGCACGGAGCCTCAGCAGCGCCAATGTGCTGGATTATATCGAGCTTTCTGACGAGTATGGCATTGTGGAGATTCCTGCCCCTGCAGTCTGGCTGGGCAAGAGCCTCCGGGAGCTGAACATTCGGGCAAAGCACGGTGTCAATATCATTGCCATCCGTCGGAACGATCAGATGGATGTGGCACCTCCTGCGGAGTTTACCTTCGCCCAGGGAGATGTGGTCGTGGTTCTGGGTGACAGCAAGAAGCTGTCTGCGGTGCAGAAGCTATGACGGAACAGCTGATTACCTCCCGGAAGAATCCCCTTCTGCAGCAGGTGAAGAAGCTCCTGTCTTCGAAGAAATATCGGGAGCAGGAAGGCCTTTTCGTGGCCGACGGCACCAAGCTGCTGCAGGAGGCAGTGAAATACTGCCCCGGTCTGGATACGGTGATTCTCTCCGAAGGCGTGGATGCCCAGGTGCCGGATTCCGTCCGGATCATCCGCGTACCGGGGGATGTGATGGAATCTATCTCTCCCATGGAGACCCCCCAGGGCGCCCTGTTCCTCTGCAGGTTTCCTGAGCGGAAGGAATTCCAGCCGAAGCCCGGCATGCTCCTGCTGGACGGCATTCAGGACCCCGGCAATGTGGGTACCATCCTGCGTACTGCCGATGCCCTGGATATTCCCGTGGTGCTGCTGGAAGGCTGCGCCGATCCCTACAGTCATAAGACCGTCCGTGCCAGCATGGGCGCGGTATTCCGTACCGAGGTGGTGCAGACCACCTGGGAGGAGGCAAACTCTTCTCTCCGTGCCGCCGGGATCCCCATCGGGGTTACTGCCCTGTCCGACCGGGCGGTGGATATCCGGTCTGCGGATCTTTCTGCCATGGCGGTGGTCATGGGCAGCGAGGGCCAGGGGGTCCGCCGTGAGGTGCTGGAGAGCGCCGATCAGGAGCTGATCATCCCCATGAATTCCCATTGCGAATCTTTAAATGCAGCCATCGCATCTGCCATCGTCATGTGGCAGATGAAGTAAGGAGAAAATATGCTTGTTTTCTGGGTCTGGTTTTCTCAGCTTCCCGTTTCCAATCTTATAAAGCGGGCTCTGCTGGAAGTGTTCGGAGACCCGGAGCATATCTATTTTGCCGACCCGGCTGTCTTTTCCGCGGTGGAAGGCATGACGAAAGATGTTTTGCAGCATCTATCCGAAAAGGATTTGGAGGAGAGCCGCCGTATCCTGCAGCTGTGCCGGGATAAGGGACTGAAGCTTCTGCCCTTTTCCCATCCGGGCTACCCGGAGCGCCTGCGGCAGATCGCCGATCCTCCTGTGCTGCTGTATCTTCGGGGCAAGCTGCCCCAGTTTGAGGAAATGCCTGCCATTGCTGTGGTAGGTACCCGGAAATGCAGTTCCCAGGGACTGGAAATTGCCCGGAAGATCTCTTCTGAGATCGCTGCCTGCGGCGGCCTTGTGGTGACGGGTATGGCCTCGGGCATTGATGCCCAGGCAGCCTGGGGCGCTTTGGATGCCGGCAGACCCGTGGTGGGTGTGCTGGGAACCGGAGCAGAGATCGTCTATCCTGCCAGCAACCGGAAGCTCTTTGATGCTGTGATGGAAACAGGCTGTGTCCTTTCGGAGTATCCTCCGGAAACACCGTCCCTTCCCTGGCATTTTCCGGAGCGCAACCGTATCATCAGCGGCATCTGCTGCGGAACGCTGGTGGTGGAGGCCCCGGAGAGAAGCGGCGCTCTCATTACTGCCCGATCTGCTTTGGAGCAGGGCAGGGATGTTTTTGTGGTGCCCGGAGCCGTGACGGAAAGCCGGTGCGCTGGCAGCAATCAGCTGCTGCGGCAGGGCGCTGCAGCGGTTTTTACCGGCTGGGATGTGGTGTCGGAGTATGCCGGCCAATACCCCGTGGAGCAAAGAGATATCCCGGAGTTTTCGAAAAAACAGGAGAGAAATGACCCTTCTACAGGGAAAAAACAGGATAAAACCGAGAAAACGACAAAAATTATCATTGACAAGGGCGAACAATCGCCTTATAGTGAATCCGTTAAACCGCTCCCAAACCTTACGGAGGATGAGGCCGCCATTGCGGCGCTGCTGGCTTCCGGAGAGAAACTGACCGATACCGTTGCAGCGGAAACCGGCATGGGGGCCGGTGCGGTGCTGTCCGCGCTGACCATGCTGGAGATTAAGGGTGTGATCCGGCGTCTGCCGGGAAATCGCGTTGCCCTTCGGGAGCGGTAAAGTAAAAACATTGGAGGATATCCATGGGCAAGCAGTCCAATCTGGTGATCGTGGAGTCACCGTCGAAAGCAAAGACCATTGGAAAATATCTCGGGGCGGAATATACCGTGAAGGCCAGCATGGGCCATCTGCGGGACCTGCCCAAGAGTAAGATGGGCGTGGATCTTACGGATTTCACCCCGGAATATAAGCCGGTTTCCGGCAAAGAGGATCTCATTAAGGAACTGAAGGCCGCTGCCAAGAAGGCAGACATGGTCTATCTGGCAACTGACCCGGACCGTGAGGGCGAGGCCATTTCCTGGCACTTAAAGGAGCTTCTGAATCTGGAGGATAACCGGGCTCAGCGCGTCACCTTTAACGAGATCACCCAGAAGGTGGTGCGGCAGTCCATTGCCAATCCCCGGAAGATCGATTATGACCTGGTGGGTGCCCAGCAGGCCCGCCGGGTTCTGGACCACATCGTGGGCTATCAGCTTTCTCCTCTGCTGTGGAAGAAGGTGCGCCGGGGCCTGTCCGCCGGCCGTGTCCAGTCCGTGGCAACCCGCCTGGTCGTGGAGCGGGAGCAGGAGATCCGGGCATTCCAGGCAAAGGAATACTGGTCCCTGGATGTGAATCTTACCCGGAAAGAAAAGCCCGGCAGCTTTGTTGCCCATTATTACGGCGAAGAAAAGAAGCGGGAACTGGAAAATGAGCAGCAGGTAAACGCCATCATTGCCGATATTAAGGGCAAGGATTTCGCCGTTACCGATGTAAAGAAGGCGGAGAAGAAGCGTTCTTCTGCACCTCCTTTCACTACTTCCACCCTCCAGCAGGAGGCTTCCCGGAAGCTGAATATGACCCCCAAGCGTACCATGGCCATCGCCCAGCAGCTTTATGAAGGCGTGGATGTGGCCGGAGAAGGTACCCTGGGTCTCATTACCTATATGCGTACCGACTCCCTGCGGCTTTCCGACGAAGCCATGGCAGCAGCGGCATCCTTTATCAAGGGCCGTTACGGCAGCGACTATTATTACGGAAAGTTCCATGTTTATAAGACCAAGTCCGGCGCTCAGGATGCCCACGAGGCCATCCGCCCCACCCATGTGGAGCTGGATCCCGATGCCATCAAGGCATCCCTTACCTCCGAGCAGTACCGGCTGTATAAGCTGATCTGGAGCCGCTTCCTGGCTTCCCAGATGGCAAATGCCCTGTTTGATACCGTGTCCATCGAGACCGAGTGCGCTGGCCATAAGTTCCGTTCCAGCCACCAGAGCATGCGCTTTGCCGGCTTCATCGCTCTGTATGAAGAGGGCAAGGATGACGAGACCGAGGAAGTTTCCTCTCCGCTCCCGGATCTGCAGGCAGGAGAGCTTGCCCGGGAGAGCGGCATGGAGAAGGAGCAGCATTTCACCCAGCCTCCTGCCCGCTATACCGAGGCAACTCTGGTCAAGGCCATGGAGGAAAAGGGCGTAGGCCGTCCTTCAACCTATGCCTCTATCGTGTCCACCATCCAGGATCGGGAATATGTGGTAAAGCAGGATAAACGCCTGGCACCTACCGCTCTGGGCGAGGTGGTCACCGATCTTATGATCCAGCGCTTTAACGATATCGTGGATGTGGAATTCACTGCCAACATGGAGAAGCGGCTGGACGATGTGGAAGAGGGTAAGCAGAACTGGAAGGATCTCATGGCGGAATTCTATCAGGATTTCCACAAGGAGATGGAGGACGCGGAAGCTGCCCTGGAGGGCGTGCACATTAAGGTCCCCGAAGAGGAAACCGATGAGGTGTGTGAGCTCTGCGGCCGAAAGATGGTCATTAAGATGGGCCGCTTCGGCAAGTTCCTGGCCTGCCCCGGCTATCCCGAGTGCAAGAACGCAAAGCCTCTGGTGGAGCGTATGCCCGGCCACTGCCCCAAGTGCGGTGCCGGTATGCTCAAGCGCAAGTCCAAGAAGGGCTATGCCTTCTATGCCTGCGAGACCGGCATGGACTGCGGATTCATGACCTGGGATGTGCCCACGGATCAGGATTGCCCCAAGTGCGGGCAGACCCTGTTTAAGAAGTCCGGCAGAGGCCGTATGAAGCCCTTCTGCATCAACGAGAAGTGCGAGGATTTCCTGCCCGAGGATAAGCGCGGTTACTATAAGAAGACCGAAAAGTCCGAAGAAAAGGCAGAAGAAACCCCAAAGAAAAAAACTACCAGAAAAACGAAGAAAAGCACCACTTAAATAGGAATCATTTTTTGTGGGATAACTGCCCGGCGTAGGGGCGGATACTATCCGCCCGTATGCTTGTCGGTTTGCAATGCAGGAAAATAGAAGCGGTGACTACAAAATACCTCGTCATTGCGAGGCAGTGCGCACACTGCCGTGGCAATCCGTTTCCTTGCAGTACAATCTTTTGTAGTGCAATACTATGGGCAAATGCATACGAAGGAGAACGGATTCTCACGCCAGTGACGTCGGTCACTGGCTCAGAATGACCGTGGTTTTGTTGGCAGGTTGCGTAGCCATAGGTGCGGTCTTTATCCAAGATTGCACGGGCGGATGGTATCCGCCCCTACGACGGCAGAGAAAACGAAGTCTTTCCTTTTGGGCAAAGACATAGAAGAAAAGGCGGAAAAAGATATGCAAAAGGTAACCGTGGTCGGTGCTGGCCTGGCCGGGTCGGAAGCTGCATGGCAGCTGGCCCAGCGGGGAATCCAGGTTGACCTCATTGAAATGAAGCCGGTGAAGATGACCCCGGCTCATCATAGCCCGGATTTTGCGGAGCTCGTCTGCTCCAATTCCTTCCGGGGAGACCGACTGGAAAATGCCGTGGGCCTGCTCAAGGAGGAGCTGCGCCGCGTGGGCAGCCTCATTCTGGAGTGCGCCGAGGCCACCCGGGTGGAAGCCGGCGGCGCTCTGGCGGTGGATCGCGGCGGCTTTGCTGCCATGGTCACGGAGAAGATCCGCAATCACCCCAATATCACCGTGAAAAGTGAAGAAGTGACCTCCGTGCCGGAAGGCCCGGTCATTATCGCTACCGGCCCTCTGACCTCCGATGCGTTAAGTAAAGCCATCGGCGAATACTTCGGCGAGGACTATCTCCACTTTTTCGATGCCGCAGCCCCTTTGGTTACCGCGGAATCCGTGGATATGAACCTTGCCTGGTGGCAGTCCCGCTATGACCGGGGTACCCCGGACTATGTGAACTGCGCCATGAACCGGGAAGAATACGAAGCCTTTGTGAAGGAACTGGTTTCCGCTGAGGAAGCCGAGGTTCACGGCTTTGAGGATAAGAATGTCTTTGAAGGCTGTATGCCCGTGGAGGTCATGGCACGTCGTGGCTTTGAGACCTTGCGGTACGGCCCTCTGAAGCCTGTGGGTCTTACCGACCCTGCCACCGGCCGCGAGCCCTATGCCGTTGTCCAGCTGCGGCAGGACAATGCAGCCAAGAGCGTCTATAACCTGGTGGGCTTCCAGACTCATCTGAAATTCGGAGAGCAGAAGAGGGTATTTTCCATGATCCCGGCCCTTAAAAATGCGGAGTTCGTCCGCTACGGTGTCATGCACCAGAATACCTTCCTCCAGTCTCCCAGACTGCTGGACCATTATTATGCCGACCGCCGCAATCCCCTGGTGGCCTTTGCCGGACAGATGACCGGCGTGGAAGGCTATGTGGAATCCACGGCTTCCGGCTATCTGGCGGCGGTTGCCATGGCTGCCAAGGTGCAGGGAAAGGAACCTCCTGTGTTCCCCAAGACCACTGCCATCGGCGCTCTGGGCCTGTACATCAGTGACAGCAGCATTGAGAATTTCCAACCTATGAATATCAATTTCAGCATTATTGCTCCTCTGGAGCAGAGAATCCGCAAGAAAGCGGAAAAGAACCTGGCAATTTCTAATCGCTCTCTGGAGGTTATAGGGAACCTTTTGGAGCAGGGAATCTGATAGAAAGAAGGTGCGGCATATGAAAATCATTATGGATGCAATGGGCGGCGATCATGCTCCCGAGGCTCCCGTACTGGGCGCTCTGGAAGCTGTGAAAAAGTTCGGCGCACAGATCGTGCTGGTAGGTCGCGGCGAAGAGATCCTGGATGTGCTGAAGAAGCACGGCGTTGAGACTCTGCCGGAGGGTGTGGAGATCATGCATGCCGATGACGTGGTGGATATGCACGATGATCCCAATGCGGTGATCCGCAAGCGGAAGGGCTCCTCCATGGTTGTGGGCCTCAAGATGCTTGCCGACGGCCTGGGCGACGGCTTTGTCTCCGCAGGCAGCACCGGCGCATTGCTGACTGCCGCAACCTTACTTGTCAAGCGTGTCAAGGGCATCCGCCGGGGTGCCATGGGTCCCGTCATGCCCAATAAAAAGGGCGGCAAGACCATGATCATCGATTGCGGTGCCAATGCCGAGTGCACACCGGAATTTCTGCTGCAGTTTGGCCTCATCGGCACCCTGTATGCCCGTCATTCCATGGGCATTGCCAATCCCACCGTGGGCCTTCTCAACATCGGCACCGAGGACAGCAAGGGCACCTCTCTTCAGAAGGATGCCTATGCCCTGCTGATGCAGGCAAAGGAGCAGGGCCTTGTGAACTTCGTGGGCAATGTGGAGGCAAGAGATGTACCTCTGGGCGCGGTGGATGTAGTAGTCTGCGACGGCTTCTCCGGCAATATCCTCATCAAGACCATCGAGGGTACTGCCATGTTCATGGGCTCCCGCATGAAGCAGATGTTCAAGAAAAATATCTTCACCAAGCTGGGTGCGGCTCTGTGCATGAGCGGTATCAAGGAGCTTGTCAGCCTGCTGGATTACCGCACCATCGGCGGTACTCCCTTCCTGGGCATCCAGAAGCCGGTCATCAAGGCTCACGGATCTTCCGATTCCCTGGCATTCTGCAATGCTGTGGGACAGGCTATGGAAGCAGCAGAAAATGACATCGTTCCCGATCTGGAGCAGATGCTGAAAACCGTTGCCGCAATGAAGGAGAATGCCAATGATTAAAGATCTGGAGGAAGCCATCGGCTACCGTTTTCAAAATATCAGTCTGCTGCAAAATGCCCTGACCCATTCTTCCTATGCCAACGAGCGCTGGCACAACAGCCTGGCCTCCAATGAGCGGCTGGAATTTCTGGGTGATTCCATTCTGGGCATGGTGGTGGCGGAATATCTCTACCGCACCTTCCCGGATCGTCCCGAGGGAGAGCTGACCCGTATGCGGGCGGATATGGTCTGCGAGGGTGCTCTGGCAGCCGTTGCTGCCCGGATCGACCTGGGCCGCCATCTCCAGCTGGGTCATGGCGAGGAGCAGGGCAGGGGCCGCAATCAGCCCTCTATCCTGGCCGATGCCGTGGAATCCGTCATTGCCGCCAGTTTCCTGGACGGCGGCATGAAGGCAGCCAGAAGCTTCATCGAGAAGTTTATCCTCACCGAGGTTCCGGTGACCCGGCTCCATCACGAGGATTATAAGACTGCGCTCCAGGAGCTGGTGCAGCAAAAGAAGAATCAGGTGCTGTCCTATGCTACCGTGGGTCAGTCCGGCCCGGATCATGACAAGCAGTTTGATGTGGAAGTGAGCCTCAACGGGGTGGTCATCGGCTCCGGTTCCGGCTCCAGCAAGAAGCGTGCCGAGCAGGCAGCTGCCCAGGCAGCTATGGAATATCTGCAAAAGAAATAAAAGCTAAGGAGCCTTCCGCCGGAAGGCTCCTTTTTCTTCCCCGTAGGGGCGGATAGTATCCGCCCGTGCAACCTTGGATATAGAATGCAGGTATGGATACGCAACTGGCAAATAATGATTTCGTCATTGCGAGCCAGTGAACGATTTCACTGGCGTGGCAATCCGTACCTCTTAGCATCCTTTGCGCAAAAGGCTTCTTTTTTGCCTGCTTTTGTAAGAAATCCTTGCTTTTTCCACGGAATTTAAGTATAATAAAATGATTCATTTTAACGATTTTAGGAAGAGGTTCCGTTGTGTATTTAAAATCTTTGGAAATTCAGGGCTTCAAATCCTTTCCGGATAAGACCCTTATTCGCTTTGGCGATGATATCACCGCCATCGTAGGCCCGAACGGCTCCGGTAAATCCAATATTTCCGATGCCATTCTGTGGGTTCTGGGCGAACAAAGCACCAAGACGCTCCGCGGCGCCAAGATGGAGGATGTGATCTTCGGCGGCACCCAGAAGCGCGCTGCCGTGGGCTTCGCGGAAGCGACTCTGACACTGGATAATACCGACCGCGCCCTGAAATATGATGCCGATGAGGTTATGGTTACCCGCCGGTATTACCGCAGCGGCGACGGTGAATACTATATCAATCGCCAGTCTGCCCGCCTGCGGGATATCCATGAGCTGTTTATGGATACAGGCCTGGGTCGTGAGGGTTATTCCAATATCGGACAGGGCAGAATCGATGAGATCCTTTCCCTCAAGAGTGCCGACCGCCGTGAGATCTTCGAGGAGGCTGCCGGTATCTCCAAGTACCGCCACCGCAAGGAAGAAACGGAGCGGAAGCTCCAGTCCACCGAGGATAATCTGTTGCGGATCAATGACAAGGTAACCGAGCTGGAAATGCAGCTGGAGCCTCTGAAGATCCAGGCGGAAAAGGCAAAAAAATATCTGGAACTTAAGGACGAACTCCAGGGCGTGGAAGTTGCCGTGTGGCTGGATACCCTGGATAAGCTGTCTGCCGCAGCCAAGAAGGCCGAGGAGGATTATACCTCTGCTTCCTTCGTGCTGGAGCAGGCAAAGGCCGAGCTGGACAAGCTGTATGACAGCGCCGCTGCCTATGGCGATGAGCTTCGCGCCAGAGATGTGGAACTGGAGGAACTGCGTTCTGCCCAGACCCAGATGGAGGCCCAGCGGCATGAGCTCCAGGGTAAGACTGCCCTGCTGCGCAGCCGTATCGCCCATAATGATGAGAATATTGCCCGGATTCGGGAGGAAATGCAGGGAGAGAACGACCGCAACAGCGGCATGTCTGCCCAGATCCTTCAGACCCGGCAGCGCATTGCAGAGATCGAAGCGTCTCTGGATGAGAATAAAAACGGACTTTCCGATCTGTCCGCCCAGTTGGCAGCGGCTGCTGCCAATGCCCAGGGCGTGGGCAAGCGGATCCTGGAGCTGCGGAGCCGGGAAGCAGACCTTTCTGCCAAGCAGGCCGGTATTTCTGTGGAGATCCGCAGCCTGGAGGATGCAAGAGCCCAGAGCAGTGAACGGGCAGAACGCCTCCGTCAGGACCTTTCCTCCGGAGATGCCAGACTGGCACAGGCCAGACAGGAACTGGAGGACTGCCGGAAAAAGCTGCGTACCGCAAAAGAGAATGCTGCCTCCAATCAGAATATGTTAAACGGCTACCGCCTTCGCCAGAAGAACCGGGAAGACCGCCGTGAGCAGATTGCTGCTGCCCTTCGGGAGAAAACTTCCCAGCTGGACGGAGTCCAGGCAAAGCTCCGGGTGTTCCGCGCTATGGAGCGGGACTTTGAAAATTACCAGAAATCCGTGCGGATGGTCATGCAGGAGGCCCAGAAGGGAAGCCTGCGGAATATCCATGGCCCTGTGTCCCGGCTGATCCGCACCGAGGATGATTATACTGTCGCCATTGAGATCGCTCTGGGCGGTGCCCTGCAGCAGATCGTAGTGGGTAATGAACAGGACGGCAAGGCCGCCATTGCCTATCTGAAGCGTACCGGCGGCGGACGTGCCACCTTCCTGCCCCTGTCCACGGTTTCCGGCAAGCGCCTGCAGGAGACCGGCCTGGAAAGCTGTAATGGCTTTGTGGGCATCGCTTCCGAGCTGGTAAGCTGTGATCCCCAATATCGGGGCATTGTGGAAAACCTGCTGGGCAGAACCGTCATTGCCGAGGATATCGACCGCGCCATTTCCATGGCATCCAAATATCACAACCGATTCCGGATCGTCACCCTGGACGGCCAGGTCATGAATGCCGGTGGCTCCATGACCGGCGGTTCCGTGAATAAGGATTCCGGTATGCTGAGCCGCGCCAACGAGCTGGAGCGGCTGAACCGCCAGGCGGAGGGCCTGGAAAAAGAAAAGAAGGATCTGGAGGAGAAGTTCGGCGAGGCGAACCGCCAGGCCGACGAGGTGAATTTCCAGATCGAGACGGTATCCGAGAAGCTTCGTGAGGCTGAGGATGCGGTGCTGCGGCTGGAAGGCCAGGAGAAGCAGTCCGAGATCCTGCTCTCCGCCATTACCGAGGCAGCGGAAAATGCCCGGGCAGAGCTGCAGACTCTGGAGACCCGGGATCAGAGTGACCGGGAGCGCATGGCTTCTCAGGAGGCTATGAACCGTGCGGTTACCACCCAGCTTGCCGATGTTGCCCTGGAGATCGAGGGACTTTCCGGTGACCAGACCCAGAGCGAGAGCAAAACAGCTGCCATCGCTGAGAAAATTACCCAGGCCAAGACGGAGATTGCCGCCCTGGAGGCAGAGAAGGTCACCGCCCAGAGCCATATGGCGGATCTGGAGCAGCTGCGCCGGGATCTGGAAGGCGATCGGGAAAAGAAGCAGCTGATGCTGGATACCACCCTGGCGGAAAATGCCCAAACCGAGCAGGAGATTGCCGCGCTCGAAAATGAGCTTGCGGAGCAGGATGCTGCCCTGGATGCCCATAAGCAGAAGCTGCAGCAGGTGCTTGCCACCCGTATGGATGCCGAGGCTGCCAAGACCAAGGCCGAGCGGGAAGCCAGAGAGAAGAATGACGATATCCTCAATATGGACCGGGCCTGCAGCCTGCTGGAGCAGAAGAAGGTTACCACCGCCATGGAGGAACGTCAGATCACCGATAAGCTGTGGGATACCTACGGCCTGACTCCCGGCACTGCCCAGGAGCACCGGGCAGAGATTGAGTCCGTCACCGCCGGCAACCGCCGCATCAGCGAGCTGAAGCGGAAGATCGGCGCCCTGGGTACTCCCAATTTGGGTGCCATCGAGGAATATGCCCGGGTAGGGGAGCGGTATGAGTACCTTGCTACCCAGCGGGAGGATGTCCTCACCGCCAAGCGCGATCTGGAGGGCATCATTCGAAACCTGACCTCCGAGATGACCTCTATTTTTGTTCTGGAATTTGCCCGTATCAATCAGTATTTTGGGGAAACCTTTACGGAAATGTTCGGCGGCGGCAAGGGTGAGCTGATCCTGGAGGATCCGAATGAGCCCCTGACCTGCGGCATCGACATCCGTGTTCAGCCCCCCGGAAAGCAGGTCAAGACCATCACTCTGCTCTCCGGCGGCGAGAAGGCATTTGTGGCCATCGCCCTGTACTTTGCCATCCTCAAGGTCCGCCCCACCCCCTTCTGTATGGTGGATGAGATCGACGCGGCCCTGGATGACCGGAACGTGGAGCGCTATGCTTCCTATCTCCATAACCTCAGCGCAAAGACCCAGTTCATCGTCATTACCCACCGCCGCGGTACCATGGAAGCAGCCGACGTGCTTTACGGTGTTACCATGCAGGAGCAGGGTATTTCGAAGCTGCTGCGTCTGGATCTCAACCAGATGGAGCAGACCCTGGGCATTACGGAGTAAAACGAATGACTGCGATAACTGATACAGTACGAAAGGAACTTACCTATGGGATTTTTTGATAAAATCAAGGCAGGTCTGCAGAAGACCCGGGATGCCATGCAGTATACCTTGGGCAATGTGTTCTCCGGCTTTACCGAGATCGATGACGATTTCTATGATGAGCTGGAGGAGAGCCTGATTCTGGCTGACCTGGGTGTGGAAACCGCATCCAAGGCGGTGGAGCTTCTGAAAGAGAAAGTTCACGAGAAATATCTGACCAATACCGAGGACGCGAGGGAAGCTCTGAAGGATATCCTGACGGATATGCTCAGCGTGGGAGATACCGCCCTCAAGCTGGATACCACTCCCTCCGTGATCCTGGTCATCGGCGTCAACGGCGTGGGCAAGACCACTACCATCGGCAAGATCGCTACCCAGCTGGTGCAGCAGGGAAAGAAGACTCTGCTGGTGGCCGGCGATACCTTCCGTGCTGCGGCAGCTGACCAGCTGGAGATCTGGGCAGGCCGTTCCGGTGCAGAGATCGTCCGCCAGAACGAGGGCGCAGATCCTGCTGCCGTGGTGTTTGACGGCATCCAGGCTGCCAAGTCCCGGGGCTCCGAGGTCATCATCATCGATACCGCAGGCCGTCTGCACAATAAGCAGAACCTTATGAACGAGCTGGGCAAGATCAGCCGTGTGGTGGAGCGGGAGCTCCCCGGTGCCTCCAAGGAGGTGCTGCTGGTTCTGGACGGCACTACCGGTCAGAACGGCCTGATTCAGGCCAAGCAGTTTAAGGAGATCGCCGGCGTTACCGCCGTGGCCCTGACTAAGCTGGACGGTACTGCCAAGGGCGGCATCGTGATCGCCGTTGCCGACGTGCTGCAGATTCCTGTGAAGTTTGTAGGCGTGGGCGAAAAGGCCGAGGATCTCATGCCCTTTGAAGCCAGAAGCTTCGTGGAAGCGCTGATTTAAGAGAGAATAAACGGTCATTGCGAACCAGTGCCGCAGCACTGGTGTGGCAATCGCAGCATGGGACGCAGTTGGTACTTAATTGCGATTCCCACGGTCGCTTCCGCTCCCTCGGAATGACCATGGTTGTTGTACAAACAAAAGAATTCGAGGAAACCAAATGAAAGTAGTTCTTGCAAGTAAAAATAAGCATAAACTGGTGGAAATTGCCGCTATTCTGGAAAAGCTGGATATCCAGCTGGTGCTGCAGTCCGAGTTGGGCATCGATCTGGATGTGGAGGAGAACGGCACCACATTTGAGGAAAATTCCTTCATCAAGGCCAATGCCGTCATGCAGGCTACCGGCCTGCCTGCCCTGGCAGACGATTCCGGCATTGCCGTGGATGCCTTAAACGGCGAACCTGGCATTTATTCCGCCCGGTACGGTTTTGACGATACTCTGGATGATTTCGGCAGACTGCAGCTGCTGCTGAAAAATATGGAAAATGTACCCGACGGTCAGCGTCAGGGCAAGTTCGTGTGCGTCATCACTCTGGTGACTCCCGACGGCCAGGTGATTTCTGCCCGGGGCGAGGTTCACGGCGAGATCATGCGGGAGCCCAAGGGCGAGCATGGCTTCGGCTATGATCCTATCTTCTACTATCCCCCCTTCGGCTGCGGCTTCGGCGAAGCAGAGTCGGAGCGAAAGAATCAGGTGTCCCACCGTGCTGTGGCCCTGAAGGCATTTTATGAGAAATTAAAGGAGGCAGGCTATGCTGAGCAGTAAGGACCGCGCAGAGCTTCGGGCTCTGTCCAACGGAATCGATACCACCCTCATCGTTGGTAAGGAGGGTGTCACCGAGGCAGTCATTGCCGAGGCGGAAAACCAGCTGACTGCCCGGGAACTCATTAAGGGTAAGGTGCTGGAGGGCGCCATGATGACCCCCAGAGAGGTGTCCGATGCCATTTGTGAGGCTACCGGTGCCGATGGCGTTGCTGCCCTGGGTTCCAAGTTCGTGATTTACCGTTTCTCCGAGAAGTGCCAGGAGGAGCGGAACCAGGTGGGCCGTGCCAAGCGGAAGCCCACCCCCAAATCCAAGGCGGATCCCGTCCGTAAGGGCGCCCAGGCTCGCCGCCATGCAGCTAAGGCCCAGCGTGAGCAGAGAAATGCCTATTTCCGCCAGCAGGCCATTGAGAAGTCCATCGAACAGGCAAGAGAGCGGAAGCTGCGGGGAGAAGACTGATTCTGTATTTGGGAGGGGAGCGTTATGAAACGCATTGGTATTTACGGCGGTACCTTTAATCCGCCTCATATCGGCCATATGGAAGCTGCCAAAAAGGCAGTGGAGGCTTTCGACCTTTCGGAACTGCTGATGGTTCCCGGCTGGATCGCTCCCCATAAAAAACTGCCCGAGGGCTCTGCTTCTCCGGAGCAGCGCCTTGCCATGCTGCGTCTGGCGGCAGAGGGCATCCCGAATGTCACAGTGTCGGATATCGAGCTGAAGCGGCAGGATGTCAGCTATACCTGGAAAACCTTGGAGGAGCTCCATGAACTGTACCCGGATGCGGAACTGGTGCTCTGCATGGGTACGGATATGTTCCTGACGGTGGATACCTGGGTTCAGAGCAAAAAAATTCTGGAACTTGCCACCATCGGTGCCTTCTACCGGGGAGAAAAGGGAGAAAAGAAAGCCGTTGCCGCCCAGCATGAGAAGCTTCTTGCCATGGGAGCAAAGGCAGAACTGGCAGAAAATACTCCTGTTACCATTTCTTCTTCCGATCTGCGTCGGATGCTTGTCTTCCGGTGTGCCGATCCCTTCCTGCCTAAGGGCGTGGGGGAGTACATCCGGGAAAACGGACTTTATTCTGCCGGAGAGGACTTTAAAAATCTTCCCATGGAGAAGCTGGAAGAGGTGGTCGTGAGCCTCCTCAATCCCAACCGGGTGCGCCATGTGCTGGGCTGTCGGGATACGGCTGCGGCCATGGCAAGAAGATGGGGTGTGGATGAAACGGATGCCGCCCGTGCAGGTCTGCTCCACGATATCACCAAGGCCCTGTCCGGGGGCCTTCAATTGACTTTGTGTCAGGAATATGGTATCATATTGGACGAATTTTCCAAAAAATACCCCAAAACCCTCCATGCCATGACAGGTGCTCTGGTTGCGGATCGCATTTTTGGGGAAAATAAAGCTGTGGTCAGCGCCATTGCTTCTCATACCACCGGCAAGGCGGATATGAATATCCTGGAAAAGATCCTGTATGTAGCCGATTATATGGAGCCCAACCGGGACTTCCCCGGGGTAGAAAAGCTTCGGGAGCTTGCCTATTCCGACCTGGATGGGGCCATGATCCTGGGTCTGGAAATGACGCTGGATCATCTGAATGAGCAGGGAAGCGTCCAGTCTCCCATGTCGGAGCAGGCACTGAGATATATGAGAGAACACCGGAAAGGAACGATGTTATGTTGACAGCAAGAGAGGTTGCTCTGGCAACCACCAAGGCATTGGATGAAAAGAAGGGCTTGGACATCAAGCTGATCCGCATTGACCGGGTCAGCAGCCTGGCAGATTATTTCCTGATCTGTACCGGCACCTCCAATACCCATGTTAAGACCCTCTGCGATTATGCGGAGTATACCCTGGAGCAGCTGGGCGAGCCCATGCTGGGCCGGGAAGGCCATCGGGGCAACACCTGGGAGCTGCTGGATTACGGCTCCATCGTTGTCCATGTTTTCACCGAGGAAGCCCGGAAGTTCTATGATCTGGAGCGCCTGTGGGCCGACGGCGAAGTCATCAATATCGATGACATCCTGCTGCCGAATAGCTAAGGATGCACCATCGTAGGGGCGGATAGTATCCGCCCGTGCAATCCTTGCGTTTTTCACAGCTCCATTTTGGATAAAAATCAAAACTTTTGAAAAGAAGGTTTTTCCAATGAACTATAATTATCCCGAAATTGAAAAGAAATGGCAGAAATACTGGGAGGAGCATGAGACCTTCCATACCGATGTGTGGGATTTCTCTAAGCCTAAGTATTATGTGCTGGATATGTTCCCCTATCCCTCCGGCGTAGGTCTGCATGCAGGCCATCCCGAAGGCTATACCGCAACGGATATCATGTCCCGCATGAAGCGTATGCAGGGCTATAACGTGCTGCATCCCATGGGCTACGATTCCTTCGGTCTGCCCGCTGAGCAGTATGCCGTCTCCACCGGCAACCATCCCAACGGCTTTACCCAGAAGAACATCGAGACCTTCTCTAAGCAGCTGAAGGAGCTGGGCTTCGACTACGACTGGTCCAAGATGATCGCCACCTCCGACCCCTCCTTCTATAAGTGGACCCAGTGGATCTTCAAGAAGTTGTGGGAGGCAGGCTACGCAAAGCGTATCGAGATGCCTGTCAACTGGTGTGAAGAGCTGGGCACCGTCCTTTCCAACGATGAGGTCATCGACGGCAAGTCCGAGCGCGGCGGCTATCCCGTTGTGAAGAAGAATATGATGCAGTGGGTCATTGACCAGCCTGCCTTTGCCGAGAAGCTGCTGGAGGGCCTCAACGAGATCGATTGGCCCGAATCCACCAAGGAGATCCAGCGCAACTGGATCGGAAAGTCCACCGGTGTGGAAGTGGACTTCAAGCTGGTGGGCGGCGGTGAGTTCTCCATCTATACCACCTGTATCGAAACCATCTACGGCATCACCTTCATGGTGCTGGCTCCCGACGGCAAGATCGTCCAGTCCCTCATGGACCGCATCCAGAACAAGGAGGAAGTCCAGGCTTATATCGACGAGACCGTAAAGAAGAGCGACATGGACCGCACCGAACTGAATAAGACCAAGTCCGGCTGCCCCCTGAAGGGTGTCTATGCCATCAACCCGGTCAACGGCAAGGAAGTACCCGTGTTTATCGGCGACTTCGTCCTGGCCAACTACGGCACCGGTGCCGTTATGGCCGTTCCCAGCCATGACCAACGTGACTTCGAGTATGCTGTCGTCCATAACATTCCTATGATCCAGGTTGTTGAGGGCCGTGACGTTTCCGAGCGCGCCTTCGAGAAGTATGATTATCTGGGCAAGGGCTGCAAGCTTATCAACTCCGAGGAGTTTACCGGCCTGACTGTGGAAGAGGCCAAGGAAGCCATCACCTGCAAGCTGGAAGGCATGGGTGTTGCCCGGAGAAAGAACAACTACCACTTCCGCGAGTGGATCTTTGCCCGTCAGCGTTATTGGGGCGAACCCGTTCCCGCTGTGTATACCGAGGACGGCGAAACCCACTTCCTTCCCGATGAGGAACTGCCTCTGATCCTGCCGGAGCTGGAGGATTACAAGGGCAAGAACGGTCAGGCACCTCTGGAAAATGCCGCCGAGTGGAAGCAGTACAACCAAAACGGCATTAAGGGTGTCCGCGAGACCTCTACCATGCCCGGTTCTGCCGGTTCCTCCTGGTACTATATGCGCTATATCGATCCCAAGAATGAAAAGCAGCTCTGCGATCCCGAGCTTCTGAAGCATTGGCTGCCTGTCGACCTGTATATCGGCGGCCCCGAGCATGCCGTTGGTCACCTGATGTATTCCCGTATCTGGAACCGCTTCCTGTATGACAAGGGCATCTCCCCTGTGAAGGAGCCCTTTAAGAAGCTGGTCCACCAGGGTATGATCCTGGGCGAGAACGGCATCAAGATGGGAAAGCGCTTCCCTGAGTTCGTGGTAAATCCCAGCGATATCGTCCGGGAGTACGGCGCGGATACCCTGCGCCTGTATGAAATGTTCATGGGCCCCCTGGAGGTCTCCAAGCCCTGGAGCATGACCGCCGTGGCCGGCGCCAAGAAGTTCATCAACCGCGTGTGGAATTTCTTCACCGAGAGCGCCAATATCACCGATACCGATGACGGAAAGCTCACCAAAATTTACCACCAGACCGTGAAGAAAGTCACAAATGATTTCGAGGTTCTGGGCTTCAATACCGCTATCGCTCAGATGATGGTCTTTGTCAATGAGCTGTATAAGGTCGGTTCCTGCCCCAGAGAGTATGCCGAGGGCTTCATTAAGATGATTTACTGCATCACCCCCCATGTGGGCGAAGAGATCTGGCAGATCCTGGGCCATGAGAATACCATCGCCTATGAGAGCTGGCCTACCTATGACGAAGCAAAGTGCAAGGATACCGAGATCACCCTGGCAGTTCAGGTCAACGGCAAGATGCGCGGCACCGTCAATATGGCAGCAGATCTTTCTAATGAAGAGGTCGTTGCTCTGGTCACCGCCGACGAGAAGATTGCCCGTTTCCTGGAAAAGCAGGGCGGCAGTATCATCAAGACCATCGTGGTAAAGAATAAGCTTTGCAATCTGATTGTGAAGTAATTCCAAGAAATTACACCAAAATCAGATTTATTGCTTGACTTTTGTTACAACAGGCCATATAATGGAAAAGCCGATATGGTCCTGAACGCATCCTGGATAAAGCCGGATGCTATCGGAGGGAGGGAAAACAATGTCTGAAATTCGCGTAAAGGAAAACGAAACTCTGGAGAGCGCTCTGCGTCGTTTTAAGCGTAGCTGTGCCAAGGAGGGCGTTATCGCTGAAGTTAAGAAGCGCGAGCATTACGTCAGCCCCAGCCTGAAGCGTAAGCAGAAGTCCGAAGCTGCTCGTAAGAACAAGAGAAAGTTCTATTAATATCCCCTCTTGATTATATGCGCTAAAATCCCTCTGCATTTTGCAGAGGGATTTTTACTGCCCCCAAAAACCGCACATTGTAAGGGCGAGCACTGCTCGCACTTACAATTATTCTTCCATCCAATCCCGGTACAGCACCAGCCATTTTTCCGGGGCGTTGTCCTCCAAAATTTCCCTGTGCAAAAGTTCCCGATTGTTTTGCATGACAAACACCGCTTTCTCTTCATCCATCTCCACAGAGTAGCTGCAGTAAAGGATTTCAGAATAGTGCCCCGAAAAATCTTTTTTTCGGGGCACTTCTTTTTTGCTGCACCCGTCCTTTGTCACCGTCAGTTCCCAGGCGGTCATAGCTGCCTCTGTCCAGCAGCCGGGATGATAATAGTCCCCCGGCAGCAGATTCAGTTGCCTCGGAGGCAGCACAGGGATCCCAATGCCAAACCTTTTTGGAACTCCCACGGGAAACGGCAATTTCTCCACAAGCAGATTTGCCGCTTCCTTCGGGGTTTCCTCCCGCTGAAAATCCAGATAGATCCCAGAAAACTTCGGCAAAAGCGGTTTCAGCTGGGCAAGGGCAGACTCGATATCCGATTCCTGTGGAACTACCCGGTCATCGATCAGCAGCATACTGCCCTCCGGCAGGCCGTCGGGGAGTCCCACCAGTCCGTTACCTCCGAAATGGCAGCCTAAATAGGCGATTTTTTCGGGAAGCTTGCCGCAATCCCGAATTTCTTTTCCCGTCATCACAACATAGATTTCCGTCCCCATGGACAAAAGCTCCTTTTTGTGTTATAATCAACTGGAAATTCTCAGGAAATTTTATGATAGTGAGGTGGGGAATATGTTTTTGCCGGATCTGATGACCGAAGCGCTGACGGATCTGACACCGGAGCTGCTCCATAGCCGCGGCATCAAGCTCCTCATGATGGACTTTGATAATACCATCGTGCCCTATACCACCAGCGAACCCACCGCCTACATGAAATACTGGCTGGAATGCATGAAGCTGTCGGACATAAAAATCTGCGTGGTGTCCAACAGCAAGAAGCCCCGGGTTCGGGAATTCTGCGCCCGGTTCGGCATCGACTGTATTACTCATGCGAGAAAACCTTTCCACCGGGGCATCAAAGCCTGCCTGAAAAAATACGGTATGGAAAAGAAAGCCTGCGCCCTGGTTGGTGACCAGATCTATACCGATACCCTGGGGGCGAAAACCTCCGGCATCCAGGCCGTTCTGGTGGAGGCCATCCATAATCATAATTTCTGGCTGAAGCTGCGCCATGTGGCGGAGCTGCCGTTTATTTACCTTGCAAGAAAGAGGAGATTATCATGAAAAATCTGGAAAAATACCTGTCTCTGCTGGATGAGAACGTTCAGGGCCTGCTGCTGACCAGCCGCTACAGCCGCCATTATGCTGCCGAGTTCGACATTGCCGAGGGTGTCGCCGTGGTGTCCAAGGCCGGCTGCCGCTATTTTACCGACAGCCGCTATATCGAGTCCGCCGAGAAGAACCTGAAGGGCTTCGAAGTCCTGGCAGTGGATCGCGGCCGCAACTATGCCAAGCGCATTAACGATGCCTGCGCCGAGTTCGGCATCACCGTGCTCGGCTACGAAGAGAACTATCTGACGGTTTCCGAGTTCATGGGCTATGAGAAAAATCTGGAGGCAAAGCTGACCCCTATGAACAGTCAGATCCATGCCTTCCGGGGCACCAAGGAGGACTGGGAGATCGAGCTTATGAAGAAGGCCCAGGATATCACCGATGTGGCTTTTTCCGAGGTCTGCACCAAGATCCACGCCGGCATGACCGAGAAGGAGCTCCAGGCAGAGCTGATCTACTGCCTGTATAAGAACGGATCCGACGGCCTGGCCTTTGATCCCATCGTGGTTTCCGGCCCCAATACCAGCCTGCCCCACGGCGTAGCCGGTGACCGGGTGCTCCAGGCCGGTGATTTCATCACCATGGACTTCGGCGGTATGTACCAGGGCTATTGCGCCGATATGACCCGTACCGTGGCTTTGGGCTTTGCTACCGAGGAAATGAAGAAGGTCTATGACACCGTTGCCAAGGCGCAGCTGGCAGGCATTGCCGTTTCCAAGGCCGGAACCCCTGGTAAGGATGTGGACGGCGCTGCCCGGGATGTGATCACCGAGGCCGGCTACGGCGAGTATTTCGGCCATAGCTACGGCCATAGTCTGGGTCTGGAGATCCATGAGTCTCCCAACTGCAGCTTTGCAAATCCCAATGCCATCCCCGAGAATGCGGTCATTTCCGCAGAGCCCGGCATTTATCTCCCCGGCAAGTTCGGTGTCCGCATTGAGGATGTGGTGATCTTCAAGGCCGATGGCTGCGAAAACATTACCCATAGCCCGAAAAATTTGATCATTCTTTAAAAATATTCGCATTTCCTCTTGAATAATTGCTTTTTTTCGGTTAGAATGGTATAGCTATAAAACTATAAACCCATACTCTCTTCGGAGGGTACAACATAGGAGGATAAAGAAATGATTTCTGCAAGTGATTTTAGAAACGGCGTGACCTTCGATATGGACGGTAAGGTTATGCAGGTTGTGGAGTTCCAGCACGTGAAGCCCGGCAAGGGTGCCGCTTTCGTCCGCGTGAAGATGAAGAACGTCATCTCCGGCGCTGTGACCGAAACTTCCTTCAACCCCACCGCAAAGTTCCCCACCGCATACGTTGAGAGAAAGAAGATGGAGTACTCCTACAACGACGGCTCCCTGTACTACTTTATGGACCCCGAGACCTACGAGCTGGAGCCCATTGATGAGAAGTCCCTGGGTGATGCTTTCCGCTTCGTTAAGGAGAACGATGTCTGCACCATCATGAGCTACAAGGGCAACGTTTTCGGCGTTGAGCCTCCCCGCTTTGTGGATCTGGTCGTTACCGCTACCGAGCCCGGCTTTGCTGGCAACACCGCTACCAACGTGACCAAGCCCGCTACCGTTGAGACCGGCGCTGAGGTTAAGGTGCCTCTCTTCATCAACGAGGGTGACAAGATCAACATCGACACCACCACCGGTGAGTACCTGGGCCGTTCCAAGGCTTAATCGAATTTTTTGCGATATAATCGCAGGAGGATTCTTATGACTATTTCTGAAAAGTCCGCCTACCTGAAGGGCCTGATGGATGGCCTGAATCTGAACCTGGAGTCCGGCGAGGGCAAGATGATTGCCGCCATCGTGGATCTCTTGGGGGATGTGACCCGTACTCTTACGGATGTGGAAGACACCACCATTGCCATTTCTGACGAACTGGATGAGATCGAAGAGGATCTGGATGCCATTGAGGACTACATCATGGACGAAGAAGATGATGAGGACTTCGATGACGACGATTACGAAGATGACTATGATGACGAAGACTTCGACGACGAGGACGACGAGTACGAGGATGAGGGCTTCGATATCGGCTACGAGGACAGCACCCTGTATGAGGTGAAGTGTGCTTGCGGCAATGTCATCACCTTCGACGAGGAGACTCTGGAGCAGGGCAGCATCGTCTGTGACGAGTGCGGCGAGGTGCTGGAGTTCACCACCGAGGACGAAGAGGAAGAGTAATTTTCTCAATCAAAAAGCAGTGGCTTATGCCACGGCTTTTTTTGTTTACCCATACAGCACCCTCACCCATAACGACGCCATGAAAAATCCCACAAAATCCGCAAACAGAGCCGCAAACAGGGTATAGCGGATATTCGTGATCTTGTTTGCCCCAAAATAAACGCTGATGGTGTAGAAGGTGGTTTCCGTGGAGCCCAGCATCACGGCGGCAGTTCGTCCTACAAGGCTGTCCACTCCGTACTGCTTCATGAGCTCTGCGCCGACGGCCAGGGCAGCGCTGCCGCTGATAGGGCGGATCAGTACCAGCAGGGCAGTCTCCTCCGGAATCCCGAAAAAGGAGAAGACCGGCTGCAGCATCCGGCTGATGGCTTCCATTGCTCCGGATGCCCGGAGCATCTGCACCCCGGTGAGCAGAACGATGAGAGAGGGAAGAATGGTCAGCAGAAGCTTCAGTCCCTCGGCGCTGCCGCTGATGAGCAGATCGTATACGTTTTCCTTTTTCCGCAGACCCAGGGCAGCGGTAAGGGTCAGCAGCAGGGGAATCAGGTAATCAGCCATGCTTCCATACCTTTCCCAGCAGGAATGCCATGGTTAGGCCTGCTCCTGCGGAAAGGAAGCTGGTGAGCCATACCGCCGGAAGAATGTCGAAGGGAGTGCCGCAGCCCAGGCTTGCCCGCAGGGCGGCAACATTTGCCGGGATCAGCTGGATGGATGCAGTGTTCAGCACAATGAGCCGGCATAGCTCGTCGCCCGCCACCCCCGGCTGCCGCACCAGCATTCCGGCTGCCCGGATCCCCATGGGAGTGGCTGCATTGCCGAGGCCCAGCAGGTTGGCGCAGATGTTCCCGGAAAGGGTGCCTGCAAGTTCCGTGTCCGTCCGGGTAGAAGGAAAGATCCGATGCATGGCCGGCTTCAGCAGCCGGGAAAGAAAGGCGGTAAGTCCTGCCCTTTCCATGAGCCGTCCTACCCCGGACCAGAGGCAGATGGAGCCCGCAATGGAGATTCCCAGGGTGATTCCGGCCTGGGCCCCCTGGGAAACGGCGGCAGAAACGGCGCGAATCGTTCCGCAGCCAATTCCAAAAATCAGCGAAAGAAACAAAATTCCTGTAAAAATCCAGCTCATAACCATGGTTAACCCTCCCAAAACAGCCTATGCGAGGGCGTCCTATGGTAGAAGTGTACAAAATTGATAGGGAAAGTCACTTTTCTTGAAAATGTATTTGACAAATTTTGACATGGTGGTATACTGATATACAGAATCATTGTATATTTTGAAAGGAGCGATCATTTCCTATGAAATCAACCGGTATTATCCGTAAAGTGGATGAGCTTGGCCGTGTGGTTCTCCCTGTGGAGATGCGTCGGGTTCTGGAGATTGAGGAACGGGATGCGGTGGAGATCTTTATGGAGGATGATAAGATCGTCCTGCGTAAGCACGAGAATGCCTGCGTGTTCTGCGGAACGACTGCGGAACTGAAGTCCTTTATGGGTAAGGATGTCTGCGCAAGCTGCATTCAGAATTTGAAGGAAAATTAAAAGCAGGGGCTGCAAAAGCCCCTGCTTTTTTATTCTTCTGTATCGCTGAGGGATGCGTCGTAAACAACGTTTTTCGGCAGATCCAGGGCCTTTGCGGTTTGCTTTACCGCGTCCTTTCGGCTCATGCCGGATTCCATCAGCTTTTTAACCATGGCGGCAGCATCGGCTTCGGTGGCTGCCGCTGTTTCTTCCTCTTTGGCGCCGGCGATGACCAGCACAAATTCTCCCTTGGGAGCATTTTCTGTGTATTTCTGCAGAGCCTCACCCAGGGTGGTGCGTACCACCTCTTCGTGGAGCTTTGTCAGCTCCCGGCACAGGCTGATGGGCCGATCCTCTCCGAAGGCCTCAGCCATATCCTGCAGGGTGTTCAGCAGCTTATGGGGTGCTTCGTAGAAGATCATGGTGCGCTTTTCGGTTTTCAGCTCCTCCAGGTGCTCCCGGCGGCTCTTCTTCGCGGTGGAAAGGAAGCCCTCGAAGCAGAAGCGTCCGGTGGCCTGGCCGGAGATGCTCAGAGCGGTGATCACGGCACAGGGGCCGGGGATGGCGGTCACGGTGATGCCTGCCTCCGCGCATTGCTTCACCAGATCTTCGCCTGGATCGGAGATGGCGGGACTGCCGGCATCGGTCACGAGAGCGCAGTTCTCTCCGGCCAGAATCCGTTCGACAATCTGTTCACCCTTAAAAGCCTTGTTGTGCTCGTAGTAGCTGACAAGGCTTTTTTTGATGCCCAGGTGGTTCAACAGCTTCAGGCTGACCCGGGTGTCTTCGGCGGCAATGAAATCCGCCTGTTCCAGGGTTTCCCGGCAGCGGATGGAAATGTCTCCCAGATTTCCGATGGGAGTGGGTACCAGATATAAGATGCCTGCCATGGTCTGCCTCCTAGAGATGATAGATTTCCCGATATTCCGGGGTGGGTTCCCCACTGGGTGCGAACAGGGAGATTTCCTCCCAGCTTAGTCCGTGTTTTCCGCCTCTGCGGCATTGCAGCAGCACGAGGATCACAGGCCCTCCTGCTTTGTGCCGCACCAGCATCAGCCGTTTGGGGGCAAAGCCGTGACGATCCGCCAGAGCGAAGAGCTCACCCAGCCGTTCCGGCCGGTGTACCAGATAGAAGTCCCCGCCGTATTTCACGGTTTTGGCTGCTGCGGAGAACAGATCCTCCGCGGTGCAGCTGTCCTCTCTCCGGGCACCGGTAAGATTTTTGCTGGCGGGACCTGCGGAAAAATAGGGGGGATTGGAAACGCAGACGGCAAATTTCCGCCCCGGCAGCAATTCGGTAATATTTCGGATATCCCCGCATATACTGGATAATCGGATGGATAACCCGTTGCGTTCTATATTTTGTAAGGCTGCATCATGGGCAGCCGGGCTTAGTTCTACCCCGGTGACATTGCAGCCGGAATCCTTTGCACATAAAAGATGGCCGAGGGTTCCGCAGCCGGAGCAGAGATCCAGCACCGCTGCGTTCTTCGGCAATCGGACGAAGTGGGAGAGTACCATGGAATCGGTACTTAAGGGAAATACCCCCGGGGGGAAATCGAGAATATAGCCGTTATGCAGGGTCTCCATGCTGCCTCCTAAAAAAAGTGCCTGTGCAGCTTGTGACTGCACAGGCATAAGTAAGGTCAATAATTAGCCTTCCTCGATAGCCTCGTTGGGGCAAGCATCTGCACAGCAACCGCAGCTGACGCAGAGATCCTCATTGATCTCGTACTTGCCGTCACCCTCAGCGATCGCGTCGTTGGGGCAATTGTCTGCACAGCAACCGCAGCTAACGCAAGCATCAGTAATCTTGTATGCCATAGTGATTCTCCTCCGTTTCTCAGTAGTGTTGTACAGAAGTACAGGTATATATTAACATGAAATTTGGAAAATGCAATCCTTTTTCCAAAACTTCGTATATTTTTTTGTGGGCTTGGGGAGAATGCGAAATTGATTGGGGGAAGGAATTTTGCACTACGAAAAGGATGCGGAAGGATGTATTCTGGCTGCATCGCAAAAGGCGGTGGACTTTGGTCACAGTTATGTGGGCAGCGTCCACCTGCTTCTGGCGCTGACGGAGCATCCCGGTTCTGCCGGAACCCTGCTGCGGCAGTTTGGCATGGAGCCGAAGCTGACCCGGCAGCTGATCTCCGTGCTTTTCGGCCGTGGCCACGGAAACCTTCCTCTGCCCCAGGGCATGACCCTTGCCCTGCGGGGAATCCTGAATCGTGCAGCCAGGGAGGCGGCTGCCCAAAGACGGCACCGGATCGGGGTGTTCCACCTCCTTCTCGGCCTGCTGCGCACCCGCAAAACCGAAGCGGATGTGCTGCTGGAGATCGGGGTAGCTGACCGGGATCTGCTGTTTCATCAGGCGGTGGAGGCCATGTTTCAGGAAGAAAAGAATCCGGAAAAGACCCAAAAGGAGGGGTGCTTTACGAAACTGTTGGAGCAATTCGGCGATGATCTGATTCTGAAGGCATCGGTTATGGATCCGGTCATCGGCAGAGACCGGGAGATCGATACCGTCATCGGGATCCTGAGCCGGAAGAATAAGAATAACCCTGCTCTCATCGGGGAACCCGGGGTGGGCAAGACCGCCATCGCCGAGGGCCTTGCCCAGCGGATGGCGGCGGGATGTGTGCCGCCTCAGCTCCGGGATAAGCGTCTCATCAGTCTGAACATGGCTAATCTGGTGGCGGGAACCAAATACCGTGGCGAATTTGAGGAACGGCTCCGGGATGTGCTGGGGGAGATCCGCAGGAGCGGAGATGTGATCCTCTTTATCGATGAGATGCATACCATCGTTGGCGCAGGAGCGGCAGAGGGCGCCATCGATGCTGCCAACATCTTGAAGCCTGCCCTGGGTCGGGGAGAACTGCAGATGCTGGGAGCGACGACCCTTGTGGAGTACCGAAAATTCGTGGAAAAGGATCCTGCCCTGGAACGGCGGTTCCGACCTGTCATGGTGGAGGAACCGGATCTGACTACGGCGGTGGAGATTCTCAAAGCCTTGAAGCCGGGGCTGGAAAACCACCATCGTCTGCGGATTACGGAGGAAGCCATTTTGGATGCGGTGCGGATGTCGGATCGGTATCTTCCGGATCTGTTCCTGCCGGATAAGGCCATCGATCTTCTGGACGAGGGGACGGCCCATGCCAGAATGGAGCAGATGAAAACCGGCAGCTCCGTCCAGCTCAATCTGGAGCAGGAGCTCCATGAGGCGGTGCGGGAAAGCCGGTTCGAGAAGGCGGCAGAGCTCCGGGATCGGATGCAGCGTATGGTACGCGCCACCGGGGAACCCCGGCATCCGCCTATGGTCACCTCAGCGGATATCGCCTGGGCGGTGTCTGCCAGAACGGGGATTCCCGTGGGCAAGCTGACGGAAACCCGACGGGAGCGGCTTCTAAATCTGGAGCAGCGATTGTCCCGTCGGGTCATCGGCCAGGAAAAGGCGGTTTCCGCAGCGGCGGAGGCAGTACGCCGAGGCTTTTCCGATGTGCGGGATGAGAGCCGTCCGGTGGCGACCCTGCTTTTTACCGGCCCTACCGGGGTGGGAAAGACGGAGCTCTGCCGTGCCCTGGCAGAGGAACTCTATGGCAGTAAGGAGAATTTTATCCGGCTGGATATGACGGAATATATGGAAAAGCACTCTGTTTCCCGACTTTTGGGTGCACCTCCGGGATATGTAGGTTATGAGGACGGCGGCAAGCTGACGGAGGCGGTGCGGCGCAGACCTTACTGCATCGTACTTTTTGATGAACTGGAAAAGGCCCACCGGGATGTGCTGGGCATCCTGCTGCAGATCATGGAGGAGGGAGTTCTCACCGACAGTACGGGAAGAAAGGTCAGCTTCAAAAATGCGGTGGTAGTCATGACCTCCAATGTAGGAGGAGAAAAGCGGGGGGAGGGGCTCGGCTTCTGCCCGGAATCCGATCCCCGGGCGGAATCCCTTCGGGAGTTTTTCTCACCGGAATTTCTGGGGCGAATCGACGCTGTGGTAGCTTTTTCCCGACTCAGCGATGCTTCTATGGAAAAGATTGCGGAAAAATACCTGGATCAGCTGGGACAGCGTCTGCGCAAACGGCAGATGGAGCTGGAGTATTCCCGGGAGGTTCCGGGGAACCTCTGCCGTGCCTGCAAGCAGGAGGGCGGTGCCCGACAGGTGCGGCATCTGCTGCAGGAGAAGGTGGAGGGACCCCTTGCCCTTGCCCTGCTGCGGGAACAGGAGCCTGTGACCCGGGTGGTACTGGCTGCCCCGAAGCAGGAGATCGAGATCAAAATCGGATAAAAACACTTGCCCTATTCTAAAACAAATGTTTTAGAATAGGGCAAAATACTAATTTTTACCAGCAAAAAAACTGGGAGTTTTTGCGGAAAACAGTTGATTTTTCATTCTTCATAAAGTATACTGTAACCAAGTGGAGAAGAATGGTAGTAAAATGGTAGTAAAATGGAGGTGAAACACATGATCGGCAAGTATCCTGCTCGATTGGACGACAAGAGTCGTATCTTCGTCCCTGCCAAGCTGAGAGAGGAGCTGGGCGAAACTTTTTTCGTGACACTGGGTGTCAACTGCGGTCATAGATGTCTCACCGCCTATACCGCTTCCGATTGGGCAACCCTCAACGAGAAGTATAACGAGCTGCCTCTTTCCCAGCGTTCCGGTGCCACCAGCCTGATCTTTATGAATGCCGTCCAGTGCAGCCCCGATAAGCAGTTCCGCTTTTCTCTGAGCCGCAACCTGCTGGACTATGCCGGAATCGCCGGCGAAGCTATGATTGTTGGCCGTGCAGGCCAGGCAGAGATCTGGAGCGCCGAAGAATACGATAAGTTTGAGACTGAGAATCTGACACCCGAAAAGCTGCTGGCATCTCTGGAGGCCATCGGTCTATGACGGAATTTCATCATGTTTCCGTTTTGCTGGAGGAATGTATTGAGGGCCTGAACATTAAGCCCGACGGCATTTATGTGGACGGCACCCTGGGCGGTGCAGGCCATTCCAGCCGGATCGCAGCAAAGCTGGAGAGCGGACGCCTCATCGGCATCGACCGGGATCCCATCGCCCTGGAGGCCGCGGGCAAGCGTCTGGCGCCCTACCGTGATCGGGTCACCCTGGTGCATTCCAATTTCTGTGAAATGCGTCAGGTTCTGTCGGATCTGAATATCCCCGGAGTGGACGGCATCCTCATGGATCTGGGTGTTTCCTCTCCGCAGCTGGATGATGCATCCCGGGGCTTTTCCTATATGGCCGATGCCCCCCTGGATATGCGCATGAACAGCGAGGATTCCCTCACCGCCGAGATCGTGGTCAATACCTGGTCCCGGGACGAGCTGGCACGGATCCTCTTTGAATACGGTGACGAGCGGTATTCCCGCAAGATTGCGGATGCCATCTGCCGCCGCCGGGAAGAAAAACCCATTGAAACTACTCTGGAACTGGTGGATATCATCCGCAGCGCCATGCCGGCAGCCGCCCTTCGGGAAAAGCAGCATCCGGCAAAGCGAAGCTTCCAGGCCATCCGCATCGCAGTCAATGATGAACTGGGATCCGTGGAACGGGTCATGGAGGATGCCATCGATCTGCTGAATCCCGGCGGAAGACTTTGTATCATCACCTTCCATTCCCTGGAGGATCGGATCGTGAAGCTTGGCATGGCCAAGGCAGCCAAGGGCTGCACCTGTCCCCCGGAATTTCCGGTGTGCGTCTGCGGAAAGAAAGCAAAGGTAGATATCATTACCCGGAAGCCCATCACTTCCACAGAGGAAGAACTAGAGGCGAATCCCAGAGCCAGAAGCGCAAAGCTTCGGATCTGCGAGAAACGATAAAGAGAGAAAGGAGTCGAAACCATGGCACAGAAGAAAGAAAGCCCCTATATTCAGTTTTATACCTCCGGCAACGCTGCCCGTGTGCTGGAACCGGCTCCTCAGAAAAAGGTTCAGCTTCCTGAGGCTCCCAAGCCTCGCCGGCAGGTCGTCCATCTGGATCTGACCGCTGCCTGTGCCATTGTCATGGCAGTTGCTCTTCTGGTTACCATGGTGTTTGGCCTGGTGCAGATGCGTAATGTCCGCCGGGAGCGCATGGCTATGGAGAAATATGTGCTTTCTCTGCGGAATGAGAATGTTGAGCTGAATCACGAGTACCACGAAACCGTGGATCTGGAAAAGATCGAAACGCTGGCTCTTTCCCAGGGTATGATCCCCAAGGAGGAAGCTTACCGTATTCCCATTACCATCAGCGTCCCAGAGGAAGAGTCTACTTCCCTGTGGCACAGCATTGGTGTGTTTTTCACCGGCCTGTTTGCATAAAGTCCGGGGCCTCCAATAGAATAAGGATAGGAATGACAATGGGTGGTAGGGGTGACCTTGCTGCCCATTGATGGTATTCCCCCTTATTTTGGAAAGGCCGGGATGGAAAATGGCAAAACAGGAACCGGGACGGCTGCGGCAGGACAGCGGACACCACAGGAGGATCCTTCTGGTGGCCGCGGTACTGGGCATATTTGCCTTCGTCCCCATTGTTGCGCAGCTGGCACATCTGATGCTGGGCAGCTTCGGTACCTATGCAGACCTTGCCCTGCGGAATCAGACCCGCACAACCCTGGTGCAGGCGGATCGGGGCATCATTTACGACCGCAATATGAATATTCTCGCCTGCTCCCAAAGCGTTGAGAATGTTTATCTGGATCCCCATGAGCTGAAACAATCCAAGGCGGATCTTCCTGCCATTTCGGAGTTTTTGGGTCAGCTTTTGGATCTGGATCCCAAGTGGATCGAAGAGCAGGGCGGGGATCGGACAAAGCGATATAAACAAATTGCTGCACGGATCGATGAGAAAACCGGTGCGGCAATTCGTGCCTATATCAACCGGGAGGAAATCTCCGGCATCCATCTGGAACCGGCCACATCCCGGTATTATCCCTATGGCAGTCTGGCTGCCCAGGTTATTGGCTTTACCAATGCCGGGGGCGACGGCTGCGAGGGCATCGAAAGTGCTTACGACAGCTACCTTACCGGAAAATCCGGCAAGGTTATTACCACCAAGGGCAATAACGAAATGGATATGCCCTATTCCTTTGAACGGTATGTGGCGGCAACTCCCGGCTGCAGCGTGGTGCTGACCCTGGATGCCACCATTCAGAGCTGCCTGGAAAAGCAGATGGAAACTGCCATTGCCCGGTATGATGTGCAAAACGGTGCCTTCGGTCTTGTCATGAATGTGAAGACCGGGGAGATCCTGGCTATGGCCACTCTGGGCAGTTATGATCCCAACGATTATCAGCAGATCGCCGATGAAAAGACGGCCCAGGAACTGAAAGCCCTGGCGGATGCTTATCTTTCCTGCCCTGAGGGCAGCGAAGCCTACACGGCCGGGAAGGAAGCCTATCAGAAGGCCCTTTCCGCTGCCAGACTGAAGCAGTGGCGCAACCGCTGCATCTCCGATGGCTATGAGCCCGGTTCCACCTTCAAGGTCATCACCATGGCATCCGCCCTGGATTGCGGAGCCATCGATCTGAACACCTCCTTCCATTGCAGCGGCAGCGAGCACATCCCCGGACGATCTCAGCTGCTGCATTGCTGGCGCTCCGCCGGACACGGCTCGGAGCAGACCCCTCAGGCTTTGCAGAATTCCTGCAATATTGCCTTTGCCCATATTGCGTTGAAGCTGGGGGGAGAGCGGTTTTATGATTATGTCACCCAATTCGGCATTCGGGAGAAGACGGGAATCGACCTTCTCGGCGAAAGCAAGGGTGTATTCTTTGATCAGTCCCTGGTGACGAATACGGAGAAATGGGGCACAGCCTCTCTGACCTCCGGTTCCTTCGGCCAGACCTTCAAGCTGACGCCTTTGCAGCTGGTGCGGGGCATCGCTGCAGTGGTCAACGGCGGCAGGCTGCTGGAGCCCTATGTGGTCTCCGAAATTCTGGATGCCAACGGCAATTCTGTTCTGCAGCAGGAACCTACGGTGCTGCGGCAGGTGATCTCGGAGGAGACCTCCAAAACCATGTGTACCCTCATGGCCTCGGTGGTTTCCGAGGGCACGGCGAAGAATGCCCGGGTGGCAGGCTTTTCCATCGGCGGAAAGACCGGAACCAGCGAGAAGATCGATGTTTTTGATGAAAACGGCAATCGGGTGCTGGATAAGATCGTGTCCTTCGTGGGGGTAGCCCCCATGGATGACCCGGAGGTCATCGTGTTGGTGGCCCTGGATACCCCATCCCGAAGCACCGGAATCTATATTTCCGGGGGCGTTATGGCGGCACCAACCGTGGGCGCGGTCATGGCGGATATCTTGCCCTATCTTGGGGTGGAGCACAATTATACCGAAGAGGATATCCCCGGCAGGTTGTTTCAGCTGGAGGATTATGAAGGAATGACTCCCAAGGAAGCGGAGAAGAAGCTGAAGGAGCTGTACCTCACCTGCAAATTTGTAGGGGAAGGGGATACGGTAACCGGGCAGATCCCTGCGGCCGGGCAGTATGTGCCCGGGGAGAGCCAGGTGCTGCTGTACCTGGGGCAGAAACCGGAGGAGGAATTCGTATCCGTCCCGGATTTTCTGGGACTGACCCGCCGGGAGGCGGAGGAGAAGGCTGAGGAATACAGCCTCCTGCTGCAGATCACAGGAAACAATACTTATGACGATGGCGTGACGGTAACGGCCCAGAGCCTGAGCCCCGGTGAGGAGATTCTCCGGGGAACCACCGTAACGCTGGAACTGACAGATAAAAAAGCTGCGGATTAGGAAAGGAGAACCTATGAAGCTGGAAGCATTGCTCCGGGATATCCCGGTAGTGCAGCTGCACGCTGATTTACAACTGGAAATTACCAAGGTGGCCTACGATTCCCGAAAGGTGACTCCCGGCAGCCTGTTTGTAGCCATTTCCGGCTTTTCCTCCGATGGCAATCGGTTCATCCCCATGGCCATGGAGAAGGGCGCTGCGGTGGTAGTCACCGCTAAGAAGCCGGATATAGATGTGCCCTATGTTCTTGTGGAGAATGACCGCATGGCTCTTGCTATGCTGGGTGTCAATTTCTACAATCACCCGGCGGAAAGTATGACCATGGTTGGTGTCACCGGAACCAACGGCAAGACATCCGTGACCCTGCTTCTAAAGCAGCTTCTGGAAAAGACCCGGGGCGCCCGGGTGGGCCTGCTGGGCACGGTGTCCAACCTCATCGGTGACGCGGTGATTCCCACGGAGCGCACCACTCCCGAGAGCTTCGAGCTCCAGGGCCTGCTGGCGGAAATGCGGGATGCCGGCTGCGATACCTGCGTCATGGAGGTGTCCTCCCATGCCATTGCCCTGCATCGCATCGGCGGCATCCACTATGATGTGGCCGCCTTTACCAACCTTACCGAGGATCATCTGGATTTCCACAAGACCATGGATGCCTATGCCGAGACCAAGGCGGAGCTGTTCTCCCGCTGCGATAAAGCGGTGCTGAACGGCGAGGATCCTTATGTGGAGGTCATGAAGGGAAAACTCACCGCACCGGCCATTTTTACCGGGGCAGAACTCACATGCGAGGATGCGGTGCTGGAGTCCGACGGCGTATCCTTTACTGCCCGGTACGGCGATCAGTCTGCCCGGGTCAGTCTGCCCATTCCCGGCAGATTTTCCGTGTCCAATGCCCTGACAGTGCTGGGCATCGCCCTGCAGCTGGGCATCCGCCTTACGGAGAGTGCCGAGGCTCTGGAAACCGTTACCGGTGTCAAGGGCCGGGTAGAGGTGGTTCCTACCCCGGAGCAGCCCTATACCATCCTTATTGACTATGCCCATACCCCCGACGGCCTTGCCAATGTCCTTTCCTCCGTGAAGGATTTCTGCAAGGGAAGGCTGATTGCGGTGTTCGGCTGCGGCGGTGACCGGGATCCCGTGAAGCGTCCCATTATGGGCGAGATCGGTACCCGCATTGCCGACTACGCGGTGATTACCTCCGATAACCCCCGCACAGAGGAGCCTATGGCCATCATCGAGGATATCGTGAAGGGAATTCCCGGGGATCGGCACAACTATTCCGTTGTGGAAAACCGGAAGAAAGCCATTTCTTTCGCTATGGACATGGCTCAGAAATATGATATTATTGTACTTGCCGGTAAAGGCCACGAGACCTACCAGGAGATCCAGGGTGTGAAGCACCACATGGATGAGCGGGAACTGGTGGCGGAGATCCTGGCAGAAACGAGGTAACACTATGGCAGTTATTACACTTGAGCAGGCAGCAGCCTGGTGCGGTGGTAAGATAGATCCGAAATATAAAGATGTGACCTTCCTGGGAGCCAACAACGATTCCCGGAATGTGCAGCCCGGCCAGTTGTTTCTGGCTCTGCAGGGTGTGCGGGACGGACATGAGTTTATTCCTGCCGCCATGGAGCGTGGCGCTGCCGCTGTGCTCTGCACCCATAATGATGCTGATATTCCTGCCATCGTGGTACCGGATGTCCGTATTGCCCTGGGCGATATTGCCCGCCAGGAGCGGATGCGCATTGGCATGAAGGTGGTAGGAATCACCGGTTCCGTGGGCAAAAGCACCACCAAGGAGATGACCTATTCCATCCTTTCTACCACCTTCCGCACGGAAAAGACTCCCGTGAACCATAATAACGATATCGGTATGCCTATGGCTGTTCTGGCAATGCCGGAGGATACCCAGGTCGCTGTGCTGGAAATGGGCATGAACCATTTTCGGGAAATGGCCTATCTGGCCTCCATTGCGCATCCCGATATCGCTGCTATCGTCAATATCGGCACCATGCATATCGAGCATCTGGGTTCTGTTGAGGGTATTCTGCAGGCAAAGCTGGAGATCCTGGAGGGTATGCAGGAAAACGGAAAGGTGCTTTTAAACGGCGATGACCGTATGCTGCGCAATGCCAAGGTGCTGACCCAGCGGGAAATCGTCTATTTCGGCTGCAATGAGCCGGAAAACTGCAATATCTATGCCTTTGATGTGAAGGAAGAGGGCGGCATGCTCCGTTTCATCGTGTCCGACGGCAGACATCAGTTCCCTGTGGATCTGGAACTGGAGGGCACCCATTTCGTGTCTGATGCTCTGGCATCCATTTCCATCGGTCTGATGCTGGGCGTATCTCAGCAGAATATCCGTGAGGCTCTGAGCCAGTTCCGCAATATGGCTGGCCGCCAGGAGACCTTCGAGGCCAAGGGCTATACCATCATTAAGGACTGCTATAATGCCGGTCCCGAGTCTATGACCGCAGCTCTGACGGTGCTGGGCCGCCGCAATGGCCGCCGCATTGCCGTCCTGGGTGATATGCTGGAGCTTGGCTCCTGCGCCCAGGCAGAGCACTATCGCATCGGCCGCATTGCCGCGGAGAAGGTGGATGTGGTCCTTGCCTACGGCAAGAACGGCAGCCGTATTGTCAGCGGTGCCATTACCGGCGGAATGAATGAAAAGTTTGCCAAGAGCTTTGAAAACCAGGATGAACTGGCAAAGGCCTTAAAGCGCATGGCAAAGCCCGGAGATGTGATCCTGTTTAAGGGCAGCCGGGGTATGCACATGGAGCTGGCTCTGGATAAATTCCTGGCTTTGGACTAAGGGGGAGAAAAAATGACCAAACTGATTTTGACAGCCCTGGTGTCCTGCGTTCTTTCTGCTGCTCTGGGCTTTGTACTTCTGCCGGTGCTGCGTGCGCTGAAGGCAGGTCAGTCCGTCCGGGAAATCGGCCCTACCTGGCATAACAATAAGGTGGGTACCCCGCTCATGGGCGGCCTCATGTTCATCATTACCCTGATCCTCATTCTGCTGTTCAATCTGCCTGTCATGCAGGACTATTCTGCATTTTATGTGCTCATCCCTGCCTGTTCCTTTGGCCTGGTAGGTTTCCTGGATGATTTCTGCAAGGTGAAGTTTAAGCGGGATCTGGGCCTGACGGCTCTGCAGAAATCCCTGCTGCAGATGGCGGTTTCCGCCGTCTACCTGTATGTCATTTACCGCAAGGGCATCATGACCTGCGACCTGTATATTCCCTTTGTGGACAAGACCATTTACATCCACCCCATTGCCTATATTTTCTTTGCCATGTTTGTCATGGTGGGCTGCGTCAATGCGGTGAATCTGACGGACGGCGTGGACGGCCTGTCCAGCTCCGTCACCATCCCGGTCATGCTCTTCTTTGCCGCCTATGCTTATTTCAGCGGCCGAAATGATCTGGCTATTCTGCCTGCCTCTCTGGTAGGCGGCCTGGTAGGCTATCTGTTCCATAACTGGCATCCTGCCAAGGTCTTCATGGGCGATACCGGCTCTTTGTTCCTGGGCGGTGTGGTATGCGCTTTGGCCTTTGCCCTGGATATGCCGCTGGTGCTGATTTTTGCCGGCTTTGTGTACATCTGTGAGACGCTTTCCGTGATCCTGCAGGTGGGTTATTTCAAGCTGACCCACGGCAAGCGGATCTTCAAGATGGCTCCCATCCACCATCATTTCGAAATGAGCGGCTGGAAGGAAGAAAAGGTAGTTCTGGTATTTGCTTCCGTGTCTGTCCTGATGTGCATCGTGGCATGGCTCAGCGTCCGGGGAAGACTGTAAGAAAAGCAAATCCGTAGGGGCGGATATTGTCCTACCGAAAAATCATGTATTTTGAAAGTGAAAAATACATCGCGGCCAACCAATAAAATCACGTCATTGCGAACCAGTGACCGATGTCACTGGTGTGGCAATCCGTTCCCTAAAGCATTGTATTCCACAGGGGGATACCTTTGGAAAAACTTTGCGTGAACCGAAAGGAGTATCTATGGCGGCAGGAAAACTGCGTGCCAAAGAGAACCGCCCCGCGTTAATCGGGGAGGAAGGTGTGGATCTCCCTTTTCTTTTGTTGGTGCTGCTGCTCATGGCAGTGGGACTGACCATGCTCTATTCGGCAAGCTATGCCCAGAGCGAGTATGACACGGGCTATACCGTGTCCACCCGATACCTACAGAAGCAGGCAGCCTGTGCTGCCGTAGGCCTTGGGGCCATGTTCCTGTTCAGCCGGATCCCGGTGGGACTTTGGTATCGGTTTTCCTGGGTGCTGTATGGCATCAGCATTGTGCTGCTGTTGTCTGTGCTGCTCTTCGGGCAGTCTGCCAACGGTGCCCAGCGATGGATCAACGTGGGAGGACTTCAGTTCCAGCCCTCGGAGATCGCAAAATTTACGCTGATTCTTCTCTTTGCCCGCCTGACCCGCCTGTTCGGTACGGCGGCAAAGCAGTTCCGCTACGGCGTTCTGGGATTTTCCGCAGCCCTCATGGGTATCCTTGTGCCCCTGGCTCTGGAAAAGCACCTGTCTGCCATCCTGCTGATGGGCATGGTGGCGGTGGTCATGATGTTCGTGGCGGGCACCGATCCTAAGTGGCTCCTGATGGGAGCTGCCGGAGCGGTGGTATTTGTGCTGGTGTATATTTCCTTTATGGGCTACGCCGGCGACCGGGTGACGGCCTGGCTCCACCCGGAAAAGGACCCCGGTGATACCGGGTATCAGATCCTGCAATCCCTCTATGCCATCGGCTCCGGGGGACTCATGGGTCTCGGATTCGGCAAAAGCCGGCAGAAGTATCTCTATCTGCCGTTTCAGTATAATGATTATATTTTCCCGATCATCTGCGAGGAACTGGGCTTTTTCGGTGCGGTAGCCATTATCGTGCTGTTTTCTGCCATGATCCTCCGGGGATATTGGATTGCTTTGCGGGCAGAGGACCGGTTTTCCACGGTGCTGTGCAGCGGTCTCGTGACCCTCATCGCTCTGCAGACCATTCTGAATCTGGGGGTAGTTTCCAATCTGCTGCCCTCCACGGGAATTTCTCTTCCCTTCTTTTCCTACGGCGGTACCGCCCTGGCGGTGAACCTGGGGGAGATGGGCATCGTGCTGGGGATCTCCCGGCAGCGAAATCGTTGTAAACGTCAGGAGGCGCCATTATGAAAGTGATCTTTACCTGCGGCGGCACCGCCGGACATATCAATCCTGCCATCGCCGTGGCCAGAAGCCTCCAGGAGCGTCACCCGGATGCGGAGATTCTCTTTGTAGGCTGCGAACTGGAAATGGAGGAAAAGCTGGTGCCCCAGGCGGGCTTCAAGCTGGTAACCATTCCCGGCTCCGGCATTGCCAGAGGTTTTTCCTGGAAAGCGATCAAGTTTAACTATAAGGCTGCAAAATACATGGTGGGCGCTCTGACCCAGGTGCGTAAGATCCTCCGGGATTTTCAGCCGGATATCATCATGGGCACCGGCGGCTATGCCAGCTTTGCGGCCCTGTATATCGGTCATCGCATGGGAATTCCCACGGTGGTCCATGAGAGCAATGCCTTTCCCGGCATGACCACCAAGCTGGTGTCGAAGCATGCCGAGAAGGTGCTGGTGAATTTTCCGGAAAGCGCCGCTTATTATCAGCATCCCGATCGGGTGCAGGTGGTAGGTATGCCCGTGCGTCGGGAGTTCATCTACAACACCCGCAAGAAGGCCCGGCAGGAGCTGGGCATGGGGGAGGAGCCGCTGGTGGTTTCCGCCTTCGGAAGCCTGGGTGCAACCCGGATGAATATGGCTACCGCCGGTATGATGCGTCTGGAGCAGGACGCGGGTTTCCCCTTCAAGCATATCCATGCCACTGGCGAGGTTGGCTGGGATTCTACCCATGAATTTATGGAGCAGCAGGGCGTAGACCTGTCCGGTACCGATCAGGTGCAGGTTGTGGAGTATATTTATAATATGCCTACCTTAATGGCTGCGGCGGATGTGATCATCAGCCGGGCCGGTGCCTCCACCTGCAATGAGATTTCCGCAACGGGTACCCCCTGCATCATGATCCCTTCCCCCAATGTTACCGATAATCACCAGGAGAAAAATGCCCGGGTGCTTTCCGATCGGGGCGGCGCAGTGCTGCTGCTGGAGAAGGATTGCACGGCGGAAACGCTTTATAATACGGTGCAGGAGCTGCTGAGAGATCCCCAGAGGCGGGATCATATGCGGCAGAAGCTGCAGGAGACGGTCATACCGGATTCCGCGGAGCAGATCTGTGATATTCTGGAATCCTTCGTCAGAAAATAAAGGAGAAATACTATGGATAGTACCAAGGATCCGCGCCGGAATCCCCGCCGACGCCGAAATCCCGAGAAACGTGCCGAGAAGGCAGCAAAGCCCAGACGGGTTCGTCCGGAGCAGAACGGCCCCAAGGTGGATCGCGTGACCCGGGAACCGGCACCGGAAACGGTTTACACCGCTCCGGAGCCCTTCAATAAGCGAAAATTCGTCCTGCAGATTCTGTCTGTGGTGGCGGTGGCCATCGCCCTTTCCTTTGCCATGACCATCTTCTTCCGGGTGGGCAGTATCGCCACGGAAGACCCCAAGAATCCTCTGCCCAAGATCATGGTTTCCGGCACGGAGAAGTATACTCCCTATATGATCGCGGAGGCCTCCGGTATCAAGGCCGGTGACAGCCTGCTGTCCTTCGGCATCGCCAGGGCCTGCGGAAGAATCACATCCACCCTTCCTTATGTAAAAGATGTGCGGATCGGTATAAAACTCCCCGATACGGTAAATATTGAAATTACCGAGTACGATGTTGCCTATGCCGTGAAATCCCAGCAGGGCGGCTGGTGGCTCATGACCGCTGCCGGCAAGCTGCTGGAGAGTGTGGATACGGCCACCGCAGCCAAGAGAGGCACCATCACCGGCTTTGTTCTGGAAAATCCCATGGTGGGAACCATGGCAAGAGCTGCAGAGGAGCTGGAAGAACCCGCTCAGGAAGGGGAGGACGGAGAGCCTGTGGCTACCCGCCCGGTTACCGTTACCGCGGATCAGCGGCTGAGCGTGGCCTTGACCATCCTGCAGCGCTTTGAGCACAATACGGAGATTGGTAAGCTGGCCAGCCTGGATGTGACGGATATCGGCTCCATTACCCTGTGGTACGGTGAGCAGTATCAGGTGCTCCTGGGCAACCAGGATCGACTGGAGTACAAGGTGGACTGCATGAGCCAGGCCATTGCCCAGATGAACAACTACCAGAGCGGCGTACTGGATGTGAGCTTTACCATCTGGCAGGACGAGGTAGGATACACACCTTTTGACTGAAAAGAAATTGAAATTCTTTGACAAAAAACGAGATTTTCTATTGACCTGCAAAGAAATTCAAAGTAGAATATAAAAGTACAAATGTAGCTAGCGGCAGAATATCTGTCTGAAAGAAATACATAGGAGGAGAGCGTATGGCTGAAACATTTCAGGAGCGCGTAGTAAAAATTAAGGTTATTGGTGTCGGCGGCGCCGGCAACAATGTCATCAATCGTATGATCGAGTCCGGCGTTGAGGGCGTTGACTTCATCGTTGTCAATACCGATAAGCAGGACCTCAATAAGTCTATCTGCAAGAACAAACTCCAGATCGGTGAGAAGCTCACCGGCGGCATGGGCGCAGGCTCCAAGCCCGAGATCGGCCGTCAGTCCGCTGAGGAATCCAGAGCTGCTATTTCCAAGATCCTGGAAGGTACCGACATGGTCTTCATTACCGCCGGTATGGGCGGCGGCACCGGCACCGGCGCAGCTCCCATCGTTGCTGATCTGGCCCGTGAGGCCGGCATCCTGACCGTTGGCGTTGTGACCAAGCCCTTCAAGTTTGAGGGTGCCAACCGTATGCGTCAGGCTGAAGAGGGCATCGCCGCTCTGGATGAGAAGGTCGACTCTCTGATCATCATCCCCAACGACCGTCTGAAGTATGTTACCGACCAGAAGATCACCTTTGCCAATGCATTCGGCATCGCCGATGATGTGCTGAAGCAGGCTGTGACCTCCATCTCTGAGCTGGTTGGCTACTCCGAGAAGGTCATCATCAACCTGGACTTCGCTGACGTTTCTGCTGTTATGCGGGATGCAGGCCGTGCTCACATGGGCGTCGGCGTTGCAACCGGTAAGGATAAGGCTGAGCAGGCTGCTATGGCCGCTGTGGCAAGCCCCCTGCTGGAGACCTCCATCAACGGCGCTACCGGCGTTCTGGTCAATGTCACCGGTTCTTCCGAGCTGACTCTGGACGACGTTGAGACCGCTGCCGGAATCGTGCAGGAAGCTGCCAATGCGGAAGCAAACATCATCTTCGGCGCAACCACTTCCGATACCCTGGAGGATGAGATGCGCGTTACCGTTATCGCTACCGGCTTTGAGCAGAAGCCCGGCGACGGCAAGAAGGCCGACGGCATCGAGATGAAGACCGGCAACGTGGGCGACATCGACGAGATCTTCAAGATTTTCAACCGCTAAAAATCAGAGCATCCCGAACAGCGTTCGGGATGCTTTTTTGAGAGGATACTTATGAACGCTTATCATAATCTGGCTGCCAGTTATGACCGGCTGACGGAGGATGTGGATTACAGAGCCATCGTTTCCTTTTACGAGACCTTGCTTACCCGGGAAAAGGTAAACCCGGAGTCTGCTCTGGATCTGGCCTGCGGTACCGGCAGCATTGCCCTGCTCCTGGCGGAGAAGGGTATGCGGGTTCTGGGCGTGGATATGTCCGAAGAGATGCTTACTGTTGCAAATCAGCGAGCCATGGAGCTGGACAATCCTCCCTATTTCGTCTGCCAGAAGCTGCAGGAACTGCGGATTCCCCGGGGAGTGGATCTGGCAGTATGCGCCCTGGATGGATTCGATTATATTCCGGATCCCGAGGATCTGCGTCAAGCCATCCACCGCATCTATAAGGCTTTAAATCCAGGAGGCATCCTGATTTTTGATGTGAATACTCCCGAGAAGCTCCGGGCCATGGATGGCCAGGTGTTTCTGGACGAGGACGACGATGTGTACTGCGTCTGGCGGGGAGAATTCGACGAGAAGACCAATATCCTCTCCTACGGCATGGACCTGTTCCAGCGCAGCGGCCGGGTGTGGCACCGCAGCTTTG
>JAZQQD010000142.1:0-7512 GCA_045628895.1 Faecousia sp.
AGATCCGACTTCTGTTGCCGGTGGCGGAATAGTAGAGGATCATCGGGATATACCTCCTGAATAACTTGTAGATTGCTTCTATTATCGCGTTTTTCGAAAGCTGTCAAGGCTACCTGACGATGAAAATCACCCCGGCATAGCCTGTGCTATGCCGGGATGATCAGGCTTGGTAATGAAAGCGATTAGCCCTTAACAGTTCCGTCGGGGTTGAAGAGGGGCAGCTTTTCCAGATAGATGAGGTCGGGACGCTCCTGAGCATCACCCTCGGCAAGAATAGCCATTTTGCCGCAGATCACACCGCCGGCCTTCTCGACCAGAGCTTCCAGGGCGGCCAGGCTCTCGCCGGTGGAAATGACATCGTCCACGATGAGGATGCGCTTGCCCTTCATGAGCTCGGCATCGGCGGTGTCTAAGTACAGGTGCTGCTCCTTGGCGGTGGTGATGGAGCGAACAGCAACCTCAAATACACCGGTCATGTACAGCTTTGCACCCTTGCGGGCCAGCAGATACTTCTTGTCTCCTGCCTGGCGGGCCATTTCGTGACCCAGGGGAATGCCCTTAGCCTCAGCGGTGATGATGTAATCGTATTCGGGAGCCAGCTTCAGCAGATCCCGGGCGCAGGCAACGGTGAGCTCCTGATCGCCGAAAATAACGAAACCGGCAATATACAGATCATCGGTGACCTTGCAAATAGGCAGGTCCCGCTCCAGGCCGGCGATAGTCATGTGGTGTACCATAAGAAACCCCACTCCTTTTTTATTTTTCAGATATTTCCATTATAACCTGCCGAATGGAAAAGTCAAGGGAAAAGGAACCGTTCCGTCGTAGGTGGGACATTGCACACCCGCAAATCTGAGTGTCTGCAAGGGGCCAAAATAGAAGCAGTAGTCATAATATACCTCGTCATTGCGAGCCAGTGACCGATGTCACTGGCGTGGCAATCCGTATCTCTGCGGCAGAAACTTACGAACGGCATCGTTGTGGGCAAATGCGTTCAAAGGAGAAACGGATTGCCACGGTCGCTGCGCTCCCTCGCAATGACGAGGTTGTTGTAACCGGTTGCAAAGCCATAAGTGCCTTGGTTGTCGCAGTTTGCACGGGCGAGCAATGCTCGCCCCTACGGACTCCGCAAAAAACAGGCCCCCGTTTGGGGAGCCTGTGAAGCTTATACTCTTTTGGTCGTGGGTTTCGGGGTGATATCGCCGGCGGCGGTAAGGGCCATCTTGGTGAGCATGGGGCCAACCAGCTCGTAGATCATGACGGAGAACAGCACGATGTTCCGTACGATGGCGCCCTCGGCACCGAACTGGGCAGCCACGGTGACGGACATGCCCAGAGCCACGCCGGCCTGGGGCAGCAGGGTGATGCCCAAGTACTTGACGATGGGAGGAATACATCCCATGAACTTGGCGCTGATGGAGGCACCCAGGATCTTACCGGAGGACCGGGCAATGATGTAAGCGATGCCGATGCCTACAACGGCCAGATCGCCGAAGACCCGGAGATCCAGCTCCGCGCCGGAAATCACGAAGAACAGCACGTATACAGGTGCGGTCCAGCGCTCGGTTTTGTGCATGATCTCCTCGGAAAAATTGCAGAAATTGCAGAAGATGGTGCCGCACATCATGCAAACCAGCAGACTGGAGAAGCCGATGTGTACCGGACCCAGGTGGAACTCCATCTTGGAAAGGGCGGCGCAGAGGAAGACGAAGCATACGGCCAGGGAAAGCCGCTTGGAGTTGGAATTGAAGTACTTCTCCACCACGCTGAAGAAGGCACCCATGGCAGAGCCCAGCAGCAGACTCATAAGGATCTCCAGCATGGGATTGACCAGCAGGGAGACGATGCTGACGGAGCCGGCATTCAGGGCCTTGGCGATGCCGCTGGAAACGGCAAAGACGATGAGACCTACCGCATCGTCCAATGCCACGATGGGCATCAGAATATCGGTGAGAGGACCTCTGGCCTTGTACTGGTTGACCACCATGAGGGTGGCGGCAGGAGCGGTGGCGGTGGCGATGGCGCCCAGCAGCAGGCAGGTGGATACGGGCAGCTTTTCGCCCAGCACCAGATGCAGGAGCAGCAGGGTGGTATCCACCAGGGCGGTGGCCATGAGGGCCTGGAATACGGCGATGACCGCGGCCTGGCGGCCGGTCTTCCGCAGAGCGGAGATCCGGAATTCGCTGCCGATGGAGAAGGCAATGAAGCCCAGGGCCACATCGGACACCAGACCCATTTGTTCAACAAATTCAAAAGAGTTGAATCCGAAACCGGGAACGTTCAGCCGACCCAGACACAAAGGTCCGATGAGCAGGCCGGAAACCAGATAGCTGGTAACGTCGGGCAGATTCCACTTGACGGTAAGACGGGACAGAAAAAGACCGGCAAACATTGCAATGCCGATTGCGAGTAAAATTTCCATAGGAATAGGCTTCTTTCTTGGGATAATAATCAATCTTGCCCTATTATAATCATTTTTGGTTAGGAATCAATTCTGCTTTTGCACAAGATTTTCTCCGGAAACGGGGAAAAAATAGGCAGTTTTCTTTTCTGCGGCGAAAGAAAACCCCGAAGCATCAAGCTTCGGGGTTCCTTTTTTAAAGAGAGGTAGAAAAGAGGAAAAAAGAAAAACACAACGAAAGGCTCCGGCTGCGGACCCGCAACCTTTCTTGTCTATAAAATAAAGGATAAAAATGAACAGATTATGACGAAAATAAGAAGATTTTTCCGTGGTTTGTAAACAAATTGAAAACTTGCATTTTACGGCTTCTGTGATACAATGAGTGTGACTATTTTATAAAGGAGTGTTTCCCATGCCTATTCTTTCTCTGCTCATGGCTTCCGGTATTTTCTGGGCCGTGGTCATCGCTGTTGTCGGCATCGTCATCATCGGTCTCGTGATGAAGGCCCTGGATCGCGTGCTGCAGAATTCCAAGCTGGAGCCTGCCGCTCACAGCCTGGTGAAATCCGCCGCCAAGGTTGCCCTGTACGGCATCCTCATCTACACCGTTGCCGATCAGCTGGGCGTTGACCTCACCGGTGTCCTGGCCATCGCTTCCGTCGTCACTCTGGCAGTTTCCCTGTCTCTGCAGACTGCTCTTGCCAATGTGGTGGGCGGCCTGACCCTGCTGACCAACCATCCCTTCAAGGCCGGTGACTATGTTGAGGTTGCAGGCCAGGCAGGTACTGTGCTGGAGGTGGGCATCACCTACACCAAGCTGCAGACCGTGGACAACAAGATCGTCTCCCTGCCCAATAGCGCTATCTCTGGTGCTCAGATTGTGAACTACAGCGTCGCCGGTACCCGCCGTGTGGATGTGGATGTTTCCGCTTCCTATGACTGCGATGTGGAGACCGTGCTGGAGGTTCTGAAGAAGGCAGCCGAGATGCCTCAGAAGCTGGAGAGCGAGCCTGTGTTCACCGGCGTTACCAAGTATGATGCCAGCACCATCAACTATCAGCTGCGTTTCTGGGTCAACACTGCTGACTACTGGGATGCTTATTTCACCGCTCAGAAGAATGTGCAGAAGATCTTCAAGGACAACGGCGTGGCCATGAGCTATCCGCATGTCAACGTCCATATGGACAAGTAAGATTTCTTTTTCGTCCGGCAGAGGTTTCCTCTGCCGGATTTTTTTGCGGTGGAATAATTCGTAAATTTTGGGGAAATCTATTGACACAGCCACTTACCCGTGATAAAATTCATCCCAGATAGTTGGTATTGATTGCGATGAGGGTCCACCTGTTCCCATCCCGAACACAGAAGTTAAGCTCATCTGCGCTGACGATACTTGACGGGTAACTGTCCGGGAAAATAAGTAATGCCAACATCATGCCTCCTTAGCTCAGTCGGTAGAGCAACGGACTGTTAATCCGGCGGTCGTAGGTTCAAGTCCTACAGGAGGCGCCAAAAAGACAGGACACCCATTTGGGTGTCCTGTCTTTTTTATGCGCCTCGTAGGACTTGAACCCTCTCAAATGCAGCAGTCCGGTGGACTGCTGCTTGCCGCCGGCTGGACGGCGGCAACACCATAATTTCATCAAGTCCTACAGGAGGCGCCGCCTTCTATTTCGGAACTCTAAAGGGGACGGATTTGCATTTCTGGGCGAGCAATGCTCGCCCCTACGGACGGAAGAAATTTTTGGTGCAGCTAATGCGGGCGGATACTATCCGCCCCTACGGTACCTATTCATTATTCACTCTTCACTCGGCGCAGCCTGCTCGCCCCTACGGACTCAGAGGCTTCACCGAAACCCCGTTTTCTGCCAGGGAAATTCCGGTTTCCCGGGATTATTTCCCAATTTCCTGCGAAAAACCCCTTGCATTTCCCATCATAGGGTGGTATAATACTTGCATCTAACGTAAATCTTACGAAAGAGAGGGGCTTGCCCCTCTCTTTTCTATTGACTATGAAAGGAAGAGGCACTTATGAAGGTTACCGATCAGGTGACGGAATTTGCCAGACCCGTGGTGGAATCCCTGGGCTGCAGCCTGTGGGACGTGGAATACGTCCGGGAAGGTTCCGAGCGCTTCCTGCGGCTGTATATCGATAAGGAAGGCGGCGTCAGCATTAACGACTGCGAGGCCGTATCCCGGGCCATGGATCCCGTGCTGGATGAGAAGGATCCCATTGCCGAGAGCTACCATTTCGAGGTTTGCTCTGCAGGCCTGGAGCGTGCGCTCCGCAGACCCTCCGACTTCGCGCAGTTCATGGGCAGCAACATTATGATCAAGCTCTATCGGCCCTATAACGGCCTGAAAGAAATCCCCGGCATCCTTCGGGGTTATGAGGATGGAAAAATCACCGCCGAGTGCGGAAAAGAAACGATTACCTTTGAAAAATCCCAGGTTGCCCTGTGCCGCCTGCGGGTAGAATTCTGATTGGAGGAAAAATCATGGCTAGAACGCCGAGAGCAAAAAAGACAGTAGAGAAAGTAAACATCGGTGCTGAGATCTTTGCCAGCCTGCGGGATCTGGAGAAGATCAAGGGTATCCCTGTGGAAACCATGGTTGAGAAGCTGAAGCAGGGCCTCATCAAGGCTTACTGCAAGGAGTGCGAAGGCCATCACAATGTCCCTGCCGAAAACGTGGTGGTGGATCTGGACGAGACCGGCCTGTCCATGCGGATCCTGAAGACCGCCGTGGAAGAGATGACCGACGTGGCTCTGGAGATTCCTCTGGATGCAGCCAAGAATTATGATCCCAATGTCCGGGTGGGCGATGTGGTTTCCATTCCCGTTGCCATCGAGGACTTCGGCCGTATCGCCGCTCAGACCGCCAAGCAGCAGGTCATCCAGACCATCCGTACCGCTGAGCGGGAGGCTGCCGCTGCCGATACCGGCAAGGTGCAGGAGCTGCTGACCGGTACCGTGTTCCGTCTGGAGCCCAACGGCGATGTGTTCCTGCAGATCGGCCAGGGCGCGGAAGCAGCCCGCGCTGTGCTGCGCGCCGACGAGCAGATCCCCGGCGAAACCTATCGCGAGGGTCAGATGGTTCGGGTTTACGTGCTGGACAACCGCGGCCGTCGTGGTTCTCTGACCCAGGTGAGCCGTACCCATCCCAATGTGGTGCGCCGTCTGTTTGAGCTGGAGACTCCCGAAATCGCCAGCGGCGAGGTGGAGATCCGCAACATCGCCCGTGAGGCCGGTTCCCGTTCCAAGATGGCTGTCCGCGCAACCGTAGAGGGCGTGGATCCTGTGGGTGCCTGCGTCGGCCCCCGTGGCGGCCGTGTGGGCGCCGTGGTGGAAGAGCTCCATGGCGAGAAGATCGATATCATTGTCTATAGCGAGGATCCCTGCCAGTATGTCAGCGCTGCTCTGAGCCCTGCCACCGTGCTTTCCGTGGAGCAGGTCCCCGGCGTTAAGGCATGCCGTGTGGTGGTTCCCGATGATGAGCTCAGCCTTGCCATCGGCAAGGGGGGCCAGAACGCCCGTCTGGCTGCCCGCCTGACCGGCTATAAGGTGGATATTAAGCCCGCTTCCAAGGCCGGCGAGTTCGGCACTGCAGAATAAGAGAAAGGACGGCACCCGATGCAAAAGAAGATCCCTCAGCGGCAGTGTATGGGCTGCCGGGAACGCAAGGAGAAGCGGGAGCTGATCCGGGTGGTGCGCAGTACCGACGGAAGCGTATTTCTGGATTTTTCCGGAAAGGCTGCCGGTCGGGGCGCTTACATCTGCCCGAACCCCGAGTGCCTGAAGAAGGCACAGAAAAGCAAGGCTCTGGATCGGAGCCTGGAAGTGACAGTACCGGATGAGGTTTATGCCCGCCTGGCAAAGGAAATGGAGGGCAAATAAGATTGGATAAAGCCTTAAATTACATGAGTCTTGCCCGGAAAGCCGGTCTCATTGAATTGGGTGAGGAGCCAGTGGGCGCAGCCGCCAGAGCGGTGCATGCCCGACTGGTGGTAGTGGCGAAGGATGCCTCCGATCATACCTGGCGCAGAGCCCAGAGCTTTGTTGCCGGCACGGATCAGCAGTGCATTCGCGCTCCCTTTACCAAGGATGAGATGGGAATGGCCATCGGCAGAGAGAGCCTGGCCATCGCCTGCTTTACGGACCCTGCCATGGCTCTGGCCTTTGTGAAGGCACTGCCGGAGCAGGAAAAGTGGAACCGCGTCAGAGAAACCCTGGACACCAAGAGCCGCCGGATCACCCAGCGGAAGAAGGAACAGAAGGCCCACGAGAAGAATGTACGCTTCGGCAAGACGCGGGAAATGAAGAAGAACGGATGATTTTGGAGGTGCGGATATGGCAATGAATAAGTATCGTGTGAAGGATGTCGCAGCGGATTTCGGTGTGGCACCCAAGGAGATTACGGAGATCATCTCCAAATTTTATGAGAAACCCAAGTCCAACTCTCAGGTGTTGGAGGATGCAGCCCTCAATGCGCTCTTTGACTATATGACAAAGAAGCATGAGGTGGCATCTTTAGAGGATGTGTTTGCAAAGCAGACCGCCAAGGCTGAGGCTCTCAAGGCCGAGCCTGTGAAGGAGACTCCCAAGGCAGAAGCTCCCAAGACTGAGGCACCCAAGGCAGAGCCTGCCAAGGAAGCTCCCAAGCAGCTGCCCCGGCAGAACACCAATACCCGGCCTGCCGGGAATGGAAATGCTCAGAACGGTCATAATAACAACAACCGTCCTCAGCAGAACAATCAGAACAACAATAACAACCAGAATAAGCCTGCCAAGCAGCCCGAACCCGAGCGCAAGCGGGAACGCCGTGTGGTGGATACCTCTGCCGTTCAGGTGAACTCCGCTCGTTTCGATGACCGTGTGGATGATCTGGTTTCCGAGCGCGAGCAGAACTACTCCGGCGGTAAGCAGCGCATCGGCGGCAAGAAGGGCCAGCAGCAGAATAAGAAGGACAACAACAAGTTCAAGGGCAACAAGGCCCGCAACGAGGAGCAGGAGAAGATGCGTCGTCTCCAGATGGAGGTGGCAAGAAAGGCACCCGTCACCGTGAAGATCCCCGACGAGATCACCGTTGGCGAGCTGGCTTCCCGGATGAAGAAG
>JAZQQD010000143.1:0-28211 GCA_045628895.1 Faecousia sp.
GGCTTTTGAAAAGCTCGGAAAATTGAAAAGCAAACTCAGAAAAGACTGATTTTCATGAAATAAAAATACCCCCGCCGAAAAGGAGATTCCTTCTCGGCGGGGTTTATTTGTTATCCGATCTGCTTGTACATAGCGCCGGCATCGTCCTTCCGGACGTTTTCGGCTACCTGCAGTACTTCCACGCACAGCGTGCGCTCGCCCATGGCGATGGTGATCTGGTCGCCAACTTTGACATCATAGCTGGCTTTAACCACTCTGCCGCCTACGCTGATGCGGCCGTTGTCGCAGGCTTCGTTGGCTACGGTGCGCCGCTTGATGAGGCGGCTGACCTTCAAAAACTTGTCTAGTCTCATTTTTTTTCCTTTACTGCCTTTTTCAGGCTGTCTCCCGGTGTAAAAACGGGAACGAATGTGGCGGGAATCTGCACGGTTTCCCCGGTATTCAGGTTTCTTCCCATGCGGGCTTCCCGATATTTGGCTTCAAAGCTGCCGAAGCCGGAGACGGTGACCTTTTCTCCGTCCTGCATGCTCCGGGTGATGACGGCGAGCAGGGCGTCGGTGACGGCCTGGGTGTCCTTCTGGGAGACTCCGGCCATCTGGGAGGCAGCGATGATCAGTTCTTTCTTGTTCATGGTATCTCCTTACAGGTGCAGAAGCTTGGCAATCTTCTCACCTTTGGGCAGCAGCAGGCAGTCCTCCCGGGTGATGGCCTCCAGCTTTACAGCCAGTACCGCGTATATGACAACGCCTACAACGATGGGGCCGCCGCAGAGGATCAGCTTGCCCATGCCGCGCTCCAGAGTGAAGACGTGCTGCAGTCCCCACTTGCACACCCAGACTGCCGCGCCCATGATGAGGGCAGCAGGTACCGCCCGCAGGAAGTTGAGGGCGATCTTGGGCCGGTGATCCAGCACCCGCCGCATGGCAATAAGGTTCAGAACGGAGACCATGATGTTGCACATGGCAGCGCCGATGGGCACGCCCACGATTCCCAGAATGGGATTGCCGGAGAGAATATACACCACGCCCAGCTTCACAAGACCGGAGAACAGAATGTGAATGACGGGAAGGGTGGCATGGCCGTTGGCCTGCATGATGGTGTTGGTGACCTGAGTCACGGCGTAAAAGTAGAGACCGATACCCAGAGCAGCCATAAGCTTGCCGCCCAGCACCAGATTTTCACCGGTGTAGCCGCCCAGCAGAGCCATAACCGGCTGGGACATAACGAAGAGACCCACGGCGCAGGGGGTGGCCAGGAGGCCTGCGATTCTGGCGGCGGATTCCTCAGTGGCAGCAGCCTCGGCATGATGCTTCTGGGCAATATGGGCGGTGATGGCAGGCAGGATGCTGATGGTAATGGGGTTAATGAAGGCGCAGGGCATATTGTAGATGGTCCGGGCCATGTCATAGATGCCCTTCATAATATCAGCCTGCATCTGGGTGTTGCCGGTAGCAAGCAGCTGGCCCATATAGAGGTTGGTCTCGATGATGAACAGGGATTCCAGTCCGGCAGAGCCGATGGAAATGGGGATTGCCACGGAAAGCAGCTGCTTTACGATCTCGGAGCGGGAAGATACCGGATCGTCGCTGACAGGCAGAGCCCGGAAAGCATGGTGAACTTTGTTTGCCAGATAAACGGAGCCCATAAAGGCACCGAAGGTAACGCCCAGAATGGCGCCGCCGGCAGCCAGAGCCACGCTGGATGTCATGCGGTAAATGAGCACTGCGGCAGCAATGCCTACGATCAGCTTGCAAACGGCCTCAATGACCTCGCTGACGGAGGTGGGCAGCATATTGCCCTGGCCCTGGAAGAAGCCGCGGTAGGTGGAAAGCAGGCACACCAGGAAGGCACAGGGACCCAGACAGGCAATGGCAGCCTGGGCATCCGGCTGATGGGAGAAGGCGGCCAGCTGGCGGCTGAATACCACCATGAGGGTGGCGCTGATGATACCCAGGGTGAGAAATACCCCTCGGGATACCCGGTAGATCCGCCGAACCTGCTGATATCTTCCGGTGGAGCTGGCCTCTGAGATCATGCGGCTCACGGCCACAGGCAGACCTGCGGTGGAGATCAGCAGCAGCACGGAATAAATCTGGTAGGCGGTGTTGAAGTAACCGAAGCCCTGCTCTCCGATGATGGAGTTCAGAGGGATCTTGTAGAGAGCGCCGATGAGCTTCACGATGATCATGGCTGCTGTCAACAAGGCAGCGCCATGGAGGAAGGACTGCTTATTCTGATTGGACTGCTCCATCCTTATGCCTCCTCGCTCTGAGAGAACAGGTGGGGAATGGCGTAGGTGGTCAGCTCCTCGATGGCCTTGCCCAGATCCAGGGTGGGGAACTTGCCGTTCTGGTACAGGATCTTGCCCCGTACCATGGTCATGGCTACGTCGCCGCCCTTAGCGCTGTACACCAGACCGGTGAGCACATTGTGGCAGGGCATCAGATGGGGAGCGGAGAAATCGATGAGAGCCAGGTCGGCATCCATGCCAACCTTCAGCATGCCGCACTCGCTGCTTCTGCCCTGAGCCATGGCACCGCATACGGTAGCCATCATCAGCACAGCGGAGGCGGGCATGGCGGCAGGATCCTCTGCCTTCGCTCTTGCGGCAAAAGCAGCCTGACGCATGACTTCAAACATATCCAGGTTGCCGCAGGTCACGGCACCGTCGGTGCCCAGAGCCACATTCATGCCGGCCTTGACGCAGGCCAGGATATCGGCGGAGGGCAGTCCGCTCTTGGCGGTGGACAGGGGCATGGCCACGGCAGAGACTTTTTTCTTTGCCAGCAGAGCCCGATCCTCGTCGGAGAGATAAGCGCAGTTTGCGGCGGTAGCGGGAACGTTAAAGAGGTTGTGGCAGTTTAAAAGCTCCGCAGGGGAAAGTCCGGTGCGATCCAGGCAGGAGTCCACCTCGCTCTGGGTTTCGCTCAGGTGCAGCTGCATTCCAAGTTTCTTGTCGGAAGCGAAGGCTGCCATGCCCTCCCACAGGGGATAGTTGCTGATGTATTCGCCGTGGATGCCTGCATCGATGCGGATCCGGCCGTTGTCGGTTCCGTGCCATTTCTCTGCCACCCGGGCAAGCTCTCTGCACTGCTCATCGGTCTCAAAGTCGAAATTCTCGCTCTCGTCGGTGAATCGGTAGGCGGAAAGAGCCACATTGCCCTTCATACCGGCGTCAAACAGGGCCTCCGCGGTTACATCGGGATAGTAGTACAGGTCGGAGACAGAGGTGATGCCGAAGCGCAGACACTCGGCGATGCCCAGGGTCACGGAGGCCTTGGCCACCCGGGAATTCATTTTGGCTTCCTTTTTCAGCAGATTCTCCAGAGCCTCTCCGTTGGAAAGATCGTCGGTGAAGCTCCGCAGAATGGTGGTTGCCAGATGGGTGTGGCAATCGATCAGACCGGGCATGATCACCATGCCGGTGCCGTCAATAATGGTAGCAGGGGTTTCCTTGGGGGGAACGGAGTCCAGATAGGAGATCTTTTCTCCGGTAATGCCCAAATATGCTCCGAAGAGCACCTGCATCCGCTCGTTCATGGTAACTATGGTTACATTGGAAATTAAGGTATCCAAATGATCGCTTCCTTTCATGGGTAGAATCGTCATTGCGAGCCAGTGCGAACACTGGCGTGGTCCCCCCGGGGGATTTCCGTTGGGCACAATCGCAATTAAGTACCATCTTCGTACCATACCTGCGATTCCCACGGGTGCTATGCACCCTCGGAATGACCACGCATATTTTATTTCTCCATCAGTCGGAACATTTCTTCCTTCTGGCTCAGCACCTGATCCAGCATGGAGATATATTGTTCGGGGAACTTGGGGTTGTGGAAACGCTGCAGGCTTCCGTCCGGCAGGTTCACCTTGTTCATGCCGCCGCCACCCAGAGAGAGGATGGAGTGCAGCTCTTCCATCATATAAATATTGTAAAGGCAGTCTTTTCCGTCCTTGCTCCAGCCTACATTTTCAAAGCTGCCGGACATATATTTCTGCCGATACAGATAGTAAGGTTCGTAGTTTAACTTGCGCAGGGTGCTGCCTGCGTATTCCACCATCCGGGCAACTTCCTCCCGGGTGCACAGGTTTTCCCGCTTTTCAAAGAGGTCGGCGCCCTTCTTGAGGGCCAGGGTGTGGACGGTGATATTGCTGGGATTTAAGTCTGCCACGGTGTCGAGAGAATGGCAGAAGCCTTCGTAATTGTCCGTGGGCAGTCCTGCAATGAGATCCATGTTGATAAATTCGAATCCTGCTCTCACAGCCTCATCGTAAGCCCGGAGAATATCCGCAGCCACATGGGGCCGACCGCTGGCGGTCAAGACGGAATCCACCATGGACTGGGGATTGATGCTCATGCGGTCTACGCCGCAATCCCGAATGGCCTTCAGCTTTTCGTAGCTCAGAGTGTCGGGTCTGCCGCCTTCCACAGTGTATTCGATGCACCGGGAAAGATCAAAATGTTCTTCAATGGTGCCAAGCAGACGAACCATCTGCTCGGTGTTCAGGGTGGTGGGAGTGCCGCCGCCGGTATAGATTGTACGCACGGTTTTTCCGGATGATGCCAGAAGCTGCCCGGTGACTGCAATCTCCTTCAGCAAAGCCTCCAGATAGGTCTCCAGCAGAGCACCGCTTTTCTGGGTGGTGCGACTGACGAAGCTGCAGTAGGCGCAGCGGGTAGGGCAGAAGGGAATGCCCACATACAGAGAAATGTCTGTGGGTAGGGTGAGATTTACGGCATTTACCGTAGAACGGGAGCAGCTGATGGCCAGTTTTCTCCGCTCCGGGGTGACAAAATAGGTGTCCTTCAGGAGCTTTTCGGCACTTTTCTCCGTGCCGCCTTGCAGCAGGTGCTTGGTGGAGATCTTGGTGGGGCGAACCCCGGCCAATGCGCCCCAGGCAGGCTCCTTAGGCAGGTGAGGCAGGGCAGCCTGATAGTAGCTTTGCTGCAGGATTCTGCGGCGCAGCTGCACGGTCTCTTTTTCCGCCTTCAGTCGCCGAGCGGCAAGGGTGGTTTTGCCGTTATATGTAATTTTTGTGGTGGCGGTGAGATAGGTTTTTCCCCGGGAAAGGGTGGAAACCGCACCGTTACCGGTAAATTTTCTGCCTACAGGCTCCATGGTCTCCCCGGGAAACAGGGAGAGCTGAAGCTGCTCCACAGCGTAGCGGTCCTCATGACCGCAAAGCAGTAATTTCATAGTAAACCTCGTAAAAGAAAGGCTGTTTTTCTATCGTAGGGGCGTGCATTGCACGCCCGCAAGCCCACGGTTTGCAGAGTGGTAAAAATCGGCGCAACTGGCCCAACTAACCTCGTCATTGCGAGGCAGTGCGCACACTGCCGTGGCAATCCGTTTCCTCTGCGGTAGGGCCTTTTATACACGGGCTGCAAGCATTATTGCAGATACGGATTATATTTCTTCTCGAAGGAAATGGTGGTCCGCATGCCGTGACCGGGGCAGACGGTTAAGTTTTCCGGCAGGGTGGTCAGACGCTTCAGAGAAGCCTGAATGGTCTCCCAGCTGCCGCCGGGCAGATCTGTTCTGCCGCAGCTGCCGTTGAACAGAGTGTCACCGGAGAAGAGCCAGTCCCCGCACTGCAGACAGCAGGAGCCGGGGGTGTGCCCGGGGGTCTGCATGACGGTGAAGGTCAGTCCGGCAAAGGTCAGAGTATCCCCTTCCTGCATAGGCTTTGTGTACCGCAGGGAACCGGCGGTAAGGGTTTCGGGCATGGCGATGTCCTCCTGGCACAGGTAAACATCGCAGTCGTAGTCCGATGCCAGCAGCTTGGCAGCGCCCACATGGTCGAAGTGACCGTGGGTCAGCAGCACCGCGGCAACGCTGTAGCCCTTCTCTTCCAGAGTGTCGAAGAGCAGATTATCGGGATAACCGGGATCGATGACCACGCAGGCCTTTTCATCCTCGGTAACGATATAGCAATTGGTCTGGTATTCTCCCAGAGTCATGACAGAAACTTTCATGGTTACTCCTAAAATTGATCATTTTTAGGGAATCGTAGGGGCGGATATCATCCGCCCGTACAATCCGCAATGCGGAAAGCACAATAAATCGGCGCAACTAGCTAAGAAAACCTCGTCATTGCGAACCATCCCGCAGGATGGTGTGGCAATCCGTTTTCTTGCAGCACTATCTTTTTTAATGTGTCATTGTGGACAATCCGTACAAGAGGATACGGATTGCCACGCCAGTTTGCAAACTGGCTCGCAATGACGAAATATATTTATAGTTACTGCTTCTACGAGGCTGCTGTGCAAATTGTAAGGGTTGAAGGCGGATGATATCCGCCCTTACGGTAGATGGTAGGCTTACATCAGATCATCCGTATCCAGCAGGATGGTGACGGGGCCGTCGTTGACGGAAGCCACCTTCATATCCGCGCCGAAGCGGCCGTGCTGGGGCTTGAACCCCATTTCCTCGCACATTTCCAGGAAACGCTCGTACATTTTGTTGCCCAGAACCGGTTCGGCGGCTTCTACAAAGCTGGGGCGGCGGCCCTTGCGGCAGTTGCCGTAAAGGGTGAACTGGCTGACCACCAGCACTTCGCCCCCGACCTGCTCCAATCCTAAATTCATTTTTCCGTTTTCGTCCTCAAAGACCCGGAGTCCCAGGGCTTTTTCGGCGATTTTCCGGCAGTGGGCCTCGGTGTCCAGAGGGCCAACCCCCAGAAGAATCAGAAAACCCTTGCCGATGCTGCCCACAACCTCGCCGTCAATGGTGACGGAGGCAGAGAGCACTCGTGTAACAACAGCGCGCATAGCTCCTCCTTAGTTCTGTCCGCGGCGGGAGCCGATGACGTCGTGAATATTCATAAGCTTACTGCGGACAGAATCCAGCTCCGCCACATTCTTGACCTCGAAGCGCACGGTGAAGATACTCTTGCCTCCGGGCAGATCCTTGCCGTAAAGCTCCTTGACCCGGACTCTGGCGGTGGACATGGTGGTTGCCACATCCAGCAGCAGGCCGTCACGGGTGATGCAGTCCAGCTCCAGGGTGGTCTCGAAGGGCTGCTCGTCCTCATTGGCCCAGCGTACCCGTACCCATCTTGCCTCTTCTTTCGGATCATTCCGATGGGCGGCATTGGGGCAATCTGCCCGGTGGATGGAAACGCCGAAGCCCTTGGTGATAAAGCCGACGATGGCATCGCCGGGAACGGGAGTGCAGCATTTGGAGAACTTGATCATGCAGGAATCGATATCCTCCACGATAACGCCGTTGACGGCGTGGCGGTTCCGCTTCTTCTCCTCACTGTCGGGAGTCAGCTTCAGCGGATTCTGCGCTGTCTTTTCCTGCTGCTGAGCCTTGACTGCCCGGTTCAGGTCGTCCCGAATTCTACCCACAGCCTTTACGGCGGTGAGACCGCCGTAGCCGATGGCGGCGTACATATCCTCCAGATTGTCGAAGGACAGCTTTTTCAGCAGCTGAGGTCCGATTTCCTCATCGGTCATGGCGGACAGGGGCAGGCCGTTGCGCTTCATCTCGGATTCGAAGCTGGCCTTGCCGTGGATCACGTTTTCTTCCCGCTTTTCCTTCTTGAACCACTGCTTGATCTTGGTCTTAGCCTGGTTGCTCTTGCAGATGTTCAGCCAGTCACGGCTGGGGCCCTTGGCAGACTTGGAGGTGATGATCTCCACAATGTCACCGTTGTGGAGGGTGGTATCGATGTTGGCAATGCGGTTGTTGACCTTGGCACCGACTAAGGCGTTGCCGACACCGGAGTGAATGGCATAGGCAAAGTCGATGGGGGTGGAGCCTGCGGGCAGGTTTACGATGCGGCCCTTGGGGGTGAAGATGAAGACCTCATCGTTGAACATATCGATCTTCAGGGAGTTGACATAGTCCTCGGCATCGGTATCCTGCTGGCTCTCCAGCAGACGGCGTACCCATTCGAAGGTCTTTTCACTGCCGTTTCCGGAGCCCTGCTTGTACTTCCAGTGGGCTGCGATACCGTATTCTGCGGTCTCATGCATTTCCCAGGTGCGGATCTGCACCTCGAAGGGAATACCCTGTGAGCCGATGACGGTGGTGTGCAGGCTCTGGTACATATTGGGCTTGGGGGTGGAAATATAGTCCTTAAAGCGGCCGGGGACCAGATTGAACATATCGTGGATATGGCCTAAGACGTTGTAGCAGTCCGGCAGGGTGTCCACGATGACACGGAAGGCATAAAGGTCGTACTGCTCGTACATGGTCTTATCCTGCCGCAGCATTTTGCGGAAGATGGAGTACACATGCTTGATGCGGCCGTAGGTGGTGTTGTGGATGCCCACGGAGGACAGGCGGTTTGTGATGGTCTCCTGAATGGTTTTCATGAAGGCCTCGTCCTGTTCCTTCCGGGAATTCAGCTGATCCATGATCTCCTTGTATTCCACGGGATTCAGGAATCGCATGGAGATATCTTCCAGCTCCCACTTCATCTTCTGCATACCAAGGCGGTGTGCCAGAGGGGCATAGATATCCATGGTCTCCTTGCACTTGTGCAGCTGCATCTCCGGGGTCTGATACTGCATGGTGCGCATATTGTGAAGTCGGTCGGCAATCTTGACGATGACCACCCGGATGTCGTTGGACATGGCCATAAACATCTTCCGGAGGTTCTCCATCTGGGCTTCCTCAGAGGTGGAGAAGTTGGCCCGGGTCAGCTTGGTGACGCCTTCCACCAGCTCTGCCACCGTGGGGTTGAAGAGCCGGGCAATGTCGTCATGGCTGGCATCGGTGTCCTCAATGCAGTCATGGAGCAGGGCAGCCAGAATGGCATCGGTATCCAGCCGCATTTCCGCAACGATCTCTGCCACGGCCAGAGGGTGGATGATGTAGGGGGAGCCTTCCTTCCGCTTCTGATCCTTGTGCTTCTCCCGGGCATAGGCTACGGCCTTATCCACAAGAGCCATATCGGTGCCGGGCATATATTTTTGGATGGCCTCACACATGGAGGCATAATGTTCTTCAAAGGTTTCCATAGAAATCATCTCTCTTTTGCGCTGATGAGCAGCTGCATGGTTTTGCTTTCATTGAGGTCAGCCTTGCCCTGCCGGGGAATGAGGCTGACGGTGATGCACCGGCGCTGCCGCCGATAAGTGAGAAGTCCCACATCCGCCAGAATATCCAGACTGGTCATCATCTGACCCAGGGACAGGGGTGTGCCGGATTTCCGAACGATCTTTCGGCACAGGCACATGGGAGTCTCGGAAATGGTGCCGCAGGGCTCTGCGGCCAGGTAACGCCATACGCAGGCCAGGGTCGCCCGATCCGGCAGCAGCAGGGATGCCAGTTCGCAGTCAATGTCACCGCTGCGCAGGTCGGTGTAGCCTCTCACATCCGGGCTGCATTTGGCGGTGCAGCTGGGACGAATATCCAGAATGTTCATCTGAACGGAGGTTTCGCCCCGGAATTCGTTGATCTGGGGCACAAAAGCCACATCGATGAGATCTCCCTGGGTGATGGAGGCGGATTCTGCCGTGGCAGAGAAGTAGATGGCATTGAGGCTGTAACGGCCTTGCTTCAGCCGCAGACGGATGTGCCGTCCGCCGCCGACGGGGATGATGCGATCAACAGTGAGACCCTCCATCATGAGCACCGGTTTGGGGCAGCCGTTGCCGCAGGGCTCCAGAGCCTCCAGGGATGTAATATTGGAGAAGGTCAGCATCTCCGGGGAAATGGCACAGTCGATATCCAGATAGGTTCTGGGGGTATCGTGAGAATAGAACTGCTCTGCAAGAGCGCAGATCTCCCGGCGGAAATTGCCGATCTGATTTCGGTGAATGGTAAAGCCGGCTGCCAGTTCGTGGCCGCCGTAGCTTTCCAGCAGGGGGGAAAGCTGAGAAAGGGAGGCAAAGAGGTTAAAGCCACCGTAGCTTCGGGAGCTTGCCTTACCGTGATCCCCATCCAGGCAGATGAGGAAGGTGGGGCAGCAGTATTCCTCGGCAATGCGGCTGGCCACGATACCCACCACGCCTTGGTGCCAGCTCTCGTCTGCCAGCACAATGGCCTGGGGAAGCTGACCCTCCGGCAGCATGGAAATGGCCTGCTGATAGATCTCCATTTCCACGGTCTGGCGCTGGCGGTTCAGATCGCACAGGGCCTTGGCAAGCCGGGTGCCTTCCGCGGGATCCTCCGTCAGGAACAGATCCACGGCCAGATCAATCTGGCCCATGCGTCCGGCGGCGTTGATCCGGGGCGCCAGCATGAAGCCGATGGCGGAGGCACCTATGGTCTCCGGGTCACAGCCGGTTTCTGCCATGAGGGCGGCAATGCCGGGACGATGGGTGTGTTTCAGATTCTGCAGGCCCCTGGCCACGAATACCCGGTTCTCTCCCTGAAGCAGCATCACATCAGCGATGGTGCCCAGGCAGACCATATCGGCATATTCCTGCAGCACGGTCTCCTGGCTGCAGGCAAGGGCGGATGCCAGCTTGAAGGCCACGCCCACACCGGACAGGGTCTTGTGGGGATAGGTGCCGTCAAAGCGGTGAGGATCCACCACGGCGCAGGCCCGAGGAAGGGTGTCCTTACATTCGTGGTGATCGGTGATGACCAGATCAATGCCCAGACGGTGGCAGTATTCCGCCTCTTCAATGGCGGTGATGCCGCAGTCCACGGTGATGATGAGGTTGACTCCCTCTCCGTGGAGCTGATTGATGGCCATGGTGTTCAGACCGTAGCCTTCTTCCAGTCTTCCGGGGATATAGGAGACGCAGTTTGCTCCCCGCTTTCGCAGAAAGTCCGTCAACAGGCAGGTGGCGGTGATGCCGTCCACATCGTAGTCGCCGTAAACGGCGATCTTCTCTCCCCGGTCCAGGGCCAGCTGCACCCGGTCCCGAGCCTCCCGCATATCCCGCATCCGAAGGGGCTCAATCAAAGGCTGATTGCAGGAGAGATAGTGATCCGCATCCCGTACTGTTTCGATTCCCCGGGACGCCAATACCATGGCGGTCAGGGGGGAGTAACCGTGGGAAACCAGGGCGTTGACGAATTCTGCCTTTGGATTTCCGCAATTCCAGATTCCGTATTTCAATTCAATCCACATCCAAATAAATAACTTTTCGTTACATTATATCAAATTTGGGGTGGATGCACAATAGGCAGTTTCCTTTTTTGCCGGGATAAGTCAAGAAATCCGGGGGAAAAACCGCAGGATCACCACGGCAGCCAGGGGAGAAAGCACCAGTCCCCATACGCCCCAGAGCCGAAATCCAATGTACAGGGCCATGAGGGTCAGCAGGGGATCCAGTCCCAGCTCCCGTCCCAGAAATTTCGGCTCCAGAACCGTCCTGCCCAGAGTGGTAGCCGCGTAGAGGAACAAAAGTCCGATGGAGCGGCTGTGACTTCCCTGGAGCATACAGATGATGCTCCAGGGAATGAGAATGGTTCCGGTCCCCAGAACGGGGATGGCATCCACCAGGGCAATGAGGGCTGCCCACAGGGGCGCAAAGGGCACTCGGAGCCAGAAAAGTGCCAGCAGCAGAACGGCAAAGATGATGCTCATAAGCAGGAACTGGGCCTTTCCGTAGGAAAGAAGCACTTCCTTCAATCCGGCTAGCTTTTGCAGAACTCCTCGGAAGCGGTCCTCCTGGAAGATGCGGCTGGCCCGAAGGACCGGCAGCTTGGCCGATACCATATAGGCAGCGAGGATCCCGGTGCCCAGGGAAAGGGCTCCGCCGGGGATCCAGCCAAGAATTCCGGAGGCAAAGCCCAGCAGCCACCCGGCGGCACGATCCAGCAGGGCATTGCCGCTGCCGAAGAGAGAAACGATCCAGTCCGAGCAGAGCCCTGCCAGCTCCCGGGGGAGATTCCGGGCCAGCTCCAGAAGCCACCCCTGCAGCAGGGACATCCCCTGGGACACCGTGCTCATGAGGTCGGGCAGAGCGCTGCCCAGGTTCTGAAGCTGCCGCAGCAGCAGACTGAGAATACCGATCAAGGCTCCAAACAGGAAGATCAGGGCCAGCGTAATGCCCAGAAGGGATGCCAGGAATCGCGGAAAATGCAGTCTCCTTTCCAGAAAAGCCACCTCCGGCTCTGCCCCAAAAGCAATGAGACTTCCCAACAAAAAGGGCAAAATCATGGGCAGAATATACTCCATTCCCAGAAAAAGGGACAAAATACAGAGCCCCAGATATAGATACTGTTTTCCGCTGGGCAGGTTCATACTGATCTCCTTTTTGTGAAATATGCGTAAAAGAGGCTTGCGTTTTACTGGTGGCTATGCTACAATGTCAACAGAGCCAAGGCTCGAAGACATAAGAAATACGAGATAACCGGAGGCTGTCATGACAAAAGGTCATAAGTATTACATCATTGAGGCATCTGCTCTGCCCGAGATTTTTCTGAAGGTAGCAGAGGCAAAGCGTCTGCTCTCCACCGGAGAGGCAGCTACCGTTAACGAGGCCACGAAGATGACGGATATCAGCCGCAGCGCATTCTATAAGTATCGGGATGCAGTGCTGCCCTTCCAGAATATGATGAATGGCAGGGTTATTACTTTCCAGCTGCTTCTGCATGATGAGCAGGGCATTCTTTCCGATGTGCTGGCAATCTTTGCCGAGCGGGGTACCAATATTCTCACCATTAACTCTATTGTACCTACCAACAGCTGTGCTGTTGTGACCATCTCCGCGGAGATCATGAACATGACCATTCAGTTGGAGGATTTCCTCCGGGAGCTGAAGACGACCCGGGGTGTCATCAAGGCAGATATCCTGGCTGGCTAAAACCGAAACCGCTTCGGAGAATTCCGGGGCGGTTTTTTGTGTCATTTTTTGGAGAATCGGCATAGGATGCTCCGGAGGTGGAACCTATGCTGGTCGTTCAGAAATTCGGTGGCTCCTCTCTTGCCGATGGGGAGAGAATCCTCTGTGCCGCTTCTCGGGCGGCAGCAGAGGCGAGGAAGGGCAATCAGGTGGTGGTTGTGGTCTCTGCCCAGGGGGACACCACGGATCTGCTGATTCAAAAAGTGAAAGAAATGCACCTTAGGTTTTCGGACAGGGAAATGGATGCCTACCTGGCTTCCGGTGAGCAGATGTCTGCCGGACTCATGGCCATGGCGCTGGAGTCCCTGGGCCTGCCTGCCGTGAGTCTGACGGGATGCCAGGCCGGAATCCAAACCGACGGGGTCTATGGCAATGCCCGGATCCTATCCGTGGATACCGTAAGGATCCGAAAGGAGCTTGCTGCCGGTAAAGTCGTGGTGGTGGCAGGCTTCCAGGGGGCATCCGCCAATGGGGACATAACGACTCTGGGCCGGGGCGGCTCGGACACCACGGCGGTGGCCCTGGCAGCGTGGCTGAGGGCGGATGCCTGTAGGATTTTTACGGATGTGGATGGGGTTTATGACCGGGATCCCCGGAAGTATAAGGATGCGGTGCGGTACCGAAAAATCGGCTATGATGCCATGCTGGCGCTGATTGCCCAGGGAGCCCAGGTGCTCCATGACCGCAGCGTGGAGCTGGCAAAAAGGTATGGCATCCCGGTGGAGGTGCTGTCCTCCTTTACGGGAAAGCCGGGAACCCTGGTATGCGCTATGGATGGATTCTTGACGGATCTGTCCTAGATTATTCGGGAAACAAACGGAAAATACCCGGAAAAAATAACAAAAATAGCTATTGACAAGTGCATCGGGGTGTGGTAAGATACTCGGGTAATAAAGAAGGCTGAACATCCGCCTCACCTCCAGCGAACGTGCAAAGAGGTTAATATTCCATCTTTCCCCTCGGGGAGTCAGTATGTGAGTATGCGGATGCTTCGGCATCCGCTTTTTGTTTCATTTGGAGGTGCTTACCATCAGCAAGTTAGAACATCAGCTTAATGACGAGATCCGCGATAAGGAAATCCGTGTCATCGGTGCCGACGGTGCTCAGCTGGGCATTATGTCCGCAAGCGAGGCAAACCGGCTGGCAGACGAGCAGAACCTGGACCTTGTGAAGATTTCTCCCAACGCTGTTCCTCCGGTCTGCAAGATCATGGACTATTCCAAGTTCTGCTTCGACCAGAAGAAGCGTGAGAAGGAAGCCAAGAAGAACCAGCACGTGGTGGAAATCAAGGAAATCCGCATGAGCCCCAGTATTGATACCAATGACCTCAATACCAAGGTAAAAAGTGCCCAGAAGTTCCTGAAGGATGGCAACCGTGTCAAAGTCAGCGTCCGCTTCCGCGGCCGTGAGATGGCACATACCAATCTGGGTGAAAAGCTGCTGACAGACTTTGCCGATGCATGTGCTGAAATGGCCACCGTGGAGAAGAATCCCAAGCTGGAAGGCCGCTTCATGGCAATGTTCCTGTCCCCCAAGAGCAGCAAATAAGTTTTAGAATTACGAAAGAAACGGAAGGAGTAATACCTATGCCCAAGCTGAAGTCCCATAGCGGTGCAAAGAAGAGATTCAACCTCACCAAGACCGGTAAGGTCAAGAGAGCACACGCTTATAAGAGCCATATCCTCACCAAGAAGACCACCAAGCGTACCCGTCATCTTCGTACCACCACTTACGCCGATCAGACCAATATCGACGCAATCAAGAAGATGATTCCGTACAAATAAGAAGAAGGAGGATATAGAAAATGGCAAGAGTTAAAGGCGCAATGATGACGCGCAAGAGAAGAAATGCTACCCTGAAGCTGGCCAAGGGCTACTGGGGTTCCAAGTCCCGTCACTTCAAGATGGCCAAGCAGGCTGTCATGAAGTCCGGCAACTATGCTTTCGCTGGTCGTAAGCAGAAGAAGCGTGCATTCCGCACCATGTGGATCGCTCGTCTGTCCGCTGCTGTCGCTCCCTACGGCATGAACTATTCCACCTTCATGAACGGTGTGAAGAAGGCCGGTATCGAGATGAACCGCAAGAGCCTGTCCGAGATGGCTATCCATGATGCCGCTGCTTTCGCAGCTGTTGTGGAGAAGGCTAAGGCTGCTCTGAACTAAGCATTTTTAAAAGAGCCATGCAACCGCATGGCTCTTTTTTCGCCCTAAATGATTGCTTTTTCATCGCCTGCGGGCGATGAACTTAAGCGAGGCTTTTGGAGGAACCCTCATGGACTTAACCTATATCGCAAAACGCGCCGGGCGGCTTTCCTCTGTTTTGAAGGAGGATATGCATCTTTCCACAGGCCTCATGAACCGGCTCAAATGGGCGGACCGGATCCTGGTCAACGGCAGTCCCGAGCACACCGATTACCCGGTGCAGGCAGGGGATACGGTGACCTGCCTTCTGGATGAGCCGGAACCCGATTATCCCGGGGAAGACGGAGACCTGCGGATCCTCTATGAGGATGCCTATCTTCTGGCGGTGGATAAGCCTGCGGGGATGCTCATCCATCCTTCCCGGCAGCGCAATTCCGGTACACTTGCCAATCTGGTGGTGGGATATTACGGAAAAAAAGGAGAAAAGAGCGCCTTCCATCCCATAACCCGGCTGGATCGTGACACCTTCGGCGTGGTGCTCATCGCGAAAAACTCCCATATCCACGGCCTGTTGGGAAGTCTGATGGAAGCGGGGGAGATCCGCAAGACCTATGAGGCCCTGTGTTTCGGTGTATTTCCCGGGAAAGAGGGGGTAATCGATGCCCCCATTGCCCGGCGGGAACTTCCCAGCCTGCTGCGTTTCGTAAGCGACGAGGGAAAACCTTCTGTTACCGAGTACCGGGTACTGGAGGAGAAGAACGGAATTACTCGGGTAGCCCTGCACCCGGTTACCGGAAGAACCCACCAGCTTCGGGTGCATTGTGCACACCTCGGTTGCCCGATTCTGGGGGACCCTCAGTATGGAAGTGAAGAGTCCCAAGGGTATTCTCTGGAAAGGGGCATCGGGAGACAGCTCCTGTGTGCAGGAAAGCTGGAATTTCCCCATCCTATGACGGGGCTGCCTATGGTGATTAAGTCGATGGAAAAGGTGGAAATCCCACAAACCTTACAAAATTAAAACTTTTTACCACGAAAGCAAATGCACTTTGCTTTCGTGGTTTTTATACTTGTATCATAATATGGGATTTTATAGGATCCCCGGAAAGGAACGAAAAATTATGGCTTATATTCACGTTGAATACTACTCTATGGCTCTGGCAGGACAGGCAAATTTCTATGCCTGCATCCCCAATGATGTGCCCCCCATGATGATGGGCGGCCAGAACCCTCACTACAACCGTCCTACCAAGACCCTGGTTCTGCTCCATGGCTACAGCGGCGCAGCAGGCGACTGGGTCACCGGCAGCTTCGTCCGGGAACTGGCCAATACCTATAACCTGGCCATCATCATGCCCGACGGCAGAAACAGCTTCTACCTGGACAAGAAAGCCACCGGCGAGAAGTTTGCAACCTTTGTCGGCGAAGAGCTGCCGAACTATGTCCACAGAGCCTTCGGCCTGTCCGACAAACCCGAGGACAATTTCATCGGCGGTTACTCCATGGGCGGCTTCGGCGCACTGCGTACCGGCCTGTACTACAACAAGACCTACAGCAAGGTTCTGGCTCTGTCCAGCGCTCTCATCGTACCTCAGCTGAAGTCCTTCACTCCTGATATGAAGAACCCCATGGCCAACTATGCCTACTATGCCAATATCTTCGGTGACCTCCAGACTGCCGAGGAGCGGGACTGCAACCCCGAGGTTGTGCTGAAGGCCAAGAAGGCTGCCGGCGAGACCATCCCCGGTATCTACATGGCCTGCGGCACCGAGGACTTCCTCATTGAGCGCAACAATGCTTTCCATGAGTTCCTGAATGCCCAGGGTGTGGAGCATGTGTATAAGACCTCTGCCGGTATGCACAACTGGACCTTCTGGAATCAGTACATCGAGCCCGGCATCAAGTGGATGGTAGAGGCAGAATAAAAAGGTAATTTTGTAAACCAAAGGGGTCATTGCGAACCAGTGACCGATGTCACTGGTGTGGCAATCGCAAATTAGTACCGACTGCGTACCATACCTGCGATTCCCACGCCAGTGTACGCACTGGCTCGGAATGACCGCTTCTTTTATTGTAGTGGAACAATTCTCACATATTGGAGGAAAATGTATGAAACGGGAAAAAGCATTGTTTGACGAGATCGTCTTCCCCGGCGGCAAGACCCGGGCATTTACCATGAGCTATGACGACGGCATTATCTATGACCGTAAGCTTGTGGAGATCATGAATCAGTACGGCATCCGCGGTACCTTTAACCTGAATTCCGCTTTTCTGGGCCAGGATCTGGTGATGAACGGCCCCAGAGGCTCCATGGATATGAGCAAGGTTCGGGAGGAAGAGGTCCCTGTGCTGTACGCCGGCCATGAGGTGGCAGGCCACGGCCTGAACCATGCCAGCCCCACGGATATCGGCGGCCCTGCCTACCTGTATGAGACCATCGAGGATAAGGCAAACCTGGAAAAGGTCACCGGAAAGGTGATCCGGGGCTACGCCTATCCCTTCGGCTTCTATAATGAGAGCGTTAAGACTACCCTGCACCAGTGCGGCTATCACTATGCCCGGGTGGTGGATACCACAGGGAAATTTACTCTGCCTGCGGACTTCCTGGAGTGGAAGGGTACTGCCCACCATAACGATCCTAAGCTGATGGAGCTGGCCGAGAACTTCTGCAAGAATGAGCGGTTCTCCATGGGCAAGAAACTGTTCTATGTCTGGGGCCATTCCTATGAGTTTGCCGGCATGAATAACTGGGAGGTCATCGAGAACCTTTGCGCCTATATGCATGACCACGGCGAGGATGTGTGGTTTGCCACCAATATTGAGATCTACGACTATGTTACTGCCTACCGCTCTCTGGAATACGGCGCTGAGGGCAACCTTATTTATAACCCCAGCGGTCTGGAAGTCTCCTTCAAGCGGGACGGCAAGGTCTATACCGTGGCGCCCCTGTCTACTCTGAGCCTGTGAAAACAAAAAAACGACCCGCGATAACGGAGGTCTTTGCCAGAAGCCAGTTCATTGGCGCTGTTTTGCTGATCGGTATCATAGCGGCAAATTTTCTGTTTTTGTACCGGAAGGAACGGAGCGTCACGGTTGCCCAGCGGAATTCCCGGGTGCAGATCGCATGCAGCGAGGCCAATTCCCGGATCCGCAGCATGGAAAGCGCCGTCAACGAGATCCTTTCCTCTATTCGAAATCAGTACGAGGGCCTGCGTTCCGGAAGTGCCCAGCAGAAGACCATGGATAAGCTCAAGCTGAACCGCGCCATGACGGATAAGCGGCTTGCCCAGCCGGAGCTGGAGTATGTATTTGTCATTCGCCCCGGGGATTTTACCATCTTTCACGGCGCGGAGGATATTTTTCCCCGGCTGAATATCAAGGACTATCTGGAAGAATACTGCCGGGAATTGCCTACGACTTCCCGGCAATGGCGGATTCTGAACCTGGGAGAAAAAACCTATTTTATCCGCTGCACCTATTACCGGGATGCGGATATCTATGTGGGCGCAGCCTCCCAGCCGAGCAGCTTGCTGTCGGAGCTGCTCTCCATCTCCGATGAGGATGATATGACTCTGCTCCTGATGGACAGCCAGGGAAACACCTACCGCTTCGGTGACCCGAAAAAGACGGATATCCCGGGCAGCTATTCCGGTATGGAAAAGTTAGAGGGCAGCCTACAGATGGAGTATGCCTTTGTCCTGGATTTCCTGCAGCTGATGCAGCGGGATCTCGTGATCGTATTACTGCTGATCATTGCGGTGTGCGCTGTGGTTTATGGCTATACCCATCGCCAGCTGCGTACAAAGATCATTCTTCCTGTACGTAATATTTCCCAGGCCGTGCAGGATCTGGGCGACCTTACCATACTGCACCAGATTCCGGAACAGGCGCCGGTTGAGGAAATCCACCATCTGGAAGTGACGGTGAATACCCTCCTGCAGAATGCGGTGTACAGCCACATGCAGCTTTATACTACGGAGCTTCAGAAAAAAGGGCAGGAGCTTCGTCTCCTGCGTTCCCAGCTTCGTCCCCACTTCTTCCTGAATGCCATAACCACGGTCAGCACCATGACCTATCGGAACCAGGGAGAGGAGATTCGGGACTACCTTGTAAAGCTTTCGGCCTTCCTTCGGTATATTCTGACCAGCGAGGATGCCATGGCGACTCTGGACGAGGAGATTTCCTGCCTGGAAAATTATCTGCAGCTCCAGGAGACCCGATATCCGGGCAGGCTTTTCTGGTTTCGCGAGGAGGCGGAAGAGCTGAAGGACTGCCGGATCCCCAGATTCCTGCTGCTGACGGTGGGAGAGAATGCCGTGAAATACGGCATGCGCAGCGAAGACATTCTGCAGGTTTTTATTTCCTGTACGGTGGAGGGGGATTGCGCCCTCATCGCGGTGGAGGATAACGGCCCGGGCTTTACCCCGGAGCAGCTTGCCTATTACAATCAGCCGGAGATTCCGGAAACATCGGAGGACCATATCGGTCTTTCCAATATCAAGCGCAGTCTTGCCCTGCAGTATGGCAGGCAAGATCTGATGCGGGTGTCTGCCGCGGTGCCGGAGGGCGCGCGGGTAGAGATCCGAATTCCCCTGGAGAAAGAATAAACAGGTGATACTTTGAAGGTTTTAATTGTAGAAGATGAGCTTGGCATCATCGAAATGATCAAAAATACGACCCCCTGGAGCAGCCTGGGAATTACGGAAATTCTGACGGCCGGTGACGGAAAAACCGCTCTGGAAACGGTGGAACTGGAAAAACCGGATGTGATCATCTCGGATATTGAAATGCCGGTGATGGATGGCATTACCATGGCGGAACGGCTTGCCGACCGGATGGAGAAGCCCCCGGAGATCATTTTCCTTACCTGCCATGCGGAGTTCCACTACGCCCAGCGGGCCATCCGCTGCGGCGTCTCGGATTATCTGCTGAAGCCCTTCTTCCCTGAGGAGCTGACGGCAGTCCTGTCCAAGGCAGTGGTTCATATTCGGAACCAGAGAAATACCGAGGAAACGGATAACCGGGAGTATGTCCGGCAGAGCTTTCTCCGGGATATTCTGAACCATGTGTATGATGAGGATATGTCCCGGCTCCAGTGGGCAGCCAAAAAGCATGATCTGGTCATCGATGAGCGGGAGAACCGCCGGATGGTGGGAGTAGGAATCCCCATTGAGGAAGCCCTGAGGCATTATACCAGATCCGAACTGATCTTTATGTTCGGCAACATCAGCAGGGAGATCCTTTACGGCCTGGAGCAGGAGAGAAATTCCTTCCTGGTGGATTATACCATTCATAATTATTACACGGCCTATCTGTTCCTGGACGAGAATCAAAGCCGGGGCGTGGAGGAAAAGTGCAGCCGTCTGACCACGGCCCTCCGGCAGTATCTGGAGGTCAATGCCACCTGCGTCATCTCCGAGCCGGTGACGGTGTCCCAGTGCGCCAAGACCCGGGACCGCATGGAAAGTGTTCTGAACCGCACCATGGGAGATACCCCCGGAGTGATCCTGCTGGAAAACGCGGAGGGCGATATCGGCTCCGGGGAAACGGCCATCAACAAGACGGCGGTGCTGCAGTATCTGCGGGAGCGGAAGAAAAGCGAGCTCTTCCTGTATATGCGCCATTTCCTGGAACAGTCCCTCAGCGAAAAGGACATGAAGCAGATCCATCGGGATATTCTGCAGGTGTTCTACGGGTATCTGTATGAAAATCGCATCGACACTGCGGACTTCCTGCAGGATGAGGTGAGCAGCAAGATCTCCGATGCCGCCCAGTTCAGCGCCATGAATATGATGAAATTCGTGAGCTTCCTGTATGACAGCGTGGTGAAACATATTGAAGAGCTGAAAAAATCCCGCACGGTCATCGAGCGGGCAAAGCAGTTTATTGCAGAACACTATATGGAGGATATCGGCAGAACGGAGATCGCCCGGGAGGTCATGCTGGCCCCCAACTATCTGAGTATGCTCTTCCATAAGGAAACCGGCCAGACCATCCGGGAGTACATCAATCTCTGCCGGGTGGAGGAAGCCAAGAAGATCATGACCGTCACCAACCACAGCATTACGGATGTGGCCATGCAGGTGGGATTTGACAACATTTCCTATTTTTCCACCGTATTTAAGAAATATACCGGGGCTTCCCCTGCGGAATACCGCCATAGCCTGCGGATGGATCTGGAGGATGCAGAATGAGATTTTCCTTTGACAGTAAATTTTTCCGGGTATCGGAGCAGATCGTGGACATGCTGTTTCTCAGCCTGTGCTATGTGCTGTGCTGCCTGCCGGTGTTCACCGTGATCCCGGCTACCATTGCCCTGTATTATGCTGCGGCAAAGGTCATCCGTCGGGATGCGGGAAAGATTTTCCCAGAGTTTTTTCATGCGCTGAAGGATAATTTCCGCCAGGGCTTTGTGCTGAACCTCATCTACCTCTTCCTGGGAGTGGTGCTCTACAGCATCCATCAGTTTGCTAAAGCAAAGGGAATCGGCACCCCCTTGGGTGGTTTTTACTATGCCTTCTTCCTCATTCTGGTGGTGGTGCTTGCCTGCATTACCTATTATATGCTGCCCATCCTCTCCCGGTTCCAGGTTTCCCTCTTCGGTGCCCTGCGCCTGAGCCTGTATTTCGGCATCCAGCATCTGGGTACCATGATCCCGCTGATCATTACCTTTGCCGGTGCGGTGGCGGCAGTCTATGTGATCCCGCCTCTTATGATGATCGTACCGGGCTTCTATGCCTTCCTTATGACCAAACCCATTGAGGCAACCTTCCGTTCCTATATCCGCAATGAGATGCCTAACCCGGAAGCCCATTACGGCATGTGGTACATGGATGAGCCTGCGGACGCTGCCAAAAAAGAGGAGAACTGATCCATGAGACAGTTGGAAAACAAATGTATGCTTATTACCTATGCCGACAGCATGGGCGGTGATCTGAAGCAGCTGGAGGAGATTCTGGATACCCATTTCTCCCGGGAGCTTGGCGGAGTACATATCCTGCCCTTTTTCCCGTCCTCCGGTGACCGGGGCTTTGCGGTGATCAACTATGACATGGTGGATCCCGCCTTCGGTACCTGGGAGGATATCGAGCGGCTGGGAAAGAAGTATTTCCTGGCGGCAGATTTCATGCTGAATCACGTTTCCATCCGCTGTGAGGAATTCCAGGATTATCTGAAGAACGGCGATGCCTCTCCTTACCGGAATATGTTCATCCATTGGGAGGAATTTTGGCCCAATGGGGAACCCACCGAGGAAGACCTGAAGGTGATGTACAGCCGAAAGCCCGGAGGACCCAAGCGAACCTTCCGGCTTGCAAACGGGGAAGAGGCCAATCTCTGGTGCACCTTCTTTGAAGAGCAGGTGGATATCAATCCCCATGATGAAAAGACCCAGGCCTATTATGACCGAAACTTAAAGAAGCTTGCATCCTACGTGCCGCTGATTCGCTTTGATGCTTTTGCCTATGCCTCCAAGGTTCCGGGTACGACCTGCTTCTTCGTGGAGCCGGAGATCTGGGATGTGCTGGATATCAGCACCAAACCCCTGCGTCAGACCGGCACCCAGATGCTGGCGGAGATCCATGAGGAATACCAGATCCAGAAGAAACTGGCCGCAAGGGGCCACTATGTCTATGATTTTGCCCTGCCGCTGATTCTGCTCCACGGCCTGGAATTCGGCAGAACGGACCGGCTGATCCACTGGCTGAAGATCTGCCCCAGAAACCAGATTACCACTCTTGACACCCACGACGGCATCGGTGTGGTGGACGCCTACGGCCTTATGACCGAGGAGGAAATCCACGATATCAGCTTCCGAATCCGGGATCGCTATCTGGCGGAGTACATGGCTCAGCCTGAGGAACTGCGGAATAAGGACGTGTTCTGGAGCCGCATCAAGCGGGGAGACGGCAAGGAGAAGATCTATCAGCTGGGCGGCACCTTCTATTCTGCCATGAATGAGGATGACGCTGCCTATCTGCTGGCCCGAATCGTCCAGTTCTATACCCCCGGCATCCCCCAGGTCTATTATGTGGGCATGCTGGCAGGCACCAATGATTTTTCCTGCCTGGAGCGTGGCGTGGGTGGCCGCGAGGTCAACCGCCATAACTTCACCCGGCAGGAGATCGAGACCCAGATCGAGAAGCCTGTGGTAAAGCGCCTTATGGAAATCATGCGGCTGCGTAACGAATATCCAGCCTTTAACGGCGAATTTAGCGTAGATGAGACTCTGCCCCAGGGGCAGCTTCGCATCACCTGGACGCTGGATGCCTGGAAAACGGAGCTTTCCGCCGATTTTGCGACAAAGAAATGGCGCATCACCTACACGAACCCGGAAACCGGTATCGATACCGTTGTGGAAGGATAATAAGAATAAAAAATGGGGCGGTCAAAGACCGCCCCAACACTTTTACTTTAGCACAGCTGCTTTTTAAAGTCAATAAAAATCCGCGGAAAAGTTGCAGTTTCTCCCGTTTATACAAAATGATACCAACTTTTTTATGGAAGATTCCGTCTTGCAAAATCGGGAAAAACATTGTATCATGAAGACAACAAAAAGGAGTGAGTCCAATGTACTAATAAACTTGGATGACACAAAAATAAGTGTCAAGCTCGTAGAAAGAGAGGTCAAATCGAAGATGCTAGATAATAAGAACGAGTGACAGCCCTCGATGTAGTGAGAACATCGAGGGCTGTCTTTTTTGTTGTCTATGGTATTCCGCCTTTGGGCGGATTTTTTTGTCACCTTTTTCCTTCCCGGATTGTATGATCCATGAAAGGCCTTTTCATTTAGATAAGGAGATGCCCGTGAGACAGCCGACAACAGAATCCGAACGCGTAGGGGAGTGCGCCGCCTGATGTTTTTGCGATATAATTCTGTTGAAATAATACAAAAATAAATACAAAGATTACAGCATTAAAAGACGTTTTCACAAAAGGCCTATATAATAGCTTTATCAGGAGTACCCCCAAGGGTATCCCAATAAGGAGGAAAAACCATGAAAAAGATTCTCGCTCTGGTTCTGACTCTGGCTCTGATGCTGACTCTGTTCGCTGGCTGCGGCTCCAAGACTCCCGCTCCCACCACTGCAGCACCTGCCGCTTCTGAAGGAACCAACACTGAAACCCCCGCTGCTACCGAAGCAGCTCCCACTGAGGCTGCTAAGAAGGATCCCGTGTGGATCACCGTTTCTTATCCCTGCCTGGTTATCGTTCCCTCTCCCGACTCCGTTATCGCTGTTGAGGACGCTGTGAACGCTCACCTGGAAGAGATCGATTCTCCTGTCCGCCTGCACCTCGATGCTGTTGACGCAATGAGCTACGCTACCAACATCGATATGAAGCAGATCGGCGGCGAGCCTGTTGACCTGTACTGCGCTCTGGGCACCATGGGCGATCAGGTCGCTTCCAACAAGGTTCTGCCCATCACCGATTATGTCGACACCGCTCTGAAGCCCACTCTGGACATCACCGGTAAGGCCTTCCTGGGCTCCACCACCTTCAATGGCGAAGTCATGGGTCTGGGCGTTTACAGAACCGACGTTATGACTGAGTACCTCATCATCGAGGCTGATGTTGCTAACAACGAGCTGGGCCTGTACGAGGGCGACTTCCTCACCATGGATCAGGTCAACGAAGTCCTGGCCAAGCTGAAGGAACTGCATCCCGACAAGATCACCATGGGCGTTCGTCCCGGTGCTAACGGCTCCCCCAACAACTTCCAGCTGCAGACCATCTATGCCGGCCCTGACTACTTCAAGGTTTCCGACATGGGCTCCGGTGTCTGCGTGGTTGGCGATGAACTGAAGGTTCAGAATACCTATGCTACCGATTACTTCATGCAGGTTTGTAAGACCGCTTACGAGTGGAACCAGGCCGGCTATGTCAACAAGGACTGCTCCGTCGTTACTGAAGAAGGCTACGACCTGATGAAGGCTGACCGCTGCATGTCCTACATCATCGGCTACGGCGGATGCGATCCTCAGACCTCCAATGCTGAGAAGGATACCACTCACGGCAAGTCCGTTATCTACTTCCCCATCGAGACCTCTATGAACAAGCCCTCCGGCCTGGCATGGTGCGTTTCCTATGGCTGTAAGGATGTTGAGGCTGCTTGTCAGGCTCTGAACCTCCTGTACACCGATGCTTTCGTTCTGAACACCATCCTGTACGGCGTGGAAGGCCGTGACTATGTCGATACCGGTCTGGGTACTGCAGAAGATAAGGTCGTTGAGCTGCCCGAGGGCATGACCATGTTCGACGTTCCCTACTACTCCTTCTTCACCTGCGGCATCATCGGCAACGAGTACCTCGACTGGCAGAGACCCAATGCTGATGGCGAAGTCGTTGACCGCCGTGCTGCTCACCAGCAGACTCAGAACGAGGCTGTTGTAAGCCCCATCTATGGCTTCACTCTGGATACCGCTAACATCAAGAATCAGGTCGCTGCTGTCTCCAACATCGAGACTCAGTATCTGGGCATGCTGTACTGCGGCGAAGTCGATCCTGAGGTCGTCATTCCCCAGATGCTCGCTGAGATGGAAGCTGCCGGTATCAATGATATCGTGGCTGAAGCTCAGACCCAGCTGGATGCTTGGGCTGTTGCCAACAAGTAATCCTTTATAAACGGAATTTAAGGGCACCCGCAAGGGTGCCCTTTTGTTATATATTCACGATTACATAAATAAAATAAAAACTGACTTTATTGAATGTCACGAAAGACAATCTGCTTTATAATTAGGATATCAAAATCCGCTTGTTATGCAGGCGGATAAAGAGAGGAGTCTTTCTATGCAAACATCTGCCCCCACGTTGGCAAAGGCAAAGACCGGTAAACGCGTAAGCTATTTGCCGCTTTTCCTGATGATGCTTCCCGGCGTCATCTATCTGATTGTCAACAACTATCTTCCTATGTTCGGTATCACCATCGCTTTTAAGAACCTGGACTATACCAAGGGTATCTTCCGGAGTGATTGGGTGGGCTTCAAGAACTTTGAATTCCTGTTCAAAACCAAGGATTTCTACCTGATGATGAGAAACACCCTTTTGTATAATGTGGTGTTTATTCTGGGCGGTCTGTGCATCTCCCTTGCCATCGCTGTTATGATGACGGAAATCGGCCAGTGGAAGATTGCCAAGGTCATTCAGCCTATCATCTGCTTCCCCAACATGGTCTCCATCGTTATCGTTGCCTATCTGGTTTACGGCTTCCTGGGCGGCGACGGCTGGATCAACAACACTCTGCTCCACGGCGATGGCATTTCCTGGTATTCCAAGCCCCAGTACTGGCCCTACATTCTGACCTTTGTCCATTTCTGGAAGGGCGCAGGCTACGGCTCCATCATTTATATCGCTACCATGTCCGGTATTGATAAAGGCCTGTATGAGGCTGCCCGTCTGGACGGCGCAACCAAGATGCAGCAGATCTTCAAGATCACTCTGCCCATCATCCGTCCCATGATTACCCTGATGCTCCTGCTCTCTATCGGCCGTATCTTCAGCTCCGACTTCGGCCTGTTCCTGCAGGTTCCTATGGATTCCGGTGCTCTGTACACCACCACTCAGACCATCGATACCTACGTGTACCGTGCTCTGATGAAGCTGAACGATGTGAGTATGTCCTCTGCAGCCAGCGTGTTCCAGTCCATCCTGGGCTTCGTTCTGGTTATGCTCAGCAACCTCCTGGTCAGCAAGGTGGATCCCGAGAGCTCCCTGTTCTAAGGAAGGAGATTAAGGCAATGAAAAAGTTTGACGAAGAAAAAAGATTTAAGGTTGGCTGCGCCGTTATCATGATCATCCTGTGCATTATCGCACTGGCACCCTTTGTGCTGATGATCAGCGCATCCCTCACCGAAGAAAATACCCTGATTGCAGAGGGCTATAAGTTCTTCCCCAAGAAGATCGCTCTGGATTCCTACAAGTTCCTGTGGGCAAAGCGTGAAACCATCGGCAGAGCTTACGGTATCTCTATTATGATTACGCTTGTTGGTACTACTATCAACGTCATCATTACCTCCCTGTTTGCTTATCCTCTGTCCCGCCGGGACTTCAAGTTCCGCAACATGTTTGCATTCTTCATTTTCTTTACCATGCTGTTCAACGGTGGTATGACTGCTTCCTATATCATCTGGACGCAGATTTTCCACATCAAGAACAAGATCTGGGCTCTGCTGATTCCCAACTACCTCATGGGCGGCATGAACGTCCTCATGGTGCGTAACTATTATACCGGCTCCATTCCCCAGGATATCCTGGAGGCTGCCCGTATCGACGGCGCTACCGAAATGCGTATCTACCGCAGCGTGATCCTGCCCCTGTCCAAGCCCGTTATCATTACCATCGCCGTGTTCGCCGGCATGGCCTACTGGAACGACTGGACCAACGCTATGTACTACATCTCCAACCAGAAGCTCTACGGCATCAACGCTTACCTGAACAACCTGCAGAACAACATCAAGCTGCTGACCATGCAGTCCTCCCTGACCGAAGGCCAGAACCTGCAGGGCCTGAAGCTGCCTACCGTCGGTGCCCGTATGGCCATCGCCATGATCGCTGTTCTGCCCGTTATGGTTATCTTCCCCTTCATCCAGGCACAGCTCATTAAGGGCGTTGTCATCGGCGGTGTTAAGGGTTAATTTGAGGATTACTTTTTATGGAATATGTTGCAATCAATGAGGTGCGAAGCAAGATCCGCACCTATGGCAGAGAATACTTTGACGGAAAGGGGCAGGTTCTGTATACCAACTGGACCTGTGGTGCCTTCGAGCTGGACTTCACCGGTACTGCTCTGAAGGTAGACTTTACCGCCATGAAGGATGCTCTGATGCCCCCTCCCGGCAGAGCCATGCCGGGCATGGATATTCCCAAGCCGGATGATTGGCCTTTTATCGGGGTGTTTCTGGATGGGGCAGAGGAGCCCAGCCTTCGCTGCGAGGTGAAGGACGGGGACAGCGTTCTGGTGTTTTTCAGCGAGACCGAGGAAACCCACCGTATCAAGATCGTAAAGCTCACCGAGAATTTCCGCACCGAGCTGGGTATTACCGGCCTGCGGATGAACGGTAAGCTCAACGATTTTGAAAGAGAGCAGCTCCCTGTTATTGAGTTTATCGGCGATTCCATTACCTGTGGCTTCGGCAACGATACCCACGATGCCATGCACCAGTATATTGCCTCCGAGCAGAACGGCTGGATGGCTCACGGCGCCATTGCTGCCAGAAAACTGGGCCTGGAGCCTCGCTTCATTTCCGTCAGCGGTATCAGCGTTTCCGCAGCTCCCGGTTTCCCGGGGCTGTACTGCATGGAGGACCTGTATCCCTATCC
>JAZQQD010000144.1:0-2124 GCA_045628895.1 Faecousia sp.
ATGCACCCGACACATCTGACCGGATATGATCTCAAAATCGGCAATCCAGGACAGTCCCAATCCGTCGGACAGCACGACCGGACGCCGGGCACCCATAGAGAGGTATTCCTGCAGATACTCCCGGCACTTTCCCAACCGAAACATTTCATAATACAGTTCAGACTGGTCGCTTTCTGCAAAGAACCGTTCCAGTGCGGGATCCAGTTCCCAGCCGGAAAGGCTGATACTGCGGTACATCAGTGCACGAAAGTATTCCATTCGCTGTCTCAAAGTTGTTTCCATGATTCCTACCTCCGTTTCCAAAATATCATATTCATACCGAATTTTCAACAAGAATATATAGTATTTAGTATTTTTATTCGGATTCTATTAGCACCTGCGAAAAAAACATATTATAATTGCTATAGATAACCTGGCATATTCAAAAAACTTGTGCAAAAAGATGAAAGCGAGGAGTTATTATGGCAAGTCAATTTCTGAAGGACAGTGTCTTTGACAGCGATGCTCTGCAGACCAAGGTAAAGTCGAATCGCATTGGCGGCAAGGAGCGTTTCCTGGGTCACCTGTTCGGACCGGGCATGGTGTATGTTTACTACTGTGTCGTGTTGGGATTGCGGGAACTGTACTACATGGACATCCTGCGGATCAACGAGGTGTTCGGCAACAACTTTACATACTTGGTCATGACCATGTTTACCACCATTGCGGGTATTGCTACCGGCATCGGCGTGAACTACATTACCGAGCGGACGGTCTGCCGGGCAGGACGTTTCCGCCCCTATGTGCTGATCGGCACATGGATCATGGCGTTGGCAGGCTTCTTTATGTTCTGGTCTCCCTTTGCCGCCGGTTCCGTTCCGCAGCTGATCTGGCTGTATGTATTTAACTTCCTGTATAGCTGCATCGGTCTGCCTCTGTGGGGTTTGAAGGATCAGATGGTCTCCGTTACCAGCCGGAATCTGCTGGAGCGGAACAATGTGACCACGCTGCGCAGCGCAGCGACCAATATGATCGCCGGCGTAATCGTATCTCTGGGCATTGTGGGCGCCCTGTATCCCGCAGTTCTGCAGAAGGATCTTTCCGGAAAATCCTGGCTGATCACCATTGGTGTCTGTGCCGTAATCGCCGTCGCATTCTCCTTTATGGAATACTTCTGGACCAGAGAGCGTATCACCGAGGACAATCAGAAGGTCATGTCTTCTCAGTCCGGCGATGCCATGATTCATGCATCTCTGAAGGATCAGTTCAAAAATCTGCTCACAAACAAATACTACCTTCTGACCCTTGTGATTTCTTTGGGTGCACTGTTCTATTCCAATCTTCAGGGCGGCAATTCCCGGGTCAATATGATTACCTACATTCTGGGCGGCAACGATGAAAATGGCCTGCAGATGCTCTATCTGATGGTAGCCATGCAGCCCATGGCCATTGGCGCTGTGGTTGTGCCCATTTTGGCAAGTAAGTTCGGCGCAAGAAAAATTGTCCAGGTTTCTTCTGCAATCACCGTAATCGGTGTGGCCATTGCGCTTATTAACCCCAGTAATTTCGGTATTGCAGTGGCCGGTGGCCTGGTATTCTCCTGCGGTATTTTTGCCGTGACCAATATGTACGGCGTGTTTGCCCAACAGGCCAATGATGACATGGAGTATAAGCATGGTTACCGCCCGGAGGGCACTCTGGCATTCGGGCTCATCGCCACGCTGATCACGGCGGTGATGAGCCCGCTGAATGCGATCTATGAGACCGGTCTTTCTATCAACGGCTATGTGGCCGGTGCGGCTACCCAGCCTGCTGCCGTAAATAACTGGATCCTCTTCGCCTATTATGGCAGCTACGCCATTTTTGCAGTCATTATGTTTGTGGTCTGCATCTTCTTTGATGCAGAGAAGAAAATGCCCGAGATTCATGCCGAGCTGCGCAGCCGTGCAAAGAAGGCCGCAGAGGCTCGGGGTGAGGTCTATGTCTCTCCCGAGGAGGCAGAGCGTCTGGAGCTGGAGGCTGCTGCTAAGGAGCTGGAAGCAAGCCGCATTGAGGAACTGAAGGCAAAGTGCGCCAAGAAGGGACTGAACTTCGAGGAAGAAGAAGCCAAGTATCAGGCGAAGCTTGCCGAGAAGAAGGCCAAAG
>JAZQQD010000145.1:0-4196 GCA_045628895.1 Faecousia sp.
CTGTTGGAATGCTAATCTGTCTCTCCTCTTTCTTTGATTGGGAACGGCAGGAAAAGGCGGATTTCCTGATTCTTTTTCCTGCCTTCTCAAGAAAAATACCTTAGCGGAGATTTTATATATGAACAACTGGGCACAGATTTACCACTGCGCAGATTTGATAAAATCCTATGACCCTTGGGCGCAGTTTGGCGAACGAGATCTATTCGTTTGGCAGCCGAAGGAAAATGGACGAGAGTATTTTTTCAGCTTTCTACGAGAAAGCTGCGGCAGCCGGGGAATTGCGTTTTATGAAAATGGAAACGACTGTTTTCTGGCTCAAGAAAGGCTTCACGGAAAAAACAACAAGAAAGAGCCGGTTTTCCTTCTGCAAAATGCGGTGATTCTCTTGTGGAGTGACCGGGAAGCTCTATCGAAAGACAGTTATCGCCGGATCAAAGAACTGGGACTCAAGTTTCGGGGAAAGGGCTGCTGGCCCCATTTTCAGCAGTACCGTATCGGCTATTTACCCAAAACCGTGCCGGAAGAAGCAACGGATTGCCTGCTGGAACAGATTGAGAGCCTACTGAAAATGCTTCAAGATGTGAATGCGCAGCAGATGAAGGTCAGCTTCATCAATGATCACGTACTGCTGCGCAGTTACCAGGAGTCTGCCAAAGACTATTCCACCTACACAGCATCCCTGCTCCGGCATAGGCGAGGTGTATACCGGCAGATTGCTATGGAAGATAACGACTGGCTGCAAGATTTGACGAAAGAAAAGCCGAGGGGTACTGTCGCTATTGACTGGGCGTATTGTACTAAAATCATGGAAAACGCCGAAGAAGGCATGATTCCGTGTTTGGCAATGGCGGTCAATCCCCGTACTGGCTGTCTGTTGGAAAAAATGTTCTTCACACCGGAGTCTCCGCCTTATGAAAATATGCTGGTATTCATGGACTATCTATTCCAACATCACGGGAAACCGGTTTCCATCGAAATCTGTGACCGAGAAATTGAATCCTATATTCGAAGTATTTGCGACCGCACCGGAATTCGACTAATTGTGAAGCCAAGACTGCGTTATATGGAAATTCTGCGCAGAGAACAGATGGCTGAATAGCTATAGCATCATGGCAGTTGAATGAAAAGCCATACTCCGCAGAGAATCCGAACGATTGATTTGCCCGTCTCCTTTCTCCAAATCGCCCAGTGGCCATAATGGGCGGTTTATCCCCCTGACTGTTTCCTCTTGACGGTCAGGGGCTTTTTTGCTGTTGTAACGGCGTGGAATACTACGATGGCAGTTCCGTATTTCACTTCTGGTAGAAAGACCGACAGATAAATGGCAAAACCGACAAAATAGATGTGTATTTTTTGTAAACATCATTGCTTGACAGGCAGGAAAACTACGAATATAATATTAGCACAGTATGTAACTCTCATTGAGGCAGAAACTGATCGCAGGATTAGTGTATCTTCTTTGAGGGTTTTTTATTTTCGTTGTGAGGTTTTCCATGAAGATCATCAAACATATCAATAATAATTTTGCTATTGCTGAAGATAGTCAAGGGAAACAGTGCATTGTATCCGGGAAAGGAATCGGGTTTGGTGCCGTTCCACGGCAGGTCAGCCTGAATCAGATCAACCGCACCTATTATGAGGTGGCTCCGATTTACATTTCCATGATCAGCGGTCTTCCCGAAGACATTATCAGCATCTCTTCCAGAATTATTGAATACGCAAGATTGATCATTGACAAACCGTTTAATGCCTCCATCGTGTTTACGCTGGCAGACCATATCAATTTCTGCATTGAGCGTTTCAGAAAAAAGATGAATGTCAAGCTGCCGATTATCAACGACATTCAGTATCTGTTTGAAAAGGAAATGAAAGTCGGCGAATTCGGTCTTCAGTTGATTCGCAAGGAATTAAATGTTTTTCTTCCCAAAGACGAAGCAGCTTACATTGCACTTCATATCATCAATGCGGAGGAAGAAGGAAAAACCAGGAAGGTTTTGGATGACGGTGAGATTGTGGAGGGCGTCATTCAAATCGTGGAGACAGACTATCAGCTGTCTGTCAATCGAGCGGATTTTAATTATTCTCGTTTTGCGACCCATCTGCACTATCTTTTGAAACGAGGCCGAGAGCAATCGTTCTATAAGACAGAGAATGCGAAAATATATCTGGCCATTAAGGACGATTATCCCCAGAGCTTTGCCTGCGCAGAAAAGATCAGCAATTATCTGTATGAGCAGGCTGAGCTGAATCTGACGGATGAAGAAAGGCTCTATCTGATGCTGCATATTCACCGGTTGTGTACCCGTGAGGTCTGTAACCAATAAGGGCAGAAACCTCATACAGCGGCTGATTTCGCTTGCACACCTGCAAGCTTCGCCTATGTATGGGGTTATTTTTGTATTTTTTGCGTGTTATGATCGCGACATAACACGCTGAGAATAAAAAACCAAAAAGGAGATTTATTATGGCTACCAAAAACTATGATGCACAGGTCAGCAAGTTTATTGAGCTGGTTGGCGGTGCAGAAAACATTTCCTCCTTGATGCATTGCGTAACCAGATTGCGTTTTGCAATCAAGGACAAGGGTCTTGTCAAGGTTGACGAGATCAAGAAGGCCGAAGGCGCCATGGGCTGCCAGTGGGCCGGCGAGCAGTTCCAGATCATCATCGGCGGTCATGTCGGCGATGTGTACGATGCAATGTGCAAGCAGCTCGGTATTGCAAAGACTGCTCAGGTTGACGAGAATCTGGGCGACGAGAAGAAGTCCTTCAAGGATAAGCTGCTGGGCACCCTGTCCGGCATCTTTATGCCTGCTATGCCTCTGATCATCGGTGGTGGTATGATCAAGGCTTTCATGATGATGTTCCTGTCTCTGCACTGGGTCAATCCCGCCAGCGGCATGTTCTCCATGATGATGGCCATCGGCGATGCTCCCTTTAAGTTCATGCCTCTGGTTCTGGGTTACAGCACTGCAAAGCAGTTCAAGATGAACCCCATGCTGGGTATGGGCATTGGTGCTGCACTGATGTATCCTTCCATTCAGGGTGTTGAGCTGAATCTGCTGGGCCTCACCGTAACCGCTACTTACGAAGGCACCATCCTGCCCGTCATTTTTGTTGTCCTCTTCGGCAGCTATGTTGAGAAGTTCGCTAAGAAGATTTCTCCCAAGATCCTGTCCAGCTTCCTGATCCCCGTGATCACATTTGTTATTACTGTTCCCATCGGCTTTGCTCTGATTGGACCCATCTTCAATGCAGTTGCACAGGGTATCTGCGACGGCATTATGTGGCTGTACTCCAACGTTCCTGTCCTTGCTGCTGCTGTTCTGGGTGCTGCATGGCAGGTTCTGGTTGTCTTCGGTATGCACTCTGTGTTCTCCTCCATCGCTGTTATGCAGATGTCCTCCGGCACCGGCACCCCCATCCTGGCCATGATCTTCCCTGCATTCTTTGCACAGGCTATGACCGTTTGGGCTATCTGCCTGAAGACCAAGAGCCAGAAGATGCGCTCCATCTCCATGTCCGCCGGTATCTCCGCTCTGCTGGGTGTTACCGAGCCCGCTATCTACTCCGTGACCCTGCCTCGGATGAAGTACTTCATCATCTCCTGCATCGGCACCATGGCTGGCGCTATCGTCATGGCTCTGACCGGTACCCTGCGTTACTCCCTGGGCGGCCTGGGCTTCTTCTGCATCCCCACCTTCTTCGGTGAAGGCGTTACCTTCGGCAGCGTTATGCCCGCCATCGCTATGAGCCTGCTGGCAGCCGGTGCCGTTTCCTTCGTGCTGACCTTCCTGACCTACAAGGATGCAGCAGAGGACATGGAGTAATCCATAACTTTTCAAACTTTTTTCTGAAAAAGGGTAATTGAACATGACAAGCATACTTGCAAAAACCGCTACCTTTATCGCAATTATTCTGCTTGGATACCTGCTGAAGCGGGTTAGGGTATTGAAGAAGGAAGATTCCAGAGTGATCTCACAGATGATCATCAATCTGACACTGCCCTGCACGATCCTCAGCAGCACAAAGGACATTGCCATCAATCGGATCACACTGATTCTGATTCTATTTGCGTTGTTTGTCAATGTGTTTGCCTTCTATTTTGGAATCGCATGCAGGAGCCGGGAGAAATCCCGGCTCTTGCAATCGGTAAGCGCATTGAATATTTCAGGCTTTAATATCGGAAACTACGCA
>JAZQQD010000146.1:0-12570 GCA_045628895.1 Faecousia sp.
CCACTGAAAGGCAGGTTCCTCACGCGTTACTCACCCGTTCGCCACTAAGCACCGAAGTGCTCCGTTCGACTTGCATGTGTTAGGCACGCCGCCAGCGTTCGTCCTGAGCCAGGATCAAACTCTCAAAAAATTGTATCTAAAGCCTTTCGGCCTCAAATCAAGTTTTTGAATAATTTGCTTCTAGCAAAAATTACTCAAGAATTTTCGTTGGCTGTTTTTTCGCTTACGCTTAAACAATCCATTATAATTGTCCAAGGTGTTATAGTTTGTCTTAATCGTTATTCAGTTTACAAGGTACAGCGCACGGCGGTGCCGAACAGTAGGGATTATAGCAGAACCATCATCCTTTGTCAAGATCTTTTTTCATCTTTTTCAAAGTTTTTTCGGTTCTCTCCCTTGCGCTTCGCTCTTTCCTGCGGAGTGCTTCCATATAGTACCACGAAACGCCCTATTTGTCAACGGATTTTCCTTTTTATCTCAAACTTTTCCTGTGGAAATTTTGCATAAATCTGCGTGTATTGGCAAACACTACCAGCGAAATCCAAGATTTAGGAGGTTATCGTTCATGAAATCCACTATCCGATCTCTATTCGTTTTGATGCTGTGTCTTCTGACAGCTGCAATCCCTGTTTTTGCCGCCGAGGTGGAATCCGGCAGCACATTGTGCTTTACCTCTCAGGATTTTTCCCAAGAGGAAACGCTCAGCGGAATTTGTGTGTTATCTTTACCCGAGACCGACAAAGGTACCATGCTTCTCGGCAACCGGGTGCTGCAGGCAGGCGATATTCTGACCGCAGATCAGCTTTCGCAGGTCACCTTCCGCCCAGTCGGAACCTCCGCCGACAAATCCGCTTCCCTATCCTATCTGCCTGTATTTCACAATCATGTTGCCCCGGAGACAACTATGGTCATTTCTATCCGCGGCAAAGCAGATCAGGCTCCTGTCGCTGAGGATGACGCCCTGGAAACCTACAAGAATCTGACCCTGGATGGCAAACTGAAGGTTTCTGATCCCGAAAACGAAAAACTCACCTTTACTGTCACCCGGCAGCCTCGTCGCGGTGAAGTTACCATCTCTGATGACGGCAGCTTCACCTATGCTCCCAAAAAGAACAAGGTTGGCGTGGATTCTTTTGTATTTACCGCCACCGATGAGGCAGGCAATGTTTCCCGGGAAGCTACTGTCACCATTCGCGTCCTGCGGCCTACCGATTCCCGCCAGTATACCGATGCGAATGACTGCAGTTTTTACGCCGAGTGGATGAAAAACACTGGCATTTTTACCGGTGAGGAAGTTGGCGGGCAGATCTGCTTCTGTCCGGATGCTGAGGTATCCAGAGGTCAGTTCCTGGTCATGGCGGTAAAGGCGCTGAAGCTCCCTGTGGAGGATTATGATGTCTACTCCGCTTTCGCCGAAACCTACCCCGGTTGGGTATCCGGTTATATGCCCGCCGTACTGCGCTGCGGACTTTTGACCGATCTGCCCTCCATGGCTGCTGACGAGGTTTCCTTCCCCATTACCGGAGCGGAAGCTGCCGTAATTCTGCAGAATGCGCTGCAGCTGATCCCTCCCAAAGACACACTGACCAACGTGGATGCCATCTCTGAAGCAGAAAGCAATCCCCTGGCCTGGGCCCAGGAGGCTATGGAAACCATGGCCGAAAACGGCATGGATATTTCCGGGGATATCCTCACCCGTGGGGAAGCTGCAAAGATTCTCTATCAGGCTACCCGGTTGGCAGAAACCGCTCCCGGCATTTCCCGTTTTCGTTAACGAAAACAGCCATTGTACTTTCGTACAATGGCTGTTTCTCATTCTTCATTTAACTCTTCCGCCCATTCTTCCGGGTCAATGGATTCCTCCGGGTAAACCTCCGTAAGGATCAATCCGGGATTCTCTTCGGCAGCGTCCCGAAACACGGACAGAAGTCCGGTTAGATACAGAGACTGCATTTCCTCGTTGTGCAGAATCGTAATCTGCGTATCATCCAACTCCGTCAGACAATCATGGAGGGCATCCAGGTTTCTCCCATAGTAGGCAGGAAACTCCAGTTTCTCCTGCAGGTATTCATGGGCCGTTTCCGGCTTGGCCAATTCCGCCGTTTCCAGATAAATCACAGGTCATTCCTCCCCGTATAGCAGTTCAAAAGATGCATAGTGATCTTCCGTGTAATAAATCAGACCATCCTCAGAGAAAATGATCCGCTTTCCGTTTCGGTAATCTCCGGGAAAATCGATATCGCATTCATAATACTTATGTCCCTCCGGCAAAAGGTGCTCATAGTTGCCGAAGTGATCACCACCGATGCTCTTACCCGGAGCAACCTTCCAGAGGTTGCCATCCTTGCTGACCCAGCCCAAATTCTGGGCCTGCTTCTTGGTGATATAATTGGAGGGCAAATGGCCAAACAGGTGGAGATACAGAGCAACCTCATCCTTAGAGGAATACTCTCCGTCCTCGGATACCGTTTCTTCCGTTTCCGGAAGCACTTCCTGGGATTCCGTTGGTGCAGGTTCTGTTATAGGTTCCGTCGCTGCTTCTGTTTCCTGGGGTAGTGTCGTTTCGGCAATGGCTGTCGTTTCCTGTGCCTGCACCGTGGGCAGAATGGCAGTTGTCTCCTGGGGTACAGGAGTGCCCGCACCGGAACAGCCGCAAAACAGGAATACCGCCACAAGGAGCAGCGATAAAACGCGAATGATGTTCTTTTTCATAAAATCCCTTCTTTCTATTTCCAGTATAGCAAAGGGAGCAAAAAATGTAAAGAATTCCGCCCTGTGATTTCTCTCACAAGGCGGAACAAATGTGAATCAAGCGATATCCTTACCCTCAAGGAATCTCTTTGCGGGAGTTGCATACAGGAGAGCGAATACGACCATGGTAAAGATCAGTTCGGGCAGCATATAAAACCCGTTATATGCGATAGAATACAGCGCAGGAGCGCCCTCAAAAACGCTTCCAAAAAGCTCCCACTGTTCCAAGTTGGTAAAAATTACATACCCGGAAATAAAGTGAGAAACAAAGCGCAGCGCCATAGCCAATGTGATTCCGGCATAGATACCCACCTTACCCTTGCTGCGGAAAGCGCCGGCAACGCCCAATACCGCAAAAGCAAGCAGGTAGTCAAACACTATACATCCGATCAGCATGGCAGGAGTCAGACCCCAGCCCAGCAAGCCATCAGAAACAATGCCCAAGAATAGCTGGATCACAGCATACAGACCGGAAGTCATGAATCCCCATTTCAGACCGTGACGGATGGATGCGATGCATACCGGCAGCATACTTACGAGGGTGATTGCACCGCCCAAAGGCATTTGCCAGACCTTGATCATGGAAAGGACGACAGACAGCGCAACGAGAATGGCACATTCAACCATTACTCTTGTTTTGGAAACGTTTTTCATATTGAAAACCTCCGAATAAAAAAGTATCGCATTGTCTCCGTCAAAGGTGCACAATGCGATACGAAACAGCTATTGGCATCTTTCCCTACGACGGTACGAACCGTATCAGGTTAGCGGGTCAAGGCAGCAGCCTACTCTCAGCCGGTCATCCGGCTCCCCGAAGATGGATATTTGCGATCTGGGGTAATTATAGTCTTTTTCCCGAAATCTGTCAAGCCATTTGTGTATTAAGGGTCTTGCCGCCCAGAATATGGAAATGGAGATGGTGCACCGTCTGACCGGCATCGTCACCGCAGTTGCTGACGACGCGATAGCCACCGGTAAGGCCTTCCTCTGCAGCGATCTTCGCGATCACTTCAAAGATATGCGCAACCACAGCGCTGTTCTCAGCGGTCACTTCCGCCACGGATGCGATATGTGCCTTAGGAACCACCAGAATGTGGGTCGGTGCCTGGGGGGCAATGTCCCGGAAGGCAAATACGGTTTCATCCTCATAGACCTTATTGCTGGGAATCTCCCCGGCAATGATTTTACAGAACAAGCAGTTTTCCATGTTTCTTTCCTCCAAAATTATCCGATTACCTGCAGGACACCGCTGCTGGCCAGAGCCATAATCGTTCCTGCCATGATCACGCCGCATACTACTGCAGCTGCCGTGGTTTTAGGACCCATATCCAGGAAGCTTGCCGCCAGGGTTCCTGTCCAGGCTCCCGTGCCCGGAATGGGGATTCCCACGAACAGCAGAAGCGCAGCAAACAAACCTCCCCGGCCGGTTTTTTTGCGCAGCTTCCTGCCAGCATTCTCCCCTTTGTCGTGGAAAAACCGGAAGGTTTTTCCGATGTACGGTTTATCCATGCCCCATACCAGAATCTTTCGGGCAAAGAAATAAATAAAAGGTACCGGGAGCAGATTGCCCACTGCACAGACCACAATGGATTTCATTGCCGGAAGTCCCATATTGACCGCAACAGGCACCGCAAGCCGAAGCTCCACCAGGGGAATCATGGATATGAAAAAGACCAGTAAGTATTTCTCTATCAATCTCTTACCTCCTGCCTATTTCCAGCCGTTTTCCTTGGAAAGTATTTTCCCATTCAGCACAGCCTCAACAAGTGTATCTCCGTCATACCGCAGCTTCAGCAGAAAAAACGGCGCATCCTGCCACAAAAGGTCCAGGAAAATGCGGTCTCCCTCCCATTGGGGGAGGTTACGAATAAATTCCCGGCTGACCCATTGCAGGTCTCCTTCGTCACAGGGGATCTCTTCCCCTTCAAATCCATCCGCAGTAAACAGGTACATATATTCCCCATCCCAGGGGCCGTTCGTGAGGAAGGTCACTATGCCCCGGCACTTCCAGGAGGTGAGCGTCAGTCCTGTTTCTTCTTTTGCCTCCCGCAAGAGGCACTCATCCGGAGTTTCATCCTGCAGGAACTTGCCGCCAATGCCGATCCACTTGTCTTTATTGACATCATTCTTCTTTTTCACCCGGTGGAGCATGAGTACCTCATCTCCCCGGAGTACATAGCACAGCGTTGAATTGATCATGGTATTCCTCACTGAATCAGAGAAATCATCTTGTGCAGATTCTGCACCTCGATATGCTCATGGCCCGATTCCCGTTCCCCATCCAGGGTCCAATCCATCTCCGGATTGGCGGTAATGTTCACCGTTTTGGAGCTGCAGAAGGTCAGCATTGTGCAATTATATTTTTGCGTTCTCAGGGCATGGATGCACTCGCCAAGCTCCAGGAGATCTTTAGGTGCGCGCACCAGCAGAATTTCAAACTTGCCGTCACTCATATCCACCTGATTGGGATCCAGCGTCAGGATGCCGCCCACGCTGGTGGAATTGCTGATGGCGCCGAAGAGAAAATGTCCCTCAATCACCCGATCGTCCAGTTCCAGCCGTACCCACTCCTGTTTGATCTGAGACACCTCGGAAATGCCTTCCAGCACATAGGCCACATGGCCCAGTGCATTCTTCACGTTCTGGGGTGTCACATAGCTGGCCTTGGTAAAGGCTCCGAAGGAAGCAACATAGGAAAAATAGCGATCCGCAAATCTGCCGATATCCAGCTCCCGGGGAGTTCCGTTCATAATGGCAGTTGCCGCCTCCACAGGATCGGCGGGCAGATGTAAACTGGCAGCAAAATCATTGGTAGATCCCGCAGGGATATAGCCCAGAGGCACGGAAATGCCGCTGCTGACAATGCCGCTCACGGTCTCATTAAAGGTGCCATCGCCACCGCAGCAAACCACAAGATCTGCCGATTCTGCATGTTCTTTCACATATTGGGCACCGTCCCCCGGTCCGGCGGTCATATAAATCTCCACCTGATAGTCGGCACGGTTGAATATTTCCAGAATATCCGTCAGCACCCGGTTTGCTTTCCGCATACCGGCATAAGGATTCATAATAAAAAGCAGTTTTTTCATTTTAAAACCTCTTGCGCTGCAATTTCTACAACCGTATTATAGCACAAAGAAAAAACTTCTCAAGCCTTAATCGGTTCATTTTTTTATTTCTGACACAAAATTCACATTTTCTTCACAGGAAAAGGGCGGAAGATTCCCTTCCGCCCGATTTTTTAGAATTTTTTCACCACGATGCCGCCGACCTTGTAAATACTGTCCTCGGGAATGACTCCCCGAACACAGGAGGTGGGGTATACATTGGAATGTCTGCCGATGACGGTACCGGGATTCAGCACGCTGTTGCAGCCGATCTCCACGAAATCGCCCAGCATGGCGCCCATCTTCTTCAGTCCCGTCTCCGCAGATTCACCGGAGGCAGCATCCTTCACCACTACCAGGGTCTTATCGGACTTGACATTAGAGGTAACGGAGCCGGCACCCATGTGGCTCTTATAGCCCAGGATGCTGTCGCCCACATAATTATAATGAGGAGTCTGGACATTATCAAAGAGGATCACATTTTTCAGTTCCACGGAATTGCCCACAACGCAGTTTTTACCAACCAGAGCACTTCCCCGGACAAAGGCGCAATGGCGCACTTCCGTCTCAGCACCGATGATGCAGGGAGCGCCCAGGAAAGCGGTGGGGGCGACCTTGGCAGTATGATGTACCCAGACCTGCGGTGCAACCTGCAGGTACTCTTCAGGATTCAGAGTCTCACCCAGGGCGACAATCATATCCTTAATACCCTTCAGCGCTTCCCAGGGATAGGTAAATTGGCTCAGATAACCCGCTGCATCCGTATGGTTCAGATCATAAAGATCAGAAATCGTATACAAGGCACTCCCTCCTTAGACCACGACATGGCCCTTGGCACAGATCACCTGTACCACCTGATCCACATATTCCTGGCAAAGGTCCTGAGTAGGTGCCTCAACCATGACGCGGATCACGGGCTCGGTGCCGGATTCCCGCACCAGGATACGGCCGGTATCTCCCAGCGCATCCCCCACAGCAGAAACTGCAGCCTGCACATCGGGATCATTCTGGGCTTCAGGCTTGCTCTTGACCCGGACATTTTTCAGAACCTGGGGATAAATGGTCAGACCTTCGCAGAGCTGGCTTAGCTTCTTTTTCTTTGCCAGCATGACCTCCATGATCTTCAAGCTGGTGAGAATACCGTCACCGGTAGAAGCAAACTTGGAGAAAATAATGTGGCCGGACTGCTCACCGCCTACCCGGCATTCATTTTTCTGCATATACTCATAGACATACTTGTCGCCGACCTTGGTCTTTGCGTAGTCGATACCGGCATCATCAAATGCTTTGTAAAGGCCGAAATTGGACATGACTGTGGTAACAACGGTATTATTCTTCAGAGTACCGTTTTCCTTCATGTACTTGCCGCAAACATACAGAATATGGTCACCGGTAATAGCGTTGCCTTTCTCGTCCACGCAGAGGCAGCGGTCAGCATCTCCGTCATAGGCAAAGCCCACATCCAGTCCCTTATCCACCACAAATTTCTGCAAAACCTCCAGATGGGTAGAACCGGCATCCCGGTTGATGTTGAAGCCGTCCGGCTCTGCATTGATGAGATAGGTCTTTGCGCCCATGGCATCAAACACAGACTTTGCAATATTCCAGGAGCTGCCGTTGGCGCAATCCAGGCCCACGCGCATACCCTTGAAGGAATACAGACCCAGGGAAATGAGATAACCGATATAGCGGTTACGGCCTGCCACATAGTCCACCGTGCAGCCGATATGGTCCCGCTTGGCCAGAGGCAGCTGCTCCCATTTCTGACCGAAAACCTCCAGTTCCCCGTCAATATAGGCTTCAATGAGGCAAATGGTATCCTCTTCCATTTTTTCACCGCTGCTGTTGATCAGCTTGATGCCGTTGTCATAATAGGGATTGTGGCTGGCAGAGATCATAATGCCGCAATCAAACTTATCGGTTCTTGTCACGTAGGCAACGGAAGGTGTCGTCGTAACATGAAGCATATAGGCATCCGCACCGGAGGCCACCAGACCTGCCACCAGGGCATACTCAAACATATAGCTGGATCGACGGGTATCCTTGCCGATCACGATCTTTGCAGAAGAATCGTCCCCTGCTCTGCGCTTTAATTCAGAATAATACCATCCAAGAAAACGGCCTACCGTGTATGCATGATCCGCAGTCAGATTGCAGTTTGCCTCTCCGCGGAATCCGTCAGTGCCAAAATATTTTGACATAATATGCAATTCCTTTCACATAAACTGTTTCTCTTTCATTGATACAGGGCATAATACCCTAACTACAGCTTTTAATTATAAAGTGCAACCCCTTGTTTGTCAAATAGATTCTCCCGCAAAAGGCATTGACGCCCCCTGCAGCCAGGGGGCGTCAATGCTTTTCCTCTTTGTGCGGGAATACTCCCGGTTGTTATTTTTCGTCGTGGCACTCGCAATCGCAGTCCTCGTTGCCTGCGTCGTGATGATGGTGATCGTCCATGATATTTCCGAAACCAACGATTTCCCGGCCGGCAATGCCGTTTTCCTTCCGCTCTGCCTCAATGAGAGTGCTCAGGAACCGATGCACCTTGGTCGGCTTACGGATATTCTTCAGCTCGATCTTCTTATCCGTGGTATCCGCATTATACAGGCTCACAGTACCTACGCCCAGCAGCTTCTGGCCGAAGGTACGGGAGGTCTTGATATCCAGGATCCGGTACAGCAGCGTCTCGTTGACTTCAGAGGAGAAGAAGCCCCGCTTAATATACAGGCGATCTTCATCCACAGAATACTTTGTAAAAGTCAGGGGCAGACCCAGAACACGCTTCCGGTCCTTCCACAGAATCGGCTTTTTTTCCGTCATTTCTTTAAACTGCTTACTCACAGACATTCCCTCCTATTACAGGTGCAGCACACGGTCCTTGATCTCTTCGGTTCGGCCCTGGTTCCAGTATTGGGTACCGATATAGCCGCAGGTACGGCGGGCAACATTCATCTTGCTCTGATCCCGGTTGCCGCAGTTGGGGCATTCCCAAACCAGCTTGCCATCCTCGTCTTCCTTGATCTGGATCTCACCGTCATAGCCGCAGCACTGGCAGTAATCACTCTTGGTGTTCAGCTCTGCATACATAATATTTTCATAAATGTATTTCATGAGTTCCAGAACGGCATCGATGTTATCCTGCATGTTGGGAACTTCCACATAGGAGATCGCACCACCGGGGCTCAGGCGCTGGAATTCGGATTCGAAGGACAGCTTGGTGAAGGCATCGATCTCCTCGGTGACATGGACATGGTAAGAATTGGTGATATAACCGCGGTCGGTGATGCCGGGGATCATGCCAAAGCGCTTCTGCAGGCACTTGGCAAACTTATAGGTGGTAGATTCCAGGGGAGTGCCATACAGAGAGAAGTCCATATTATTGGCCTTCTTCCAGGCTGCACAGGCATCGTTCATGTGCTGCATGACAGCCAGGGCAAAGGGCTTTGCCTCGTCATCGGTGTGGCTGCGGCCGGTCATATACTTGACGCACTCATACAGGCCTGCATAACCCAGAGAAATGGTGGAATATCCGCCGTACAACAGCTTGTCGATGGGTTCGCCCTTCTGAAGGCGAGCCAGAGCACCGTACTGCCACAGAATGGGAGCGGCATCGGAAAGGGTACCCTTCAGACGCTCGTGACGGCACATAAGTGCCCGATAGCACAGATCCAGACGCTCGTCAAAGATCTTCCAGAACTTGTCCATATCCTTGCCGGAGGACAGAGCCACGTCAACCAGGTTGATGGTAACAACGCCCTGGTTGAAACGGCCGTAATACTTGGGTTTTCCGTTTTCATCCACATAGGGAGTCAGGAAGGAGCGGCAGCCCATGCAGGTGTAGCAATGGCCTTCGCCGTTCTTGTCCACCTTCAGCTCCAGCATCTTCTTCTCGCTGATGTAGTCGGGAACCATGCGCTTGGCGGTGCACTGAGCAGCCAGACGGGTCAGATACCAGTAGGGAGTGTCCTCGGTAACGTTATCCTCTTCCAGCACGTAAATGAGCTTGGGGAATGCAGGAGTAATCCAGACACCCTTCTCATTCTTAACGCCCTCAAAGCGCTGACGGAGCATTTCCTCGATGATCATGGCGAGGTCCTTCTTCTCCTGCTCATCCTTTGCCTCGTTGAGGTACATGAACACAGTGATGAAGGGAGCCTGGCCGTTAGTGGTCATAAGGGTAACCACCTGGTACTGGATGGTCTGAACGCCGCGGCGGACCTCGTCGCGGAGACGATCCTCGATAACCTTGGCAACATGCTCCTCGCTGGGAGCAATGCCGTAGGTCTCCAGCTCGCGCAGAACATTCTTGCGGATCTTCTCCCGGCTGATCTGAACAAAGGGAGCCAGATGGGTCAGGCTGATGGACTGACCGCCGTACTGGTTGGAAGCAACCTGTGCAATGATCTGGGTTGCAATGTTGCAGGCGGTGGAGAAGGAATGGGGCTTCTCGATGAGAGTACCGGAAATAACGGTACCGTTCTGCAGCATATCCTCCAGATTTACCAGGTCGCAGTTGTGCATATGCTGTGCATAATAGTCGGCATCGTGGAAGTGAATGATGCCGGCCTCATGGGCCTCTACGATCTCCTGGGGCAGCAGAATACGGCGGGTAATGTCCTTGGAGACTTCGCCTGCCATATAGTCACGCTGAACGGCGTTAATGGTAGGGTTCTTATTGGCGTTTTCCTGCTTGACCTCCTCATTGTTGCACTCAATGAGGCTGAGGATTCGGTCGTCGGTGGTGTTGGACTGGCGCAGCAGGCTGCGGGTATAGCGATAGGTGATATACAGCTTGGCCACTTCAAAGGCGCCGTGGGCCATGATAGCCTTTTCCACCAGGTCCTGAATCTCTTCCACGGAAGGGCTGTGACCCATTTCCTCGCAGGAGATGGCAACGCTTTCAGATATTCTGCGAATCTGCAGTGCAGTCATCCGCACATCTTCCGGTGCAGCTTCGTTGGCACGGGAGACGGCAGCTGCAATCTTATCAATATCAAATACAACTTCAGCGCCATTGCGCTTAATAATCTTCATAATACGTTCCTCCGCTTGGCTTTCTATTTCGCTTTTCCAGCTCATTATACTATATCTTGTGGTTTTTTCAAGATGTAACTACAAAATGATGTGTTTTTCACTTTGTGCGACTGTTTCTTGGGTTTCTTTTCAAAATTCTGGAGAGTATCGTCAGAATCCCGCCGAAATGTTTGCGTTTTCTGTTTTCCCATTTTTCCCATCAGATAATTTGGGCATTTTTACAAAAATCGACAAATTACAGTCCTCCTTTCTGTGTCCGTCCTATGCGCAAATATGCTTTTCTGTTGTTGACACATACCGTTTTATCGAATATACTATACAGGATTACTTAGGTAATAAAATGGACTTTTACGTTAAGGAAGTGTTTTTTTGGTTACAACATGGAATGTGACCATTCCGGAGCTGACCGGTGACAAGACCCGTCGGGGATACCTGTATTTGCCGGACTACTACGACGATGATCCCACCCGGAGATATCCGGTTATGTATATGTTCGACGGCCACAATGTGTTTTTCGATTCCGATGCCACCTACGGAAAATCCTGGGGCATGAACAGCTATCTGAATCTCACCAAGACTCCCATCATCATCGTTGCCATTGAGTGCAACCATGTGGGCAACGGCCGTCTGGAGGAATACTCCCCCTTCAGCTATTCCAACTCCACCCTGGGCACGGTAAACGGCAAGGGCAAGGTCTATATGGACTGGCTGGTGGGCACTCTGAAGCCTTATATTGACGAGAACTACCGCACCATGCCGGATCGGGAGCACACCATCATCTGCGGTTCCTCCATGGGCGGCCTTATGAGCCTCTATGCAGCCTGTGAGTACAACGATGTGTTCCAGCGGGCAGCCTGCCTGTCCCCCAGTGTATGGGTGCATCCGGGAAAGCTCATCAAGCTGGTGTCCCACGCCAACATCAAAAATGATACCTGCATCTACATGGATTACGGCAGCGAAGAGATCTACAACCACGCCACCACCGTGGAATCTCTGACCTCCCTGGCCCATTTGCTTCTGACCAAGCATGTCAACTTGGCATTCCGGATCGTCCCCGGCGGCACCCACTGCGAGGCCTCCTGGGAGCGGCAGATTCCCATCTTCATGGACTGTCTGGATCTGTAATATATAGAAAAGGAGTCTCTTATGGAAATTCGCTACTTCAAGCACTACAGCAGCCACCTGGGCCGGGATATGGAATTCAAGGTCTATGGCTCCACCGGTAAGCCCATCCTGTTCATCCCCTGCCAGGGCGGTCGCTTCTTTGATTTTGAAAACTTCAAAATGATCGATTACTTTGCCTCCTGGATTGAAGAGGGCAAATGCACCGTGTACTCCATGGACTGCATCGACAACGAGACTTATGCGGATGTGAATGGCAATCCCCGCTACCGCATCGAGCAGCACGAACGCTGGTACAACTACGCCATGGAAGAGCTGGTGCCCTATATCCGCCATCTGAGCGGCCTGGCCAACGGCTACGATCAGGGCATTTTTGTATTCGGCTGCTCCATGGGCGCCATGCATGCTGCCAACTTCTATTTCCGCCGTCCAGATCTCTTCTGCGGATGCCTGGCCATTTCCGGTCTGTACGATTCCAAGGACTTCTTCGGAGATTATATGGATGATCTGATCTATAACAACAGCCCCGCTTACTACCTGGCAAATCTCCCCT
>JAZQQD010000147.1:0-14019 GCA_045628895.1 Faecousia sp.
CTTCTGAGGGTGACCGAACCTTCTATCGGAGCAGTAGCAGTCAACGGCAGCCGCAGTCGTTATCAAGCGGGACCGTATGTTGGTACGGGTTGAGAGGGTAGGAAACTACCAATTTGGGTGGCACCGCAGGATTTATCTCCTGTCCCATGTTGTATACATGGGACAGGAGTGTTTGTTTTTTCGGAGGTAAGTAAAATGATGAGACGATGGCGACGCTGAAAGGATTTTCATAGAATAACAACACACATTCACCAACTACATCCAAAGGAGATTTTATTATGAAAAAGTATATCGCTCTCGTTCTCGTCATCGCTCTGCTGCTCTGCGGCTGTTCCTCCGCTTCCCCCAAGAAGGATAACAAGACCTTTACCGTCGGCATCTGCAACTATGTGGATGACGCTTCCCTGAATCAGATCTGCGATAATCTGCAGGCTCAGCTGAAGGCTCTGGGCGAAGAGCTGGGCGTGACCTTCAATGTGAAGTATGACAACTGCAACGCCGATTCCACCGTTTTGAACCAGATCATCGCCAACTTTCAGGCCGACAAGGTCGACCTGATGGTTGCCGTCGCTACCCCCGTTGCCATGGCCATGCAGGCCGCCACCGAAGACAGCAAGACCCCCGTGGTCTTCGCCGCTGTTTCCGATCCCGTGGGCGCAGGCCTGGTAGAATCCATGGAAAAGCCCGGCGCAAACCTCACCGGCACCTCCGATTATCTGGATACCGAGTCCGTCTTCAATCTGATCTTTGCTGCTGACCCCGATGCAACTACCATCGGCCTGCTGTATGACATGGGTCAGGATTCCTCCACCGGCGCCATCGCCGCCGCCAAGGCATTCCTGGATTCCAAGGGCATCGGCTACAAGGACTACAACGGCACCACCGTGGAAGAAGTCACCATGGCCGCTCAGGCAGCCGTCGCCGACGGCGTGGATGCCATCTTCACTCCCACCGATAACACCATCATGAAGGCAGAGCTGGCCATCTACGAGCTCCTGGCACAGGGCGGCGTTCCCCACTACACCGGTGCTGATTCCTTCGCCCTCAACGGCGCATTCCTGGGCTACGGCGTTGACTACGCAAACCTGGGTGTCCAGACCGCCAACATGGTCAAGGGTATTCTGGTGGACGGCAACAAGCCCGAATCCACCCCCGTTATGACCTTTGACAACGGCACCGCCACCGTCAACACCGAGACCGCCGCTGCTCTGGGCTTCAATTACGACGACCTGGCAAACACCTTCGCTCCCTTCTGCACCAAGGTGCATCCCATCCAGACCGCTGAAAGCTTCAGCTGATTTCGCAAAATTTCAATTAAATTGTCATTGCGAGCCAGTGACCGATGTCACTGGCGTGGCAATCCGTTCCCCCGCGGTACTGTCTTTTTTACTGCACAGTGTTGGGCAAATCCGTACAAAGGGAACGGATTGCCACGGCAGTGTGCGCACTGCCTCGCAATGACCGCGATTTTTTTCATTTTCCGTTTCCACCTTGAATGTTCAATAATCCGACTGCCATCTGTGCGGGCGTGCACTGCACGCCCCTACGATGGTGTATCCATTTTCAACCTTCAACTCATCAGGAGGACGCCCTATGTCCCTGCTTACTGTTCTTGATCTGGGCAAGACCGCTCTGGAGCTGGGTCTTTTCTGCTCCCTTACCGTCCTTGCCCTGTTTCTTTCCTACTCCATGCTGGGAGTCTGCGATCTTTCCACCGACGGCTGCTTTACCCTGGGTGCCGTGGTAGGTGCGGTGGTGGTTCTGTCCGGCCACCCCTATCTTGCCATTCCCGCCGCCATGGGCGCAGGCATGCTCTCCGGTTTTGTCACCGCAGTGCTCCAGACCCGCATGGGCGTGGAGAGTCTGCTCTCCGGCATCATCGTGAATACTGCCCTGTATTCCGTGAATATCGCCATTATGGGGGGCGCATCCCTGCTGAACATGAATAAGGCGGACACCGTGTTTTCCCTTCTCAAGGGCACTCTGGAGGGCACCGCCCTGGCAGGCGGTCACAAGCTCATCATCGGCTTCCTGGCTGCTGCCGCGGTCATCGTATTTCTGGTTGTTTTCCTTCGCACTCGGCTGGGTCTTGCCATCCGGGCCACCGGCAACAACCCGGATATGGTACGCTCCTCCTCCATCAATCCCGTATTTACCACCACGGTAGGCCTGTGTATCGCGGGTGCCTTCACAGGTCTTTCCGGCTGTCTGCTGGCCCAGGCTCAGAAGAGCGTCAGCATCGACATTGGCTCCGGTATGGTGACCATCGCTCTGGCAAGTCTTCTCATCGGCAACGTGTTCTTCGGCAAGAAGTCCATTCCCGTCCGCGCCATCGGCGGTGTGGTGGGTGCCTTCGTATTCCGTCTGGTGTATACTGTGGCTCTGCGGTTCCAGATGCCCGCATCGTATCTGAAGCTGGTTTCCTCCGTTATCGTCATTGCCGCCATCTCCGGGCCTTATCTCAAGGATCAGCTTCCCCTGCTGAAAAAGCGGTTTTCCAAGGAGGTGCTGTAAATGCTTACCCTGAATCATATCAGCAAGACCTTCTACCCCGGAACCCCCAACGCCAAGACCGCTCTGGATGACCTGAGCCTCCACCTGGCTCCCGGGGACTTTGTCTCCGTCATCGGTGCCAACGGCGCAGGCAAATCCACCATGCTGAACGCCATCTGCGGCAGCTTCTATGTAGATTCCGGATCCATCACTCTGGACGGCCAAAACGTCACCTACCTTCCCGAGTACAAACGGGCAAAGACCATCGGCCGGCTCTTCCAGGATCCCATGCGGGGCAGCGCTCCCGGCATGAGCATCGAGGAAAACCTGGCCTTAGCTGCCGGCAACGGCGGCTGGATGCACCGGCTCACCCGGCAGGAAGTGAAGGATTTCCAGGATCGGCTGGCGGTGCTGGATATGGGTCTGGAGAATCGGATGAAGCAGCCCGTGGGTCTGCTCTCCGGCGGTCAGCGCCAGGCTCTGACCCTGCTCATGGCCACCATCCATCCCCCCAAGCTGCTGCTCCTTGACGAGCATACCGCCGCTCTGGATCCCGGCACGGCGGAAAAGGTTCTCGCCCTCACCAAGAGCATCGTGGAAGACAACAACCTGACCTGCATGATGATCACCCACAATATGCAATCCGCTCTGGAGCTGGGCAACCGCACCATTATGATGGACCGGGGCAAAATCATCTTCGACACCTCCGGAGAAGAACGGAAGGGTCTCAGCGTAGAGGATCTGCTGCAGCAGTTCAAAAAAGCCAACGGCAGGAATCTGGATAACGACCGGATGCTGCTGACATAACACCCCATTTTACGGCATTGCGCTTTGCAATGCCGTTTTTTTCGGGTGACCCTCCAAAGGCTCCCCTGTGCAGGGGGAGCTGTCACCACCGAAGTATGAGGTGGTGACTGAGGGGGTGTAATCTGATGGTTTTGGATGCAGTGCATTTGCGTGTTGAACCTAACACCCCCTCCGCCCCAGTGTACACACTGGGGCACCTCCCCCTACACAGGGGAGGCTTTGGGGAAGCAGGCAGGCACATTTGAATATTTCGTAAAAAATTATGGAAATCCCATTCAATCATTTACATTTTCCCGCTTTTATGGTATGATAACATGACGAATTGGAGTGATTTGATTGGATAATACCTATGTCAAGATCGATCTGGATGCCATCCATCAAAATATAGATGCTGTTGCCGCCAAAACCGGCGTACCCGTCATGGCCATTGTAAAGGCCGATGCCTACGGCCACGGTGCCGTGGAGGTTGCCCGGCAGCTGCAGGATAAAGTTGCCTTCTTCGGCGTGTCCTCCATGCTGGAGGCAAGAGAGCTGCGCCACGCAGGGCTTAGTAAGCCCATCCTCATTCTGGGCCAGACTCCTGTGGATGCCTTCCCCAGAGCCGTTTCCAAGGACATCCGTCCCACCATTTTCCGCTACGAGGATGCCCTGGCCCTTTCCGAAGAAGCGCAAAAGCAGGGCAAGACCGCTGCCTTCCACCTGGCGGTGGATACGGGCATGAGCCGCATCGGCTTTCAGCCTACGGAGGAATCCGCCGATATCTGCGCAAAAATCTGCCGTCTCCCCGGCCTGTATGCCGAGGGAATCTTCTCCCACTTTGCCACCGCCGACTGCGCGGACCTGACCCGTTCCTATGCTCAGGCTCGGAAATTCGACGATTTCTGCGCTATGCTGGAATCCCGGGGGATTCACATTCCCATCCGCCACCTGGATAATTCCGCCGGCCTTATGAGCTTCCCCAACCACTATGACATGGTGCGCTCCGGCATCATTACCTATGGCCTGTACCCCAGCGACGAGATGGACACCTCTCCCATCGAGCTCCATCCCGCTCTGGAATGGCACAGCCGGGTGACCCATGTGAAAACTCTGGAGCCCGGTCGGGAGATCAGCTACGGCGGCACCTTCGTCACCGAGAAGGAGACCCGGGTGGCAACCGTGGCCGTGGGCTATGCCGACGGCTACCGCAGAAGCCTTTCCGGTAAGTTTTACGTTCTGATCCGTGGCAGGAAGGCCCCCATCTTAGGCCGGGTCTGCATGGATCAGATGATGGTGGATGTCACCGATATCCCCGATGCCCAGGTGGAGGACGATGTGGTGCTCATCGGCACCTCCGGCGAGGAAACCATCACCGTGGAAGCCCTGGCAGAGGCTGCCGGAACCTTCCATTACGAAATCATCTGCGGTGTCAGCCGCCGGGTACCTCGAATGTACTTTGTCGGCGGAGAATGCACCCACACCGTTCGCTATTTGCTGGAAACCTAGGAGGAACCCCATGTCTTATAATTCCGCCCTCTGCCGTCGGGCAGATGACGCCCTCAGCACCGCCCCGGATCGGGCCCGGAAACTGATTCTGATTCACGCCGGTGTCATTGCCATCCTTGCGCTGCTGGTTTCTTCCCTTGATTTTGCCCTGGATACCATGATGGACAATACCACCGCGGGTCTTTCCGGTATGGGCGCCAGAGCCCTGCTCTCCACGGTGCAGAGTGTGCTGCGCAGCATCCAGCAGGTGGCTATGCCCTTCTGGAACTTCGGCTACCTCTATGTTGCCATGGGTCTTGCCCGGAAGCAGTCCGTCATCCCGAAGGATCTGCTCATGGGCTTCAGGCGCATTCCCGTTCTGCTGCTTTGCTCCCTGTTCATGGTGCTGGTGCTGATGGGTGTGACCATTGCCGTCTCCTATGCCTCCATCATGCTCCTGTCTCTGACCCCTCTGGCCGGAGATATGCCCGAGATTGCCCAGGAATTCATCGCCTCCGGCGCTTCCGCCGTAGACGAAACTCTTGCTGCCCGGATTGCCGAGGCATCCGGCCCTCTGATGATCGGCGCCACCATTGCCAGCGCTTTGGCCGTGCTCTTTATGAGCTACCGGTTCCGTCTGGTGTTCTACTGCGCTCTGGATGACCCCAAGAAGGGTCCCGGATACGCCATGGCCCAGGGCCGCTACCTCATGCGGGGCAACAAGAAAAAGCTCTTCCTGCTGGATCTGCATTTCTGGTGGTATTATCTGGCCACCGGTCTGCTGACCGTCATTGCTTACGGCGATCTGCTGCTGCCCCGGTTCGGCATTTCCCTTCCCTTCGGCGACACCACAGGATTCTTCCTGTTCTATATTGTCTATCTCATCGGCCAGTTTGCCCTTTCCGTCTATTGTAAGAATCGGGTCAATGTGGCCTATGCCCTCTTCTACGAGGATCTGAAATCTCCTCAGCCCCAGGCGGAAAACTGGAATCCCGTTACGGAGTGATCAACCATGCTGGAACTTCTTGCCCCCGCAGGGTCCATGGAGGCCCTGTATGCCGCCGTGCAAAACGGTGCCAACGCAGTCTATCTGGGCTGCGGCACCTTTAATGCCCGGCAGAGCGCCAAAAATTTCACACCCCAATCTCTGGCTGAAGCGGTAAAATACTGCCATGTCCGGGGAGTTGCGGTGCATCTGACCCTAAATACCCTGGTATCCGACAACGAAATGGAGGATGCGGTGGCTCTTATCAAGACTGCCGCTGAGGTCGGCGTGGATGCCTTCATTGTCCAGGATCTGGGCATGGTGGCCCAGTGCCGCCGTGTCGCCCCCTCGGTGCCTATCCACGGCTCCACCCAGATGACGGTGCACTCCCTGTCCGGCGTTCTGCTCTGCGAAAAGCTGGGCATGACCCGGGTAGTGCTGAGCCGGGAGCTGAGCCGGGAGGAGATTCGCTATATCTGCGCCCACAGCCCCATTGAGATCGAGGTCTTCGGTCACGGTGCCCTGTGTATGTGCTACTCCGGCCAGTGCTATCTCTCCGCTGCCATCGGCGGCCGTTCCGGCAACCGGGGCCGCTGCGCTCAGCCCTGCCGCCAAAGCTACGGCTACGGCCGCTGGGAGCCCAAGTACCCCCTGAGCCTGAAGGACAACTGTCTGGTGTCCTACGTCCGGGAGCTGGAAGCCATGGGTGTGGCCTCTCTGAAGCTGGAGGGTCGGATGAAGCGGGCGGAATATGTAGCCTCCGTCACCGCCGTTTACCGCAAGGCCATTGACGACGGCATCGTCAACCAGGCCATGATGAATACCCTCATGACTGCCTTTAACCGCCAGGGCTTTACCGACGGCTATTATACCGGAAATATCGGCCGTGCCATGTTCGGCATCCGGCAGGAGACCCGGGACGATCCCCGTTGGCTGGCTTCCGCCCGAGCCACCTATGAGGCCGCGGAGCACAGCCTGGTGGACATCACCTTCGATATGGAGGTCACGGTCTTCGGCAGTCAGCTCACCGTCACCGATCCCCAGGGCCGCTGCATTACCGTAAACGGTCCTGTCCCCGAGGTTGCCAGGAATCTGGCCCTCACCGCCGATGCTCTGGCTGCCCGGCTGAGCAAGACCGGCGGCACTCCCTACCGCTGCGTGGATACAAAAGTGAAGGTGGAGGACGGCCTCATGCTCTCCGCTGCCGCCATCAACTCCATGCGCCGGGATGTGCTGGATCAGCTCACTGCCCTCCGCTCCCGCCGGGAGCAGGTCAGCACCGGAAGAGCGCTGAATGTCCACCGCTTCAAGGGCCGCAAGGAGGCTCCCACGGTCACCGTCCAGGTCACTTCTCTGGAGCAGATCACCAAGAAGCTGCTGAATCTGAAGCCCGACCTGCTGTATGTGCCCCTGTACCTCCTGGCCGGCAATCCCGATATCTGCAGGGAACTGACCCAGATCGTGGATATTGCCGCGGTGATTCCCCGGATCATCCACGATAACGAGCAGACCGGCATTTACAAGCAGCTGAAAACCGTGTTTGATGCCGGTGTCCGCAGCGTCCTCATCGGAAATCTTTCCATGCTGGAGCCGGTTTCCCGGATGGGCTTCCATGTCCACGGCGACTTTGGCCTCAATATCTACAATTCCATTGCGGCAAGCGTCACTTCCGAGCTGGGACTGGACACCCTGACCCTCAGCTTTGAGATGACCCTGCCCCAGATCCGGGACGTGAGCAAGGCCCTGCCCTCCGAAATTCTGATCTACGGCCGTCTGCCCCTCATGGTCATGGAAAACTGCCTCATGAAGAACCGCACCGGCCAGTGCAGCTGCCACCAGGGTGCCATGAAGCTGACGGACAAGACCGGCGCCGATTTCCCCGTCATCAAGGATCAGGGCACCTGCCGCAGCGTGCTGCTCAACGGCAAGAAGCTTTACTGGCTGGATCGCCGGGAGGATCTCTCCGGCCTGGGCCTCTGGGCCACCCGGCTGTACTTCACCACGGAAAATCCCCAGGAGGTGGATCGGGTGCTGGGTGCCTACCAGAACGGTGCCTCCTTTGATCCCGGTGCCTGCACCAGAGGACTGTACTTACGTGGCGTGGAGTAAATACCGCACCAAAGCCTCCCCTGTGTAAGGGGAGGTGGAACCGCTCTTAAAGCGGTGACGGAGGGGTTGTAAAGTTGATTCTATAAACGCAGTACAGCAAAAAACGTCAGATGACAACCCCTCAGTCATTTTGCCGCAAGGGCAAAATGACAGCTCCCCTTACACAGGGGAGCCTTTAGAAGGAGATTATTTATGTCTATCATCCTTGCGTCCCAGTCCCCCAGACGGCGGGAGCTGATGGGACACTTCCATATTCCCTTTACCGTCAAGGTTGCTGACATCGACGAGACCATGACCCCCGGCATGCCGCCGGAGGAAGCCGTTGCCGATGTGAGCCGCCGCAAGGCTCTGGCTGTGGAACGCCGGAGCACCGATACCGTCATTGCCGCCGACACCATTGTGGTGGTGGATGGAACGATCCTGGGAAAACCCGCCGATGAGGCCCAGGCCATGCGGATGCTGCAGCTGCTGTCCGGAAGAACCCACCAGGTTATGACCGGCCTGACTGTGATTCGCGGAGACACCATTCTCTCCTGCACCGAGATCACGGACGTGACCTTCCGCAGCTTAAGCGACGCCGAGATCGCCGCCTATATCCGCTCGGGAGAACCCATGGACAAGGCCGGGGCCTACGGCATCCAGGGGGATGCCTCCCTCTTCGTCACATCCATTACCGGCGATTACTATAACGTTGTGGGCCTGCCTGTGTGCCGTCTGGCCACCATTTTGCAGAGTCTGCCCACGGAGGAACTGCCATGAGACATTATCTGAACCGAAAAATCAGAATTCTGCTGATCGTCGCGGTACTGCTGGCGGTGGGTCTTGCCATTGCCGACAGTCTGACCGATGCCAGCCTGCTGGGCAAGCTCACCCAGAGCACTCTCACCCCCATCCGGGGTGCCGTCAACGGTCTTGCCAACCAGGCTGAAAAATTCTACAGCTATATGTTCCGCTATGAGGCTCTGGAAGCCGAAAACGAGCGGCTGAAGGAGCAGATCGCCCAGATGGAGGACGATGCCCGCCGGGCAGACTCCGTCTCCCGTGAGAACGACCGACTCCGCGCCGTGGCCGAGATGAAGGCTCACCACGAGGACTACGACACGGTGGATGCCTACCTGATCTCCTGGGACTCCAACGACTGGAGCAGTACCTTCACCATCAACCGAGGCACCTCCTCGGGCATTGATGTGGATATGTGCGCCGTCACCGCCAACGGCGAAGTGGTGGGTCTGGTAACGGAAGCCGGCTCCAACTATGCCGTCGTCAAGACCCTGCTGGACTCCTCTCTGGAGGTCAGTGCCGCCATCGCCTCCAACGGCTACAGCGGCATGGTTCGGGGCGGCTATATCTCCGGCCAGAGTGACCTGCTGCGGATGAACTACGTTTCCTCCGCCGCCGTTATGCGTAACAACGACCAGGTGGTGACCTCCGGTTCCACCATGTACCCCCGGAACCTCATCATCGGCTATATCATCGATGCCGGCTTTGAAAATACCGGCGTTGCCAAGTACGCCATCCTGCAGCCTGCAGCGGATATCGCCAATCTGGAGCAGGTGTTCATCATCACGGAATATGACAACCAGTGAGGAAAGCCATGCGAAATTCTGAGTTCAAACAGGACATCCTGGGCCGCGGCCTGACGGAAAAACTGTATATGACCCAGCGCCAGCGGAAACGTCTGGTGAAATGGGTGCTCTGCAGCCTTTGCTGTCTGGGTCTGCTGATCCTGCAGGATGTGGCCTTCAGCCGCTTCCGTCCCATGGGGGGCACGGTGGATCTGCCGGTCTGCGCCATTTTCCTCTCCTGCCTCCTCCACGATGCCGAGTCCGGCGGCAAATTTGCCATCTGGGCATCCCTCTTCTACCTGTATTCCGGCTCCGCTCCGGGACATTACGTGGTAGCCGTGATCCCCGTGCTGGGCATCCTGCTGGCCGTCTTCCGGATGAGCTACCTGCAGAAGGGCTTCCCCGCCATCTTCCTCTGCTGCGCAGTATGTGTCTTCGCTTATGAATTCTTCTCCTTCGGAGTAGGTCTTTTCTACGGTGTGGCTTCCCTGCGCTCTACCTGGGCAGTGCTGCAGACCGCCATCAACACAACCGTCGTCATTCCCCTGCTTTACCCCGCATTTTCCGCCATCGCAAACATGGGAGGTTCCTCATGGATCGAATAACCAAGCATCGCGGCACCTGGCTCTTTCTCATTGTACTTCTGATCATCGGCTTCTACTCCGCCCGGATGTACAAGCTGCAGGTCATTGAGACCAAGGGTGTCAAGAACAGTCTTACCACCTATACCACCTGGATCCGCGTCAAGGCGGCCCGGGGCGATATTCTGGACCGAAACGGCAATGTGCTGGTGGGCAACCGGGCCAGCTATGACCTGGTGTTCAACCACTTCGTGCTCCAGTGCTCCGACGACCCCAACGGCTCTATCTACAGCCTGCTGAAGCTCTGCAATGAGCAGGGCATCGAATACACCGATCATTTCCCCGTAACCCGAGAGCGTCCCTTTACCTACATCATGGACGAATTCTCCGGCGACTGGAAGTCCTACTTCATGGCCTTCCTCTATGACCGTGGCCCCTGGGACTCGGATATCTCTGCCCCCCTGCTGATCACCACCCTGCGGAATTACTACGGCATCCCCGCCGAGTGGACGGATGAGGAAGCCCGTATGGTCATCGGCCTGCGCTATGAGCTCTCCCTCCGGGCCGGCATCACCAACCTGCCGGAATACGTGTTGGTATCCGATGCCTCCGAGAGTGACCTTTCCGCCATTCTGGAGCTGAACACCCCCGGCCTCAATGTTGAGGCCTCCACCGTCCGGGAATACCACACGGATTTCGCCGCCCATATTCTGGGCAACGTCAGCGCCATGGACCCGGATCAGTGGGAAATTTACAAGGACCTGGGCTATTCCATGGATGCCGAGGTAGGTCAGAGTGGCTTTGAGGCCGCCTTTGAAGCAGAGCTTCACGGCACCGACGGCCTCCGTGAGGATGAGGTGCTCTCCGATGGCACAGTGGTCTCCTCCCACTACTTAACCGAGCCCAAGGCCGGCAACCATGTGGTGACCACCATTGACCTGGGTCTCCAGGAGGTAGCCGAGCAGGCCCTGGCCGACCAGATGCATTATCTGACCGACAAGGAGCGGAACCTCCATGACGGCGGTCTCGATGCCGAAGGCGCAGCCGTGGTTGCCATGGACGTAAAAACCGGCCAAGTGCTCCTCAGCGCCAGCTACCCCACCTTCAGTCTGAAAACCTTCTCCGAGGATTATGAAGACATTCTGAAGGCTCCCTATAACCCTCTGTATAACCGAGCCACCATGGCATCCTATCCTCCCGGCTCCGTATACAAGGTTTCCGTGGCCATTGCCGGCCTGCAGTACAATGCCATCAGTGCCACCGAGAAGATCACCGACGAAGGCGTATTTAAGAAGTACGACGGTTTCTCCCCTGCCTGCATGGTGTGGAACGACATGAAATATACCCACGGCGACCTGGATGTCACCGATGGTCTTATGGTTTCCTGCAACTACTTCTTCTACGAGGTGGGCGACCGTCTCTCCATCGATGAGATCGATAACACTGCCAAGGCTCTGGGTCTGGGCGAGCCCACCGGCATCGAGCTGCCGGAGGAAATCGGTCACCGCTCCAACCCCCAGGTCAAGGAAGACCTGTACTCCGGCGATGCCTCCTACTGGTACACCGGCGATAAGATCCTGACCGCCATCGGCCAGTCCGAAAACAGCTTCACCCCCATGCAGCTTTGCTCCTATGTGGCTACCGTGGCCAATAAGGGCGTGCGGATGCGTGCCACCTTCTTAAACCGCATTGTCTCCACCGACTACCGCACCATGCTCAAAGAGAGCGTTCCCGAGCAGATCGGCCTCTGCGAAATTTCCGACAATACCTACGCCACCATTCTGGAAGGTATGACCAAGGTCGTCTACGAGCCCTCCGGCACTCTGGGTGACACCGTTCTTTGGCGCTATCCCTATCCCATCTGCGCTAAGACCGGTACCTCCGACCACACCGGCGCAGGCTCCGCAAACGGTGCCCTCATCGTCTTTGCTCCCAAGGATGACCCCCAGATCGCCATTGCCGTCTACGGCGAGCACATCGCCCACGGCCCTAACCTGGCTCCCGTTGCCAAGGCCATTCTGGACGTGTTCCTGAGCACCGACACCGTAGGCGACGTAGGTGTTTACGAAAACCAGATTTCTTAAATTAAAAAGATCCACCCTTTCGGGTGGATCTTTTTATTGTTCTGTTATCAGCATGAGGTCGGAGAGGATGGCATTGGAGATCAGGAAGCCCCTGGGGGTCAGCCGCCAGCGGCCGGACCGGGTAGGAACTGCCGTACCCCGCTGAGCGCAGCCTGCCAGATACTGCTCCACCGGGCCGAAGTCCCGATGATAGGTTTCCTCGTATTCCTCCCGGCTGATGCCTGCGCTGGTGCGCAGCCGCAGCATCAGATATTCCGTTGCCCGGTCACCGGGGGTGATCTCCTGGACATTCTCCAGAACCTGGCCTCCCTGGAGCACGCCTTCGCAGTAGGCATCCAGATCCGCCACAGCGGAAAACCGCTTGCCGTCGAAATCCGAGCTGGCAGCAGGGCCGAAGCCCAGGTATTCCTTGCCCTCCCAGTACCGCAGGTTGTGCTTGCTGTGCATACCCCGGCGGGAGAAATTGGAGATCTCATACTGGGCAAAATTGTGGTGCCGCAGAATGGTTACCATGGCCAGATACATATCCGCCTGGGTATCGTCATCCGGAATCAGAGGACTGCGGTTCAGGGCCCACATGGGGGTACCCTCCTCCAGCCGCAGGCCGTAGCAGCTGATATGCTCCGGATGAACATCGGAAACCACACGCTCCACTGTCTGCTTCCAGGCATCCAGGGTCTGGCCGGGGAGGCCGTACATCAGATCGATGGAGAGGTTCCGGAAGCCTGCCCTGCGGATCTGCTCGGCGGCATACACCGCCTGGCCGTAGGTATGGGGTCTGCCGATCTTCTCCAGCATCTCGTCATCGTCGGACTGGATGCCCATAGAGATCCGGTTGACGCCCTCGGCCCAGAGCCGCTTCAGCTTCCGCAGATCCACGGAATCCGGGTTCACCTCCACGGTGATCTCCGCCTTGTCGGAAACCAGAAAATGCTTTCGCAATGTGTTCAGAATATCCGCAATGCCCTCGGCACCTAAGTAGCTGGGGGTGCCCCCGCCGAAATACACCGTGTCCACCAGGTGCTCCTGCACCAGGTCGCCGGCCTCGGCGATATGCTTTTTGACCGCCCGGACATACTGGCGCATTTTCCGCTTCTCCGGACAGGGCAGGGAATAAAAATCGCAGTAGCCGCATTTGCTGACGCAGAAGGGCACATGGATGTAAATTCCCAGAGATTTTTTATGTTTGTTAGAAGAAAACAGTCCCATAAGTCTGTTCCTTTCGTGATTATATGCAACGTCTGCTTGGCTCCCCCTGTTAGGGGGAGCTGTCATTTTGCCCTCTCGGCAAAATGACTGAGAGGGTGCCAATGTCCTATAATAGATTGTACCAGCTTAGAGATAGGAACCCTCTCCGTCACCGCCTTGATGGCGGTGACACCTCCCCCTAACAGGGGGAGGCAAGAAATGTGTGTTAAAATTATAAAGCTTTAATCCTCGTCCAGCTTCAGCACTGCCATGAAGGCCTCGGAGGGGACGGAGACGGTACCGAAGGTACGCATCCGCTTCTTGCCTTCCTTCTGGCGTTCCAGCAGCTTCTTCTTTCTGGTGATATCGCCGCCATAGCACTTGGCAAGCACGTCCTTCCGGACAGCCTTAATGGTCTCTCTTGCAATGACCTTGCCGCCGATGGCAGCCTGTACGGGAATCTCGAACTGCGCTCTGGGGATGTTATCCTTCAGCTTCTCGCAGATCTTTCTGGCTCTGGGATAGGCATTTTCCGCAAAGAGGATGAAGCTGAGCGCGTCCACCATGTCGCCGTTTAAGAGGATATCCAGCTTGACCAGCTTACTGGGGCGGTAGCCGATGAGCTCATAGTCCAGACTGCCGTAGCCCCGGGTCCGGGACTTGAGGGCATCGAAGAAGTCATAGATAATCTCGTTCAGCGGAATCTCATAGTGCAGCTCCACCCGGTTGGCATCCAGATACAC
>JAZQQD010000148.1:0-11069 GCA_045628895.1 Faecousia sp.
GGCGGCTAAGAAAATGAATTGCGGTTGGCAAACCGTTCAAAGGGACTTAAGTCCCAGGTCAGTAAAATGGCCTTTTAGGCCTCGTGCAAACCACGCGTTTTACGCGTGGTTATGATTAGTGCCGCCGCCAGACTTGAACTATCCAATGCAACAGTCCGGTGGACTGTTGCTCGCCGCCAGCTCGATGGCGGCGACACCATAATTTTCGCCTGGGGCGAAAATGCAAATAAATCTGGCTAGCAGCTATCCTAGGTTCCAATTGCCTCCTTACCAAGGATGCGGTTTCCTGTTGCATGTCACGGGGTAACGTGATAAAATGAAAACAACAGTAGGGGAGGGAGAACAATGCTTTACCTGTTTCTTTTTGCTTTGCTTGGTATCTTGTGGGGATTTGCAACCAATTATGTAATCAAAGAAAAGGGCTATAATGAAGAATGGTTTTGGCTGGGATTCTTCTTCCAATTGATTGCATTTGTTGTAGCGCTGATAAAACCAGCCTACGTGGATACAACGGATGGGAAACGGATCCGTGAACAAATTCAGAAAATCCGGCAGCGGGATACCTTGCAGGCCGGCGGCTGGAAATGCGCTTGTGGCCGGCTCAACGCGGCCTATGTCACAAGCTGTACCTGCGGAAGAACCAAGAACCAAGTGGAAAACGAACAGAAATCTGCTTCTGTGGATTCGCAGGCGGAAAAGCTGAAGGTCTATAAGGAACTGCTGTATTCCGGTGTTATCACCCAGGAAGATTTTGACGCAAAGAAAAAGCAGTTGCTTGGTATCTAAAAAAGGGAGCGATTTTCGCTCCCTTTTTTATCTTTATCCCCATCTCTTATATCCATATTTTTCTTCCAGCCATACTGGGAAAAAATGGTATTTATTTTCGGAAGAACATTGACTTGGAGTCAACTCTATGGTATACTGTGCCTGCGGAGTTGGAGTTAACTCCAAGTTGAACGATAAATAATACAAGGTGAATTTATGACGATCAAGGAAGTATGTGAGCACTTTGGAATCCCGGTTGAAACGCTTCGCTATTATGAAAAAATCGGCATCATCCCCTCTGTGACGCGAACCAAAGGTGGTCAGCGCGATTATCGGGAGGAAGATCTGGCGTGGGTAAAAATGGCGATCTGTCTGCGGGGTGCAGGCTTCAGTGTGGACACTCTTTCGGAATTTGTCCGGCTTTCCAAAGAAGGGGAATCCACCATCGATGCCCGTTTGGATCTGCTGACCCAGCAGCGTGAAAAGCTCCTGGGTGAAAAGGAAGCATTGGAGATTGCCCTATCCCGTCTGGATCAGAAGATTGCCTATTATGAGGAAGCGAAAAAATGCGGATCCATCTGCTGTAACCCGTCTGAGTGCAGCTGCGATCACCCGGTATCTTCCTGCTTTAATAAGGAGGGACAGTAACGCATATGGAAGAAACAGCCTTTGTCACAAACGCCTCCCTGTTTATCAATGAAGAAGAATACCCGGATCTTGATGCACAGGCTGCCGCCGCGCATCTGTCTCAGGCGATCCGATTTAACACCACGGGATATGTGGATCGCTCCCGTGTGAACTGGACAGAGTTTTCTCGTTTTCACGATTTTCTAAAAGCGGCTTACCCTAAAATTGCCGAAATCGGCCAGTGGGAAATGGTAGGAGAAAGCATTCTGATCCGCATTCCCGGTTCAGATGATTCTCTCCTGCCGGCGATGTTCATGGCACATCAGGATGTGGTGCCTGTGGTTGCCGGTGCGGAAGAGGACTGGATCCACGATCCCTTCTCCGGCGATATCGCGGATGGTTTTATATGGGGGCGCGGTGCGCTGGATATCAAGAATATGCTCATCGGTATTCTGGAAGCGGTGGAATATCATCTGAATGCGCACCCGGGAAGCGGAAATCCCTTCCGACGGACGCTGTACCTTGCCTTCGGTGAGGATGAGGAAACCATGAATACCGGCGCATACCGCATCGGCCAGCTGCTGAAAAGCCGGGGGATTACTCTGGAATATGTGCTGGATGAAAGCGGGGGAGATGTGCTCAGCGCCGCGGATTTTGGCGCACCGGGCAAGCTGATCTGCCCCATCGGCATCTATGAAAAAGGTTACGCGGATATGCGTCTTTCCGTGCGTTCCAAGGGCGGACACAGCTCAAATCCCGTACATGGCACTTCACTGGGCGCTTTGGCAAAGGCCATCACGGCCATTGTGGAGCATCCGCTGCCCCCTGTACTGCCGGAATGCGGAAAACGGACACTGCAAAAGCTTGCGCCTTACATTACTCAGGAACCGATGCGCACTTGGGCAAAGGATGTGGACAGTCACATCCCCGAAATTCTCAGCTGGTACTTAAGCCACGAAAATCTTTATTATCAGGTGCAGACCACCATTGCCCCGACCATGATCTGCGGAGGCTCCGCAGCCGGCAATGTCATGCCTCAGGATATGGAGGCAGTCATCAACTTCCGGCTTGCCCCGCAGGACACCACGGATCGTCTGCTTGCGCACGCCCGGTCTCTGGTCGATCCGGATGTGAAACTTGACTATGTGCAATGCATCAATGCGTCGATCCCATCTGAAATCGATTCCTACGGATACCGGAAGCTGGAAGAAACGCTGCAGCATTATTTCAGAGAGCTGATCTTTATCCCTGCCTTAAATAAAGCCAGCACCGATGCCCATAACTATGAATGCATCTGCCGCACTTGTCTCCGCTTCGGCCCGTTTCTGGAAGAGGAGGACATCTCTGTTCAGGGTATCCACGGAACCAATGAACGCATCAGTCTTCGTGCCTATCTTCAGGGCATCCGGGTACTGATTCGGCTGATGGAGGAGAGCTGCTGCTGAGATCAGCGGATGGCTCTGCACGAACCGATAGAAATAAAGGAAAGGAAACACTATGACATTTTCACGCGTTATGGAGATCCTGATCGACGCATTCCCCAAGCTGCTTTCCTGGGGACTGCGGGTCACGATCCCACTGACCATTGTTTCGTTTGCATTGGCGTTTTTTGTTTCCGTAGTCGTGGCACTGATCCAGTATGCGGACATCAAACCCCTGAAACCCCTTTGCCGTTTTTACATCTGGGTGACCCGCGGTACACCCCTGCTGGTTCAGCTGTATATTGTATTCTACGGCCTGCCCAAGGTGGGCATTATGCTGGAGGCATTCCCCTCTGCTGTGCTGGTTTTCGGCTTTAACGAAGGCGCCTACATGGCCGAAGCCATTCGCGGCGCGCTGGAAGCCGTGCCAAAGGGTCAGGTGGAAGCCGGTCAGTGCGTCGGACTGAGCTATTTGCAGATCATGCGGGGCATCGTTCTGCCTCAGGCTCTGCGCACCGCGTTTCCCTCTATGTCCAATTCCTTCATTTCCATGATGAAGGGCACCTCTCTTGCTGCTACCATCACAGTTGTAGAAATGTTTCGTCAGGCACAGATCATCAACGCAGTCTACTATCAGCCCCTTGCAATCTATATTGAGGTCGCTGTCATCTATCTGATTTTCAGCACATTCCTCACCTGGGTGCAGGCCATCTGTGAAAAGAAGCTTGGTGCATACGGAGGTGTGAAATGATGATCGAGGTAAAGAATCTGCATAAATCCTTCGGTGACCGCGAAGTGCTGAAAGGCATTGATCTTTCCGTTGAGAAGGGCGATGTTATGGCGATTCTGGGTCCCAGCGGCTCCGGAAAAACCACGATCCTGCGCTGCATGAATTTTTTGGAGCACGCAGATCGGGGAACCCTCGTGTTTGACGGGGAGGAAATCGACCTTGCCGGGATATCCAAAAAAGATATCGCGCGGCTCCGTAAGAAAACAGCCTTTGTTTTCCAGAACTACAATCTGTTTCTGAATAAAACCGTCCTTGCCAATGTGACGGAAGGCCTGATCGTAGGCAGGAAAATGAAGCGCAGCGAGGCAGAAGCCATTGCCATCAAAGCGCTCCAGAAAGTAGGTATGGCAGACCGTACAACTGCCTACCCTTCCCAGCTTTCCGGCGGGCAGCAGCAGCGTGTCGCCATTGCCAGAGCCCTTGCAACCGATCCGGAAATAATCTATTTCGATGAACCAACCAGCGCACTTGACCCCGAGCTCATCGGAGAAGTGCTTGCTGTCATGCGTGATCTCGCCCAAGACGGTATGACAATGATCGTTGTTACCCATGAAATGAATTTTGCACGGAACGTTTCCGGTAAGGTCATCTTCATGGAGGACGGTCAGATTGTGGAAGCTGCGTCTTCACGAGACTTTTTCGAGCATCCCCAGAAGGAGCGCTCGAAGGAATTTGTCCGTTCAATCCTGTCAAAGGGAATGGAAGAATAAATGCCGAACAGGCAAAAAGGAGCATATTATGAAACTCAAAAAAATTGCGGCACTGCTTTTGTGCGCAGTAATCCTTCTGACCATGGCATCCTGCGGAACTGCAGGCAAGTCCAATGATCGCTTGGCTGCCATCAAGAAGGCAGGTAAAATCGTTATCGCAACCGAGGGTGACTGGTCTCCCTGGACCTATCATGATCCTGACTCCGGTGAACTGGTGGGCTTGGATGTTGAGATCGGCAAGGCAATTGCCGAGCACCTTGGCGTGACTGCCGAATTCCAGGAAACCGCATGGGATTCTATTCTGGCAGGTGTGGAAGCAGGCCGTTTTGACATCGCCTGCAACGGTGTTGGCTACACCGAGAAGAGAGCAGAATCTTATGCTTTCTCTACCCCCTATGTGTATACCCACAAGGTTCTTGTCGTCAGAGCGGATAATGAAGAAATCACCTCCTTTGAGGATCTGGCAGGCAAGACCACTGCCAACACTGCCAGCAGCACCTATGCTGCCATCGGTGAGAAGTACGGCGCAACCGTTACTCCGGTTGACAGCCTGACTGAGACTATCGAGCTGGTTCTGACCGGTCGTGTGGATGCGACCATCAATGCTCAGGTTTCCATCGAAGACTACTTAAGAGCAAACCCCGATGCCAACCTGAAGGTTGTTGCCATCTCCGACGGTGATCCCGTTGCCTTCCCCATGCAGAAGAACGAAACCACCGACACCCTTGTCGCTGCCGTTAATGATGCGCTGGAAGCCATGCGCAAGGACGGCACCCTGGCCGCCATTTCCATGAAGTACTTTGGCCTTGATCTGACCAATCCGGAATAAGCCCTGCTGCATGGTTGCTTACACCGATGTCAACGCCGCTGCTCTGGCAGAGATGCATGAAAATGGTAAGCTCACCGAGCTGCCGGATAAGTATTTCGGTGGCGACATCACCCAGGAATAATTTTTTGCTGCAGCGGCTGCTCAGGCAGCCGCTGTTTTTTGCCCATTGCAAGGAGGCATATAATGGCACAGTATGAGCTGGTCCGGGAAATCCAGAACCTTTGCCGCAATAATCAGATGCGGGATATCTTTTTTGAGGAAGTGGAATGTGACGATCCCGAGGACTATGTCCGCAGTATCGTAAAAGGGGAGAATATTACGCTGAGCACCGATATGGGAGCACAGGGCTCCGTCACCGTTTACGCAAGCGTGGACGGCTTGACTCAGAAGTTTGTATTTACTCCCATTTAACGGCAATATGCCCAAAATTGGAACAATTCCTCCCGTTTTTTCTACTGGCGTTTTTGTGAAGAATATGCTAGAATTATATCGATAAATATGCGGCGAATTCGCATATTCGCTTTCCGATAAAAAATCAAATTCAGATTGAGAATGAGAAGGTGATATTTGGTGGATTATACCAAGTATGTATTAAAAACCGAAGAAGACCTGAATGCCATTCTTGCGGATAAGGACAATGTGTTTGTTCTTGCCTGCAATAAGTGCTTCAAGGAATTCGAGGATGTCAACGAGCCGGAATGTGAAGCTTTTGTGGCTCTTGCACAGTCCCAGGGCAAGCATATCACCGGCAGCGCAAAGGTGGATTTCCTTTGCAACGGCGTTCAGACCGCAAAGGTCCTGGAGAATCTGATCCCCGAGGGCACCGAGTATGTGGCGGTGGTTTCCTGCGGCCTGGGCATTCAGACTGTGGCTGACATGGTGGACGTACCTGTCATTGCCGCAACCAATTCCCTCAACTATACCGGTCACCACGGTATGGCTCTGACTCAGAAGACCTGCGGTGCCTGCGCCCAGTGCTATCTGAATGTCACCGGCGGTATCTGCCCCATTGTAGACTGCTCCAAGAGCCTGATCAACGGCCAGTGCGGCGGTGCCAAGAACGGCAAGTGCGAGATCGATCCCCAGAAGGATTGTGCCTGGGAAAAGATATATCAGCGCCTGGAGAAGCAGGGCAGAACAAAAGAGTTCCTTGCCCAGAGCGTCCAGCTCCGTGACTACTCCAAGGTGAATGTGGATGCCATCAAATCCTATGTTCGTGACGCCCGCGCAAAGCGCTTCGAAGGCTTCTACGGTGGTGTCCATCCCGAAGAGAACAAGGAATATACCGAGGCCAAGGCTCTGGTGAAATTCCCCGAGCCCGATACCGTCATCATTCCTCTGGCAATGCACATCGGCGCTCCTGCCAATGCTGTGGTCCAGGCCGGCGATACCGTAAAGGTTGGCCAGGTCATCGGCGAGCAGGCCGGCTTCATCGGCGCTCCTGTCCATTCCAGCGTCAGCGGTACCGTTGTGGCTGTGGAGCCCCACACCCATCCCAATAAGGGACCCGGCGTTCTGTCTGTGGTCATCAAGAATGACAAGCAGAACACCCTCCATGAGTCCGTCGTTCCCAATAAGGATATCGACGAGCTGACTCCCGACGAGATCATCGACATCGTCAAGGAGAAGGGCATCGTGGGTATGGGCGGCGCAACCTTCCCCACCTACGTCAAGCTGAAGCCCGGCAAGCCCATCGATGCCGTGCTCATCAACGGCTCCGAGTGCGAGCCCTATCTGACTGCTGACCACCGCGTCATGCTGGAGTATGCCGATGATATCGTCTATGGCCTCCGGGCTATGATGAAGGCAGTCAATGCGCCCGAGGGCGTCATCCTCATCGAGGACAACAAGCCTGATGCCATCGCTCTGATGGAAGAAAAGGCGGCACCTTACGAAAATATCCGCATCTGCGCTGCCAGAACGCAGTACCCCGAGGGCGCTGAGAAGATGCTCATCAAGAAGGTCATGGGAAGATCCGTTCCCAGCGGCAAGCTGCCTGCGGATGTGGGCTGCGTGGTGTCCAACACCTCCACTGCCAAGGCTGTTTCCGATGCCATCCGTAAGGGTATGCCCCTTGTGGAGCGTGTGGTTACCGTCACCGGTGAATTCATCAAAAATCCCGGCAACTTCATGGTGAAGATCGGTACCGATGTCCAGTCCCTCATTGATTACTGCGGCGGCATCGTAGGCGAGGAAGTGACCATGAAGATGGGCGGCCCCATGATGGGCGCGCCTCTGAACGATACCCATGTGCCCATCATCAAGGGCAGCAACGGTGTCATCGCTATCGCCACCGACCATACCGAGCCTCAGGACTGCATCAAGTGCGGCCGCTGCGCAGATGTCTGCCCCATGGAGCTGAAGCCTCTGAACTTCTATAAATATGCTGCCCTGGGCGATGCAGAGACCCTGCTGAAGATGAACGTCATGGACTGCTTCTCCTGCAAGTGCTGCGAGTACATCTGCTCTTCCAAGATTCCCCTGGTTTCCACCATCAACTATGCCAAGAGCCTGGTGGCTCCGCTGCTGAAGAAGAAGTAAGGGGAGGAGGATACTGCTATGTTAATGACAAAACTGAAATCTGTCGAAGAGATCCTTTCTCTGAATTCCGGTAATTTCTTCGTTATCCAGTGTCACGGCTGTAAGGAAGTGGGCTTCCCCGAGAAGGAGGCCAAGGAGCTTATGCGTGCTCTGGAGGATGCCGGTCGTCTGTCCGGCACCATCACTACCGACTATGTCTGCAACCCCACCCAGCTGACCCTGCGTATGAAGTCCTGCCTTGGCACTATCGCCGATACCGATGCTGTGCTGGTGCTCTCCTGCGGCGTCGGCGTTCAGACCGTTTCCGAGTATCTGGAGGATACCCCTGTTTATGCCGCCTGCGATACCATCGCTCTGCCCGGCTTCCAGGGTGTTACTCCTCTCGAGTATGACTGCGGCCAGTGCGGCGAGTGCTATCTGAACCTCACCGGCGGCATCTGCCCCATCACTGCCTGCTCCAAGAGCTTGGTCAACGGCCCCTGCGGCGGCACCAAGAACGGTAAGTGCGAGGTTTGCCCCGAGATGGACTGCGGCTGGGAGAAGATCGTGGAGAGACTGAAGGCCCAGGGCCGTCTGGATGTTCTCCACTGCGCAGTACAGATTCACGACTTCAATACCGATGAAGCCACAAAGCACACCAAAGAATCTTGATTTTGATATTAGGAGTGTAATAAGATGAGAATTACCGAACTGTTTGATAACGGTGAATTTGTGGTCACCGCAGAAGTTGGCCCTCCCAAGGGAATCCACATTGACGGCATGGTGGAAGATGCCAAGAAGTATCTTTCCAAGGTCCATGCTGTGAACATTACCGATAACCAGTCCTCCGTCATGCGTCTGGGCAGTCTGGCCACCGCCAAGGTTATGAAGGATGCCGGCCTGAACCCCATCTTCCAGCTGACCTGCCGCGACCGCAACCGCATCGCCCTGCAGTCCGATCTGCTGAGCGCTGCCATGCTGGGCATCGACAATGTGCTGGCCCTCACCGGCGACCATACCAAGCTGGGCGACCATCCCCAGGCAAAGCCTGTTTTCGACCTGGATTCCGTTTCTCTGCTGCACACCATGTGCCAGCTGGAGAAGGGCGTGGATCTGGGCGGCAACGCTCTGGTGGGAGAGCCCCCCAAGTTTGCAAAGGGTGCCGTTGTGTCTCCCTGTTCCGACAGCGTGGATGCACAGCTGGTGAAGATGGAGCGCAAGGTCATGGCCGGTGCTGAGTATTTCCAGACCCAGGCTGTGTTCGAGCCCGAAAAGTTTATCTCCTTCATGGAAAAGGCAAAGCAGTTTGGCAAGCCTGTCCAGGTGGGTATCATCATCCCCAAGAATGTGGGTATGTGCAAGTTCATGAACAACAATGTTGCAGGCATCCACATCCCCGACGAGCTGCTGGACGAGCTCCGTGCCGACAAGGAGAAGACCAAGGCCGGTATCACCGGTATCGAGATCGCCGCACGGATTATCCGTGAGTGCAAGCCCTACTGCCAGGGCGTGCACATCATGTCCCTGGGCTGGGAGGATAAGATCCCCGCTCTTCTGGAGCTGGCTGGCCTGTAAAAAAGTAAGCCCGGTGCATTGCACCGGGCTTTCAAAAATGCATGCCTGCTGCATCCGGTTGCGCTTTTGTCAAATATTTATTGCAACCCATTTCCATGGCTTTCCATTGACTTTTTTATCGGTTTCACTAAAATAAGAAGAAACAGGGAATAGATTTCTTGCAGAAATTAGGGGTTGAAATTTATACCTCTCTGTGATACGATATAGTCGTATCGATATGGGGGTACTGCGCCCATTTGATGCTGCGGCCAAGTTTGCCGCACCTGATTTTATACAAAAAGGAGCCAAAGCTATGGCACTTCATACCATTGCTGTCGCCGGTAAAGGCGGCGTTGGCAAGACCACAACCTGCGGCATGCTGATCGATTACCTCATCGGTAAGAAGCAGGGCCCCATTCTTGTGGTGGATGCCGATGCAAACAGCAACTTAAACGAGGTACTTGGCGTAGAGGTGGAGACCAGCCTTGGAGCGATCCGTGAGGAAATGGCCCAGGCAGAGCTGAAGGGAAATGTGATTCCCACCGGCATGACCAAAGCCGACTATGCTGAGTTCAAGTTCAATTCCGCTCTGGTGGAAGAGGACGATTTTGATATGCTGGTCATGGGCAGAACCCAGGGCAAGGGCTGTTATTGCTATGTCAACGGTGTTCTGAAAACCCAGATCGATAAATATGCCAAGAATTACCGCTACCTGGTCATGGACAATGAAGCAGGTCTGGAGCATGTGGCCCGGGGAACTCTGCCCCATGTGGATACCATGCTGCTGATCTCCGATTGCTCCCGCCGGGGCATCCAGGCTGTGGCCCGTATTGCCGAGATGATCGACGAGATGGAGCTGAAGCCCGGCCAGATGGGCCTCATCGTCAACCGCGCACCGAACGGTGTCCTGGATGACGGTGTGAAGGAAGAAATCGAGAAGCACGGTCTGAAGCTCTTCGGCGTGCTGCCCCAGGATGATGCCGTGTATCGCTGCGACTGCAACGGCGATCCTTCTTCCAAGCTGCCCGCAACCAATCCTGTCAAGACTGCCTTGAGAGGCATTCTGCAGGGAATCAATCTGTAAGCAAAAAATCTTTATATAAATTTTTAAGGGGGAAACGATCATGTCTTTTGATCCCAAGAAGCAGCCCTTCTCCGGCCGCATCGGCGAAGTAACGCTGGGCACCGGCGACAAGGCTGTGACTCTCGGCGGACAGAATGTCCTGCCGTTCTACACCTTCGATGCACCTTACACCAATGCACCGAAGATCGGTATCGAGATTTCCGATACCGCTAACGAGTGGACTGCTCCTGGCATCCGCGCTTTCTACGAAGGCTGCACCACCATGGCAGACTACGCAAAGAAGGCTGAAACCATGGAAGGCGCAGATTTCCTGTGCCTGCACTTCGAGTCCGCCGATCCCAACGGCGCCAACCGCAGTGTTGCTGACTGTGTAGCAGACGCAAAGGCTGTTGCCGAGGCTGTTACTATGCCTATCGTTATCATGGGCTGCAAGAACATCGAGAAGGACGGCGAGCTGTTCTCCAAGATTTCCGAGGCTCTGCAGGGCAAGAACATCCTGGTTATGTCTGCTCGCTCCGAGGACTATAAGACCGTCGGTGCATCCGCTGTTCTGGCTTACGGCCAGAAGGTCGGCGCTGAGACCGCTGACGACATCAACCTGGCAAAGCAGCTGAACATCATGCTCAAGGGCCTGACCGTTCCCGCTGAGTCCATCGTCATGAACGTTGGTACCGCTGCTGTGGGCTACGGCTACGAGTATGTCGCCTCCACTCTGGACCGTATCCGTCTGGCTGCTCTGGCTCAGGCCGATGCTGACCTGCAGATGCCC
>JAZQQD010000149.1:0-15386 GCA_045628895.1 Faecousia sp.
GAGGACTGACAGAAAGCATAATCCCCGCCGAAAAGTGTCTTTTCGGCGGGGGTTTCTTTTATTTGGTAAACCTGGATTTATCCGCATCTATCTGACAGTGGGCACAGGTTTTTACTTCAGAAAACGAAATTCATCCTTATCACCCATGGCCAGGATGAAGGCATCCAGCAGCTGACGGGAGAAGGCAAAGTCCCGAAGGTCCATCACCTCATTGGGACTGTGAGCAGAACGGGTAGGAATGGAGATGCAGGAGGTGGGCACGCCCTCATGGGACAGGTGGAGCTGGCCCGCGTCGGTGCCGATGCCGGTGAAAATCTCCATCTGATAGGGAATGTCGTTGGCCTCCGCCACTCTCTGCAGCTTCCGGCTCACCTTGGGGCTGGCAATGAGACTGGAATCCATGACCTTGATGCCGGGGCCCTTGCCCAGGCAGACGGTGCGATCCATCATGGCTTCCGGGGTATCGCTGGCAGCGGTGGTATCGATGGCCAGAGCCACATCCGCATGGATGGACTGGGCAGCGGTCTGCGCACCCCGCAGGCCCACCTCCTCCTGAACGGAGAACACGCCGTAAACCGTGCCGTGAACCTTGGAAAAGTCCAGCTCCGCAAACATGGAAGCCAGAACGGCGCAGCCGGCCTTATCGTCAAAGCCGTGGGTCATGACCCTGTGAGCGCCCAGCTTCTGATATTCCGTACCCCAGGAAACGGCATCGCCCACGCAGACGCCCATCTCCACGGCCTCAGCCTTGCTTTCCGCGCCGATATCGATGTACAGCTGGGTATAGGGGCGGATCAGATCCCCCTTATCGAATTTCTTCATATGGGCAGAGATGGTGCCGATGACACCGGGGAGGTCTCCCTGCTCGGTGCAGACCGTCACCCGCTGGGAAAGGAGGATCCGGTCGTCGTGGCCGCCCAGCTTCTCAAAGCGCAGAAGGCCGTTCTCTTCAATCTTCTTGACGATGAAACCCACCTCGTCGCTGTGGGTGGACACCATCAGCACAGGGCCGGGATAGGCACCGTTTTTCCGGACGATGAGATTGCCCAGGCCGTCCACATGGTAGGAATCCACCTTGCCCTTAAGGTAATCGTGAAGGTACTGAATCACCCGATGCTCAAAGCCGCAGGGGGAAGGCAGCGCTGTCAGATCCTGTAATAACTTTTCCATAGTAATTTCTCCTTTATGTACAACTGTCCGCAATATAAGGATTTTTCTCCATTATACCCGTTTTTCGAAAATCGTCAACCAAAAAGCAAAATTATCCGTTGCATATGAAACTATTTTTTCCGCACATCTTGACGGAGAACGAAAACTGTCATAAAATAACAGTATCATATGAAACGGAGGATACAGAATTGAAAAACAAGCAAGCTGCCGCAAGAGCCAAGCGGCAGGCCATGATGCTGGAAGATCCCATGATCAGCGTCATACCGCGAGTCGCCATTCCCATGATCGTTTCCACGGTCATCGACTCCCTGTATAATCTGGCAGACACCTTCTTCGTCAGCGGTCTGGGCGAGGTTGCCACCGCCGCCGTTGCGGTAAACGACTCCCTGATGACCATTCTGCGAGCCGTAGCCATGGGCTTTGCCATGGGTGCTGCCAGCTACATCTCCCGACTGATGGGCGCAAACGAGGATGAGAAGGCATCCAACGTTGCTACCACCACCCTGACCATCGGCTGCATCTTCTCCCTGATCTTCGGCCTCGTGTGCTTCGTGCTGAAGGATCCCATCGTGGATCTGCTGGGCAGCACCAAGGAAGCCCACTTCTACTCCACGGACTACGCCACCTGGATTCTGCTGGCCGCTCCCTTCACCACCGCAAACCTCATTATGAATCAGCTGCTGCGCAGTGAGGGCAGCACCACCTTCGCCATGGTGGGCATGTGCTCCGGCTGTATTCTGAATGTAGCGCTGGATCCCCTCTTTATCAACATTCTGGGCTGGGGTGTTGCAGGCGCTGCCGGTGCCACGGCCCTATCCAAAGTATTCTCCTGCATTGTGCTGGCCATCCCCTATGTGCGGCACAGCGCCATGCTGGAGCTTCATCCCAGACACTTCTACATCGACAAGGAAAACATGAAAGAGGTCGCCCGGATGGGTGTCCCCGCCTTCCTGCGCATGAGCCTCCTGTCCCTGGGCGGCATCGTCACCAACAACGTGGCCAAGGGCTTCGGCACTGCCGTTCTGGCAGGCATTGCCATTGCCAACAAGCTCTACCGCTTCATCGGCTCCGTCATCATGGGCTTCTCCCAGGGCTTCGGCCCCGTGGCAGGCTTCTGCTGGGGCGCAAGAAAGTACAAGCGTGTGCTCTCCTCCTTCTACACCACCCTGGCCATCGGCCTTACCGGCTGCGTGATTCTGGGTACCGGTATGTTTATCTTTGCCCGTCCCATCATCGGCATTTTCAACTCCTCCGGCAATGAGCAGCTCATGGCCATCGGCATACTGAAGATCCGCACCCTGTGCATCGCCTTCCCCCTGCACATGACGGTTATGATCACCAGCAACCTGTATCAGTCCCTGGGCAAGCCCATCGGCAACCTGGCGCTGAGTCTTTCCCGCCAGCTGCTATTCCTGATCCCCCTGGTTCTCACCATTCCCCGGTTCTACGGTGCCGAGGGTCTGGCCTGCTGCCAGGCGGTTTCCGATTCCCTCTCCGGTCTGGTGTTGGCCCTGCCCCTGGCTTACTACCTGATCCGCATCGTAGGCAAGCTGAAGGACGGAGATCCACCTCCCTTCAGCCGCATCAAAAAGTAACAAAAAAGCTCCCCAAACGGGGAGCTTTTCATTTTAGTCCTTATCCGGTGCATCCACCAGCAGGGCGCGGGTCTTCCATTTGCCGCTGATAAAGTAGAAGAATGCTACCGTAGCAGGTGCAAACCGTGCCAAAGCGTTTGCCAGGAAGTAGCTGACCTCCTGCATGGAGAACACATGGAGGAACAGCAGGGCAAAGCCCACACGGAACACCACGCCGTCCATGATGCCCAACAGGAATCCCAGGGAGGCAAAGCCGGAGCCGTTGACCATGGAGCAGAAGCCGCCCATGAAGGCTGCGGAGAAGAATGTGATGACCTGGATACGCATATACATCACGCTGTATTCCAGCACCTCCGTATCGGGGGTAAAGATGCGAACCAGCTGCTTGGGGATGGTGAGCACTGCCACAGAGCCTACCACTGCCACCACCAGACCGGACAGCAGGGTGCTCCACACCGCCTTGCCAGCCCGCTTCCGATCTCCGGAGCCCAGGCACTGGCCAATCATAGAGCCGGCAGCCATTTCCAGGCTGCTGGTGAACATGGTAATCATACGCTGCAGCTTGTTGCCGATGCTGTTGGTTGCGGAGACCACCAGGCCATAGGCATTGATATTGGCGTTGCACCACATGAGAGTACCCTGGATGCAGAAGAACTGGACAAATCTGGGAATACCCAGCCGCAGGATCACCATGAGGGGTTCCTTACGGATCTTAAAATAGGAGAGCTTCATCTCGAAGCCAAACTCCTCGCGATGACGGTAGAGATAGACAAAGGCTGCCAGGAAAGAGCCCATCTGGGAAACCACCGTAGCGATGGCAGTACCGGCAGCCTCCAGCCGAAACACGGCCACCAGGAGGATATCCAGCACCACATTGACAGATGCTGCAATACACACGAAGTACAGGGGACGCTTGCTCTCGCCCATGCCGCGGAGAATACCGCACACCGCGTTATAGCCGCTGATAAACGGCAGACCCGCCACCGTGATCAGCAGGTAGTTTCTTGCCTGGGTATAGGCCTCAGGAGGGCAGTTTAAGAGATTCAGCAGGAAATCGTAGCAAAGCACCGTTGCCCCAAGGGCCACAAAGGACAGCAGAAGCATGAAGCCCAGCAGAGTGCCGATGCTCTCCTGCAGGCGCTTTTTATTCCGGGAACCCACCAGCTGGGCGATGTAGATCTGGCCGCCGCCGCTGAAGGACATGGCCACCATAGCGCCGAGCTCTGCCACCTCACCGCCGACGGAGACACCCACGGTTCCCTCGTTGCCCACATACTGACCAATGATGGCAAGGTCCACAATGGAGTAGACCTGCTGAATCAGATTCGTGAGCACAATCGGCGCAGCAAAAATCAGAAGTGTAGACAGGATATTACCGGAGGTCAGGTCCCGTCCCACCCGTTTTGTTGTACTCAATTTTATCCCTTCAATCCTTACAAAATACCCATTCATTATAGCAGAAATCAGCGCAAATGCAAGGTTTTCCCGGAAACGCCGGTCCCGAAAATCCGCATTTCAAGGTTGCGGATTTTGTCGAAATGTGCTATACTGACTAGGATTTCGCACGCATTCCCCACTCGGAGGAGAAAAGCCCGATGAAAAAGCAACAGGCAGCGCTAGCTGCTTTTCTACTGATACTTTTCGCACTTGCCGGCTGCAGAGCTGCCGCTCCGGCAGACAGCCTACCCGCTGCCGAGATCGTCACCCTTCGATTCCGCTCGGGCGATTCGATCCTGCAGCAGCAGGATGTGGAGCAGGGCAGCCTCCCCATGGAGTTTCTTCCGGAGCTGCCGGAGGGACTGCTGTTTTTCGGCTGGAACCGCCCCATTGCCCCGGCAGAGGAAAACGCCGACTATTACGGCATTTTCGCCCCGGAGCTAAGCCGCCATGTGCCCTACCTCTTTCTGACAGAGGAAGGACTTCTGCATCCCGACTCCCCCATTACCCACGCAGAATTTACCCTGGCGCTGGAGGCCCTTGCCGAGGATGGGGCCAAGGCTTTCTTCCCGGCCATGGAACGGTCCGAAGATGCCATGACCGCAGGAGAGGTTCGGGATCTGCTGCTGTACTTCTTCCCCAAAACCGCGGAAGCTGCCATGGCAGATTATGAAGAAGCTCAGTTGCTCACCCGGGCGGAGACCGCCTGTATTCTAAACACCCTGCTGGGTCGTCAGGAAACGATCACAACGGATTTTGACCGGCCCATCTACGATCTCTCCCCCAAGCACCCGCGCTATGCCGACCTCATGGAGGCTGCCGCAGATCACGAAGAAGGAACCCGCAGCTGGGATTCTGTCATCATTCCCACCGGATGCAAACCGGGTTGGAAAATCACGGAGGGCTGCACCCGGCTCTACGATGAGGACGGCTATCTGGTTACCAACACCCGACTGTACGGGAACGTATTTTTGGATGCCGATGGATGCTGCTCCACGGCAGACCCCGATCTGGATATTCTCGTGCGGCAGATCCTGGCACAGCTGCAGGAAAAGCACCCCTACGCCAGCCGCAGCGAGCTGCTGCGGTACGCCTACATCTATTCCCGGGACAGCTTCTACTATATCCCCAAGGACTTTGTGGAATTCGGCACCACCGGCTGGGAGAACGACTATGCCCTCACCATGTTCCGAACCGGAACCGGCAACTGCTACTATTATGCCGCCGCCTTTTCCGCCCTGGCCCGGGGACTGGGCTACGATGCGGAAGCGGTCAGCGGTGCGCTGCTCTGGGAGCACAACACCGGAGAAGAACCCCACAGCTGGGTGATTCTGCAAATCGGTGACGAAAGCTTCTACTGTGACCCCGAATCGGAAATGAACATGCGGGCCCACAGTCAGCCCTGGAACCTTTATAAAATTCCCCGGGCAAAACTGGCCAGCGTCGGCTATCGGGAACCGGAAAAGGACGCTGAATGAACCATAACCTGCTGATTGAAAGAGGATTCCCTATGAAATACCGCTTTTTTCTGATTATTCTGCTTTGTCTCACCTTAATCGGCTGCGGCAGAGCGGAACCGAACGCCCCGGAAGTGCCGGAAGTACAAGTATATACCGTCAGCTTTTGGAATGGGGACACCCTGCTGCAAAAGCTGGATGTTCTGAAGGGGGAAGCTCCCGATGCCTTCCTCCCGGAGGTACCCGAGGGACTGCAGTTCCTGGGTTGGGAGCCGGCTCCGGTTCCCGCCACGGAAAATGCCGATTATTACGGCCGGTTCGTGCCGGTACTGGATAACCACGTTCCCTATCTCTTCCCCAGAGAGGACGGATTCCTGCATCCCGACGCTCCCTTCACGGTCGCGGACCTGCGGGACGCTCTGAACGCGCTGGCACCGGATGCCGCCAAGGCCTATTTCCCCGACCTGCCCGGTGACGGGAACAGTCTTACCGCAGGAAAACTGTGGGATGTTCTGGAAAGCTTCTTTCCGGAGACAGCGGAGGATGTTCTCTCCGCATTTGACCGCAGTCGGGTGCTGACCCGGGGGGAAGCTGCAAATGCTTTCAACACCCTGCTAAACCGGCAGGGAGAATCCGTTGCCATTGAAGAAACTGTTACCGGTATTCTGGATGTGCCTCCGGTGCATCCCCTCTATGCCGAGATTATGGAGGCTGCCCTGCCCCACACAGCAGGAGACAGATCCTGGGATGACATCGTGCTGATGACCGACATTCAGCCGGGATGGCACATCCAAAAGGGCAAGGCCATGTACTTTGACGAAAACGGCTACCTGGCGAAGGACACCGCTTTGGACGGCGGCGTGATTCTGGATGCGGAAGGCTTCCAGACCAGCGGCAATGCGGAACTGGACATTTTTGTGACCGGTCTGCTTGCCGGGTTTCAGGAGGCTCACCCCGATGCAGGCCGAGAAGAACTGCTGCGGTATTCCTTCGACTATGTGCGGGACAGCTTCTTCTACCTTCGCAAGGATGCCCTGGATTTCGGTGCCACCGGATGGGAGCTGGACAGCGCATTGGAGATGTTCCGCACCGGCATGGGCAACTGCTATAACTACGCTGCCGCCTTCTCGGTGCTGGCCCACGGACTGGGCTATTCCGCCGTTTCCGTCAGCGGCACCATCGGCGAAAGTCAGGATCCCCACGGCTGGACAGAGCTTACCGTGGACGGAGAAATCTACTACTGCGACCCCGAATCGGAGATGGTGGAACGCTCCTGGGGAAACGACTGGAACTTCTTTATGCTGGATCTGTACACCGGCAGCAATTTCCACTACCGCTGCCCGAGAAACACCTGGGAGGATTGACCCATGAGCTTTGATACACCCCTTTTCCTGTCGGTCTTTCTGCCGATCTTCGCCTGCCTGTATTGGCTTGTTCCCGGAAGACCCGCCAAAAATACCCTGCTGCTCATTGCCAGCCTGCTGTTCTGCGCCTTCGGCAGCATCACAGGAGCACTGACGCTGGTCGTTTGGGCAGTCGTAAACTTTCTGCTCGGAATCCTGCTGCAAAAAAACAGCAGCAAAATCACCCTCGTCATCGGCGTTGTTCTGAATCTCGGCTTTCTCTTCCTCTATAAATATCTGAATTTCTTTGCCGGGGAATTTTTCGGCGCAAAGCAGCCCGTATTCACCCTGGCAGTGCCCCTGGGCATCTCCTTCTTCACCTTCAAGGCCATTTCCTACCTTGTGGATACTTACCGGGAAAAGAGCAACGGTACAAGGAAATTCTTCGATTTTCTGCTGTACCTCTCTTTCTTCCCCCAGATCACCGCAGGCCCCATCAGCCGGTTCCGGGAGTTTGCTCCCCAGCTGGAAAATCGGGAGTCTTCTGCCGTGTCTGCCGCGCTGGGTCTCCGGCGCTTTATCTGGGGTTTAGGGAAAAAACTGCTTCTGGCAGGGCCTATGGGCATGGTTGCCGACGGCGTTTTCGGCGGCAATGCCCTGTCCGCCCCCTTGGCCTGGGTGGGTGCCCTGGCCTACATGATGCAGATCTACTTTGATTTTGCCGCCTACAGCGACATGGCCATCGGTCTGGGTCAGGTATTCGGCTTTGAGACCCCGGAAAACTTTATGCATCCCTACATGGCCTTCTCCATCGGAGATTTCTGGCGGAGATGGCACCTGTCCCTGTCCCACTGGTTCCGGGACTACCTCTACATTCCCCTGGGAGGTAACCGAAAGGGCAAGGCAAGAGCCGCCCTGAACAAGGCCATCGTGTTCACCCTCTGCGGCTTCTGGCACGGCGCTTCCTGGACCTTCCTGCTGTGGGGCTTCTGGCACGGAATCCTCAGCGCATTGGAAACGGTTTTCCCCATTTCCCGGCTGCGGAAGAACGGATTCGGGAAGGTGATTTCCCACATCTACGCCCTGCTTGCCGTGATGCTGGGCTTCGTATTGTTCCGGGCAGGCAGCATCCTGCAGGCCGGCAGCATGATTGCTGCCATGTGCGGCCTCATAAACACCGGGGCGGATGCGGTAGTCAGTCTGCACGCACTTGTGGGCATGAAAGAAATCCTTACTTTTGCCCTCTGCATTCTGCTGTGCTTCCCGGTGGAGGATATGCTCCGGGAGAAGCTGCCCAAGGGTCTTTCCTATGTACTGGCCCTGGTGCTGCTGGCCATCTGCCTGTGTGCCATGGCCGCCAGCGGATTCCGTCCCTTCATCTACGCCCAATTCTGAAAGGAGGCTGCTATGAAAAAATTATCTGTCTTCTTTCTGATCCTCAGCCTCCTGCTGTGCTTTTCCCTGTTTCTGGGCTTTCTCCTGCTGCCCCCGGCCCAGCCCGGCGCCAACGAGGTATTTGCTGACAAGCCTGCCCTGCTGCAAAAGGACGGCAGCTTCAACGACGGCTATTTTGCAGACATTGCCCAGTATTACGCCCAGCGCTTTGGTTTCCGGCAGGAGCTGATCACCGCTAACGCCAAGGCCACGGCAGTCCTTGGCAGCTCCGCATCCGAGGATGTGCTCCTGGGAAAGGACGGCTGGCTCTACTATGCTTCCACATTAAGCGATTTCACCGGGGCGGAACGGATGACGAACCGCGCCCTCTTTGCGGCAGCCAACAACCTGGCTCTCATCCAGGATTCCTGCGAATTGGGCAATATTTCCTTTGCATTTCTGCCTATTCCCAACAAAAACACCCTGTATCCGGAACACATGGGAGAATACGGTGTGGTCAGCCAGACCCATGATCTGGACCGGCTGGAGGTTCTGCTTTCCCAGATGGGCGTTCCCGTCATCGATGCAGAGGCGGCCTTTGCATCCCAAGCCGAGACCCTGTATTTTGCCCACGATTCCCATTGGAATTCCAAGGGCGCGGCTCTGGGCGCCGACCTCATCGCAGGCTGGTGCGGCAAGGAAACAAGCTACTTTGGCGGTGATTTTTCCGCTTCCATTCCCCACACCGGAGACCTTTTTGAAATGCTCTATCCTCTGGGGGCAGACGAGGAAACCGATCCCCAGTACGGCGGAACACTCACCTTCGACTATGCTGCCGGCAGCGGCAAGGCCCCGGACAGCATCACCATCCGCACGGAAAGCAAAAATTCCGGCTCCCTCATGCTGTATCGGGACAGCTTCGGCAATCTGCTCTACCCCTATATTGCGGACAGCTTCGGCTATGTCGTGTTCTCCCGCTCCAACACCTACAGCGTACCCGAGAACTTTGATACCCTCATCATCGAGCTGGTGGAGCGGAACCTGCCCTACCTCATCCGGAATCTGCCGGCGGTAGCTGCTCCGGAACGCACCATCCGCCGGGCAAGCCCTGAGGGGACTGCCGTCCTCACCTGCCAGGCTTCCCCGGTTGCCGGGTGCCTGCTGTGGCAGGGAGATGCTTCCCAGGCAGACGAAACCTCCCCGGTGTATCTGCTGACGGCGGACACTGCCTACCGGACCTTCCTGCTGGAGAACGGTAAATTTGCCGCCCATCTGCCGGGCGATGCCCAGGTTACGGGAATCTCCTATTGCGTAAACGGCAGTCTCGCTGCCTTTGGCGCAGAAGTTACCGAGGTGACCGCCGAGGTTACCCAGATCACCCCGGAAGTTGCTCCCGAGATTTCTGTTCCCGAGGAAACAGAAGCACCTCAGGAGACGGAAGCTCCCACGCAGGAGCCGGAAATCGATGAAGCGCTGCTTGCCCGGATGGATGCGGCAAGAGCCTGCATCGATCAGAGCGTGGAGGTGCTTTACGCTGCCATCGGAGAGCCCATCTCCTCGGACTACGCCTCCTCCTGCTTAGGCTCCGGTGAGGACGGCAACCTCTATTACGACGGCTTCACGGTATACACCTACCGGGAAGGCGACACAGAAACCGTAAGATATGTCGATTAACGAAAACCGCCGTTTCTCATGAAGCGGCGGTTTTTTAACAGAATGTGCCAGATAAGGGATAGCCAATCTTTCGCTTTTCTGGTATACTAAGAGAAAACACATTCAGAAGGAAGGCAGTTTCATGCGCAAATCCCGGATCAACCTGACAGAAGGGCCGATTTTTCAGAATCTTCTGATCTTTACCATGCCCATTCTGCTGGGTTCCATCGTTACACAGCTTTATAACGTGGCCGACTCCATCATCGTGGGTCGGTTCGTCAGCAAGGATGCTCTGGCTGCGGTTTCCGCCGGCGGCCCCGTGATGAGCATCATCATGCTCTTCATGATCGGTCTCAGCTCCGGCTCCACCGTGGTCATCGCCCAGCGAATGGGCGCAAAGGATCAGAAGGCCCTGCAGAATACCGTGGGCACCATTGCCGCTCTGACCCTCATGTGTTCCGCCTTCATCACCGTGTTCGGCATTCTCATCTGCAAACCCCTGCTGACGATTCTGGGCACTCCCGAGGAGATCATGCAGGACTCCTTCAACTACCTGCTGGTGATCTACATCGGCACCACCGGCAACCTGATCTACCAGATGGGCAACGGCACCCTGCAGGGCATGGGTGACTCCACCTGGCCCTTCCTCTTCCTGCTGCTGTGCTCCGTGCTGAATGTGATTTTCGACCTCATCGCCGTGCTGGTATTTGACCTGGGCGTGCTGGGCGTGGCCATTGCCACCTCCGTTTCCCAGCTGATCTCCGGTATCGGCATCGTGTACCGGCTGAATCACGGCGGCTACGGCGTGAAGCTGACCCTGAAGGACATTCATCTGGATCCCAAGGAGACCCGAAGCATCATCTCCATCGGTCTGCCCGCCGCCATCCAGAATGTGGGTAACTCCATTGCCGCCCTCTGCGTGCAGTCCTCCGTGAATTTCTTCGGCTCTTCCTTCATTGCCGCCAACTCCATCGTTACCAAGGTGGACAACCTCATTACCATTCCCGTCATGGCTCTCAGCACCGCTCTGTGCACCTTCGTGGGTCAGAATATGGGAAACTTCAACATGGAACGCATCAAGAAGGGCATCAACACCTGCATCCTCAGTCTGACGGTGCTGGGCGTGGGTATGTGCGGCATACTGATTGCCTTCCGTCGGATCCTGCCTCTGCTCTTTACCCCGGATGCGGATGTCATTGCCTATGCCGCCGACGGACTTTTCATCATGTCCTTCATGTGCCTGTTCTACGGTGTGGACCGGTGTCTGGTCAACGCCATGCGAGGCGCAGGAAAATCCGTGGTGCCTATGATCACTGCCCAGTTCGGTGCCTTCTCCCGGATTCCCCTGAGCTACTTCCTGGGTGTGAAAATGAACAGCTGGCACGGCATTTTCTGGGCTCTGCTCATTGCCTCCTTCCTGCGGATGGTGGCAATCGCGGTATACTATTACGGCGGCGGCTGGAAGAAGGCCGTAGCCAAGATCGAAGCCCAACGGCAGAACGCATAACCACAGGCTCCCAAACGGGAGCCTGTACTTTTTGCGAATAATGGCTGGCGGGAAAGGAAAATCTTGACTTTTTCTCCCGAAAAAAGTATAATTTATCTGATTTTTCTTTGTTTACGTTAGGAAAGAATTACCGGAGAATTATACATGATCAAAAAAACGATTACAATGATTCTGCTCATTGCGATCCTGTTTACGCAAATACAGATCCCGGTTGCAGCCTGCGGAGCGGAGAACTGCTCCGGACGGTCCGTTCAAGGACCGGAAACCTCTCTGGGAGATATCTCCCTGTACGAGGACTGCGACTGCATCGGAACATGGATCAGCCCTATCAGCATTTCGGAAATGATTTATGCTGCACTGCCGCTTTTTGAAAATACAGAGGGAAGCTATCACACCGTTGTTGCAAACGACAATGATGCCCTCAGCATCGGTTGCCTCCAGTGGCACGCCTCCCGGGCTTTGGCACTGATGAAGCAGCTGGTTAAGCTGTATCCCTCCACCTCCACTTATTATATTGGCTCCAAGCTGGTGAGAGAGATCCAGTCAGCTGCAGACGATGCATGGGACTACCGGGTGCTGACCGGCTCCGAAGTATTGGACATTTCCCGGCTGCTGCAAACAACGGAGGGTGTGGCCCTGCAGGACTTGCAAGCTTATAACGATATCAAAGCTTATGTGCTCCATGGCAGACGTCTGGGGATCACCTCCCCTGCCGCTCTGGTTTATTTCTGCGATATCGAGAACCAATACGGATATTCCGGCGTAGAAAAGATGATATCCGGAATCAAAAGAAAGTTGAAAAAAGATACCATCGATTCCGTCACCGAGTTCCACAGGACCATGATCAAGCTGGTTGACGAATACGGCGGAAGACGAACCACCACCTACCGCTATTGTATTGCCCTGGGCTGGGAGGCGGAAACCGCCATCACCATTCTGAAGCAGCCTGAGGATACTGCCGGAAAGGACGGAAAAAAACTGACGGTCTCTGTTTCCGCAGAGGGAACAAAACTCCAGTACCAGTGGTACTTCCGCACAGAAAACAGCGAGATCTGGCGCAAGGCGGATTTCGTCGGCTGCGACTCCCCGAGGATCAAGATCCCCAACACAGCGCAAAACCGGAGCAGAGAATTCTGCTGCCGGATCACGGATGCCGAGGGCAACACCCGACAGACCGTGGGGATTCGGATCCATTTAGAGGGTTACGAGGAAGCGCAGCAGGATTCCGAATAAACAGAGAGAGGGAAACACGATGCTGAGCAAAAAGATTCGTACATTGGCCCTGGATGGCTGCATGGAAGACAAGCAGAGCTACGCCATCGGCACTTATCGCGGGTTTATCGTTCTCATTGACACCAACTACCGGTACAGCAACTGCCTGCAGGTGCAGATCAGCGCCCACCGGGAGGATGACCTGCATACCTCCGAGCTGCGAACCCAGTTGGGGATCCTCAAGCAGGAGTTCAAAAACAAGGTAGTCTCCGCAGAGGTTGCAGGCAACACCGTTACCTTGATTCTCAAAAACCTGCTCACCCAGAAAAAGACCGCCCAACTGCTGGACGAGACCCTTCGCAGAGTTGTTGACTTCCTGCGAAGCCGGATGTATGTTTCCGGCTGCATGGAATGCGGCACCACCGGAGTCCAGGTAGAACCCTACTTCATTAACGACCACCGTTCCCTGCTCTGCCCGGAGTGTGTGGAAAAGGTACAGATGGAGCTGGAGCAGCAGAAAGCTGAGATCCGAGCCAGAAAGAGCAAGCTGATCCCTGGTTTCGTGGGTGCCCTCCTGGGTGCCGCCATCGGTGCTGTCATCTGGATTCTTATTGCAAAGCTGGGCTATATTGCAGGTCTTGCAGGACTTGTCATGGGTGTGCTTGCCATGAAGGGATACGAGAAGCTGGGCGACTGCCTGGACGTGAAGGGTGTTCTTATCAGCCTCATCGTGGTTATCTTCGGCATCTATTTTGCCAACAAGGTAGCCTGGAGCTGGGAAGCCTATGATGCGCTGAAGGATTACGGCTACACCTTCTTTGAATGCTACCAGGATCTCGACTACATTCTGGAGGTCAGCGAACTGACCGCCAGCTTCACACGGGATATGCTGGTGGGCTACGGTCTGACCCTCCTGTGGTCCTTCGCTCCCATTATCGGCGCCTTCCGCAAGAGCCAGGGCAGCTACACCATCAAAAAAGCGAAATAAGCATGAGGCGCGGCCGATTTTCGGCCGCGCCTTTTTTGTGGAAAGAAATATCCAAAACCCGATAAAACAGGACAGAAAACTGGTAGCGAGGACGCGGCATATGTGATAATATATAGAATATGATTGCAAACCATGTATTTTTTTATTGAAAAGGAGCATATACAATGGATGTAAAACTTCGGGCCGGCATGCCCAATGATGCAAACCGTGACTACGTCCCCATGGCCATCAAGGGAACCGACATGGTTGTCAACGAAAACGGCAATAACTCTCAGGTATACCCTAACCTCATCGAGTGCACCGGTGATCCCGCCGGCGACGGCATCCAGAATCGCTGGTATGAGTATGTCCCTGCTTCCTATGACGGCTCCAAGGCTGTGCCCCTGGTGGTTTCCAACCACGGCGGCCTGATGAACGGCTGGGCACAGGCTGTTTACAGCTCCTGGACGCTGCTTGCCGAGCGGGAAGGCTTTATCTGTGTATTCCCCGATGCCACCGAGCTGCAGATGTGGAACCTGCAGGGCATGGCAAAGCGTTTTGAGGGTGTAGAGGATCATCTGCCCCTGCCCGAAGAGCCTGCCGACTGGCACGACAACCACGACCTGAACTTCGTCAAGGGACTGATCGCCCAGATGAAGAAGAAGTACAACATCGATTCCTCCCGTGTATTCATGCAGGGCATGTCCATGGGCCACATGATGACCGACCAGTTTGCCCGCTTCTACGGCGATGTGCTGACCGGTGCTGCAGGCTCCGGCGCAGCTCCTGTGGGCTCCGAGCTTTATGACGAAGAGGGCAACCTCATCAACTACGGCGGCCCCCTGAATATGTGGATCTCCCACCCTGAAACCAACGGCATGGGCTTCGATGACAGCGGTGAGGCTGCCAATCAGAAGGGCGGCAGAGAGTACTGGAAGACCGTCAACGGCTGCCATGGCCTGCCCCAGATCACCATCGTTGGTGAAGACAACATCGCATACTGGGAAGGCGAAAAGGCCGACTTTGTGTGGATGGACATCAAGAACCGTGACCACGGCCAGACTCTGGACGAGGCTTATGTTTACTGGAAGTATATGTTCAAGGGCTGCTATCGTGACGCTGACGGCAAGATCGTCCGTGGTGTGAAGCCCGAGGGCGATGCTTTCGGTCTGGCTCTGACCGCCGGTTTGAACAAGGCATGGTTCCGGGGCGGCGTGGAAGAAATGTCCACCGCTCCCATCACCTGGCAGAAGCTGAAGTACCACGGTCTCAACGGCGGCCAGATGGTTCGCGGCGAGTACCTCTGCGTGCCCGTCAGCTACCTGGCAAAGGTCTTCGGCCTGGAGTACACCCCCAGCGAAGACACCCTGACCTGCGAAGTCAAGCTGCCCGACGGCAGAACCGTGCAGTTCGCCCGGGGCATCATCGGCGCTATGGTGGGTGAGGATCTGGTGAGCATGTACTGCGAGGCTCTGCACCGGAACGGCGAGCTGCTGGTATCCGTGGAGTGGTTTGCAAAGTACCTGTTCAATATGAACGTGACCTCCTGCAACGGCATGGTCTATGTCACCGACCACTTTGCTGAGCTGTCCGAGTTCATGACCTACCTCATCAAGGATCTGCTGAACGAGCAGTAATTTTGAAATAAAGAAACAGGCGCAGTCCCTTGGG
>JAZQQD010000150.1:0-5853 GCA_045628895.1 Faecousia sp.
ACCGGGTCATGGAGCCGGGGCATGAGAATACTGAAGGTCACCCCCAGAGCCAGCATGGCCAGCAGAAGTCCGCAGCCCAGATACAGTGTCTTCATGGTGTTTCCTCCCTGGGGATGTGGCAGAGGATACCGCCCCTGTCGGCGGTGAGGATCCAGGTGCCCTTCATGCTGCTGCCCAGCTTCCGCAGCTCTGTTTCCGCCCAGGTTTCATCCTTCCCGATGAAATTTAAATTTTCGGACAGGAGCTTTCCCTCCGAGACGATGGTGACGGGAAGGGTCTGGCTTTGGGTCTGTATTCCTGCATCCTTGGCCGTGGCAGGCAGATGCTTGGGATAGGGAAACACGGAAAGCTGGCCGTTGGTCTCCAAAATGGCATACTGCACCTGTCGGATATCCAGAATGTCCTTCTCCCGCAGGTGACCCGTCAGCTCGTCCTGGGTGACCTGGGTTTTCCGCAGGGCATCCTGGTCTACCTTGCCCTCGAAGATGAGGATCACGGGCTTGCCGCAGAGCACCTTCCGAAACCGGATGGACAGAAAAGAAATGCCTGAGAGAATCAGCTCCAGAGCCAGAACCGTGGCAATGGGCACGATGCCGGAGAACAGGGGGGTACCCCCGTCCTGCATGGGGATGGCGGCTAAGTTTGCCACCAGCATGGTGACCACAAATTCCGTGGGCTCCATTTCGCCGATCTGCCGCTTGCCCATGAGCCGAACGGAAAGGATCAGCAGGAGGTACAGGATCACGGTGCGGATAAAAACAAGAAGCATACCTTCACCCCTTTTTACACAGTCTGTGCAGAAAGAGGAAAGGTATGCTTTTTTCCGTATAAAAAGCAAAAATAGCAGAGCCAACGCTCTGCGATTCCCGCAACAAAAGAGGAGAGGAAAAAATGAAGAAGATAAATTGAATCGTTTGACTATAATTTAACGCTTAATTGTGAAGAAAAAAAGTGAAAAATTATTAAGCAAATATGAAGTTATATGAAAAACATATGTAGTTGAGAAAAAGACGCAAAAAAAGCACCACTACTTGGCTCCCCCCTAGCAGGGGGAGGCAAGTACCGTGGTGATTATGCGCCCGTCAGCTTTCCCGCATCCAGCTCCCGCACCAGCATGGGAGTGAACTTGGGCTTGTCGAACAGCTGCATGAACCATTGGCACTTGATAAGGAAGGCATAGTACACGTTTTTTCCGCAGCCGTATAGGGTCTCGGTGTTGCCCATCCCCTTGGAGAGAATCACATCCGCAGACTCGAAGGCGGCCTTTGCGGTTTCTCCCAGCCGCTCCGGTACGGTGCCGGCGGTGGGGGTGCCGCTGTCGATGACGGGGAAGGGAATGCCCACCATGGCCGCATCCTCCCGGGTGGCATCGTTGAGGACGTTTCCGCCCCGGACGCAGAAGGTGATGGCAAGTCCCGGATATTGTTCCTGCAGCTTCTCACCCAGAATTCGGTCAAAGGCGATCTCTCCGGCATTGTCCGTGAGGACCAGCAGAGTTTTTGCGTGACGAAGATCCCGGCACATCCGTTCATAGGTGTCCATGGGCAGCTCCATGGCAAGCGCCTCGTCCAGCATTCCGGCCAGAACCTCCATGGAGACCTCGTTTCCCAGGGCGGAATAGTCGATATAGTTGCCCTGGATGGCAAATTTCAGAGCGGCCAGCACGGGATCTGCCTGGGCATCCACGATTCTTTCTACCCGGGGCAGCTGCGAAAGGGCAAAGACATTGGATTCCCGCTTTTCTTCTGCAAACCGATCTGCGGTCAGACCGTAGTGCTTCCGGTAGAGCTCCTCCACCCCGTCGGAAAAATAGGGGGAGCTGGCATAGTCCGGGGCAGCCAGGTACAGCCGCATGAGATCCTTGGCAAAGGCCGTGGCGGTCTGCTCGTCTCCCATGGCCCTGGCCTTCTGGACATTTTTATTAAAATGGCAGGAAAGACAAACCGTTGTCAGTCCGATACTCATAGAATCAACTCCTTATTCCTGCCGTCGTAGGGGCGAGCAGAGCTCGCCCGCAAACCTGAGGGCTTGTAAAATGGGGTCGCAATTTGCTCCCCAAAAGCCTCCCCTGTGCAGGGGGAGGTGTCATTTTGCTTTTGCAAAATGACGGAGGGGGTGTAATCTGATTATTTTAAATGTTGACTGGCTAGAAAATCAACCTGACACCCCCTCAGTCACCACCTCATACTTCGGTGGCGACAGCTCCCCCTGCACAGGGGAGCCTTGGGGTGTGCAACCGACTGCGTACCATACCTGCGATTGCCACGGTCGCTACGCTCCCTCGCAATGACCGTTATCTTAATTTTTACAATGCTCAAAAAATCTTCAGCAGATCTTCAAACTTTTCAATTCGGTAGTCCCATTTTTCCGGTTTTCCGAAGCCGTAGGCGCAGAACACGAAGGGCAGGCCGGCCTGGTAGGTGGCCTCCATGTCCCCTTGGGTGTCGCCGATGTAGGCGGCATCGGTGATAGCGTGATCCGCCATGAGCTTTTTGATGGTGTCGCCCTTGCAGGTGCGGGTATCGCCGTAGCACAGATGGCCGGAAATGAGATCCTGCAGGCCCATCTTTTCTATGACCAGCTGGGGATAGCCGGATTGAGAATTGCTGACAATGAAGAGCCGGTACTTTTTCTGCAGGGCCTCCATGGTCTCTTTTACCCCGGGGTAGCCGATGGCGCAGGGGTCCTGTTCCAGAATTTCTTCCTCCCTTGCCATGCACCGCACCATGATCTCGTAGCGCTTCGGTACGGCAATATCTGCAAAGAGAATGTCGGCAATCTCCGTCATGGTCTTGCCGAAGAGCTTTTTTAAGTCGTCGGCGGTGACGAAATGGGAAGAAAGACCCTCGTCGGCCATCTGCAGGTTGTAGCCCTTGGCCACCAGTCCCGTGGAATCCCACAGGGTGCCGTCAATGTCAAAAATGAGTGATTCCATGATTACTCCTGCTCCAGGTGGGCACGGATTCTGCCTACGATCATGTCCAGAGCCACGGCGTTCTTGCCGCCCTCCAGTACCACCAGGTGGGCAAACTTCTTGCTGGGCTCTACATATTTTTCGTGCATAGGCTTCACCGTGGTCTGGTACTGGGTCAGCACACTTTCCAGAGAACGGCCCCGCTTCTTTACATCCCGCTTGACCCGGCGGCACAGGCGGATGTCCGCGTCGGTATCCACGAAAATGCGGATGTCCATGAGGTCCCGGAGGGGTTCATTCTCAAAGATCAGGATGCCTTCCACGATGATGACCTTTTTCGGCACAATGTGGATGGTCTCGTCGCTGCGGTTATGTACGGTAAAGTCGTATACCGGGCAGTCAATCTCCTTGCCCTGCTTCAGCTCGGTCAGCTGCTCTACCAGCAGCTCGGTGTCGAAGGCGGCGGGCTCGTCGTAGTTGAGCAGGCACCGCTCGTCGTAGCTCATTTCATCGTGGCGCTTGTAATAGTTGTCGTGGCTGATGACGGTGACATCCTCACCGAAAATGCTGATGACATTGTTCATCAGGGTGGTTTTGCCGCTGCCGCTGCCGCCGGCAATGCCGATTACCAGATAATTTTCCATAGTGGTACCTCTTTTCTATAGATGTTCCGGGATGTCCGCGGTCATAAGGGTCTGGGCCAGCTCCGCCGATCCGGTATCGGAGCCTGAGAACCGGAAGGTAACAGTGCCGGATTCCTGGGGATTTAGAAGGCCAGCCTCCCGCAGCCGCCGCAGGGTCTGACTGGCGGTGCCTTCCCCGCCGTCTACCAGCCGGGTGGAGGGGCCCAGAATTTTGCCGATGGTATTTGCCGCAAAGGGGTAGTGGGTGCAGCCCAGCACCAGGCAGTCCAGCTTGCCCACATAGGGGGTGAGAATCTCCCGCAGCAGATCTTCTGCCTCCGGGGAGGCTGCCTTGCCGTCCTCTACCAGCTCCACCAGTCCCTTCACGGGGATGGATACCACGTCGGAATGCACGTGGGTCAGAAGGTGGCGATATTTTTCCAGCTGCAGGGTCAGGGGGGTAGCCATGACGGCCAGCCGCCCTTCGGGATACTGGTGCTCTGCCAGCATGACGGCAGGCTCTATGCCGATGATGATGCGATCCGGCCAGGTGCTCCGCAGGGTCTCGATGGCGGCGGCGGTGGCGGTATTGCAGGCCACCACCAAGGCCTTGACCCCGGCATCGAAGAGCATCTCGGCGGCATCCATGGTGAGAGCCCGGACAGTTTCGGTGTCCTTAATGCCGTAAGGAGCGTTGCCGCAGTCGCCGAAATAGAGGAAATCTTCTCCGGGCATGGCTTTTTTCAGCTGCCGCAGCACGGAGATACCGCCCACACCGGAATCAAAGACACCGATGGGCCCGGTTCTGCTTACCATAAAAACGCTCCTTTCTGAAATCATCGTATTGTTTCTTGCCTCGCCCCTTGGGGAGAGGTGGCACCGCCATTAGGCGGTGACGGAGAGGGGTCCCGGGGTACACTTTCGTACAATCTAATATAGAACATTGTAACCCTCTCAGTCAGCTTCGCTGACAGCTCCCCCTAGCAGGGGGAGCCAAGATGGCGTGAAGAAATCTTATTTTTTCCGTTCGCCCAGGTACATATAATAATCGCACTTGATCATGCCGTTGTAGAGCTTCCGCTTGCGATCCGAGGGCTTGCCGAAATAATGCTCGAACTCCGGCTCGGAGGTAATGACGTATTTTCTCCACTTGTCGGCATATTTGAGGTGCCGACCCAGGGCGGCATACAGCCGCTGGGCGCTCTGCTGCTCCATCATCCGCTGGCCGTAGGGAGGATTGCAGACGATGATGCCGCTCTCGGCAGGCAGGGGCAGCTTGGTGGCATCTCCGTCTTTAAAGGTGATGAGGTTGCCCAGGCCTGCCTTTTTGGCATTGGCCATGGCCAGGGAAACGCACTTGGGGTCGTTGTCGGAACCCAGGATCTTGTAGTCCCCGTGGAACTCCTTGTCCTTGGCTTCGGTTCTGACCTCGCCCCAGATCTCCGGCTTCATCCAGGCGAAGGCCTCGCCCGCAAACCGGCGGTACATGCCGGGAGCCTTGTTCTTGGCGATGAGGGCGGCCTCAATGGGGATGGTGCCGCTGCCGCAGAAGGGATCCCAGAAAAATTCCTTGCCCCGGTATTTTGCCAGCTCCACCATGGCGGCAGCCAGAGTCTCCCGCAGGGGAGCATCGTTGGCCACGGCCCGGTAGCCCCGCTTGTGCAGGCCCGGCCCGGAGGTGTCCAGGTACAATGTTGCCTGATCGTGCATGATGGAAAACTGCAGCTGGTACTTGGCGCCGGTCTCCGGCAGCCGATCCAGACCGTAGTAGGTGCCCAGATGCATGCTGGCGGCCTTCTTGATGATGCTCTGGCAGTCGGGCACGCTCATGAGCTTGGAATTGAGGCAGTAGCCCTTCACGGGGAAGGCACCGTCCCGGGGGATGAATTCGTGGAGGGGATTGGTGCTGTAGTATACGCCCTGGAACAGCTCCTCGAAGGTGGTGGCCTTCCAGGTGTTCAGCACGATGAGCACTCGCTCACCGGTGCGCAGACAGACGTTGGCCTTGGCCAGATCGGTCTCGTTGCCGGAAAACAGCACCCGGCCGTTTTCTACCCGGACATTTCGCATATTCATCCGGCGAAGCTCCTCGCCGGCGATTCCCTCCAGACCAAACAGGCAGGGAACGGCAAATTCAAAAAATCGCATAATGTTTCTCCAAATTTAAAGATAAAGATCCTTGGCTCCCCCTAATAGGGGGAGCTGTCAGCGAAGCTGACTGAGAGGGTGCCAATGTTCTATTATAGATGGTACTTGATTTGAGATGGGAACCCTCTCAGTCTTCGCTTCGTACCTCAGCGAATCCAGCTCCCCCTA
>JAZQQD010000151.1:0-16313 GCA_045628895.1 Faecousia sp.
CACGGTACAGGCCGATGTGACCGATCTTTGCGGAGGGAATCAGGTCGACCATCTGATCCACCATGCCCAGACCGGCACGCAGAACGGGGACGATTGCCAGCTTCTTGCCCGCCAGAACGCGGCACTTGGCCATAGCCACGGGAGTCTCCACTTCCACCTCTTCCAGGGGCAGGTTGCGGGTGGCCTCGTAGCACATCAGGCCTGCGATCTCGGAGACCAGCTCACGGAATTCCTTAACACCGGTATCCTTGTTGCGGAGGATTGCCAGCTTATGCTGAATGAGGGGGTGATCCAGAACATGAACATTTGCCATTTTTCATTTCTCCTTTTCTGCTTCTCTGGCTGCCCGTTCCCGTTCAGCCTGAGATAATCTTAAGTAATTGGGGGTCAGTTCCTTCCCGTCGGGGGCCATACCGGCTGCTGCCATGGCATTGGCGATCAGTCCGACACCAACGGCGCGCTGATGGCGCTTGTGCTCCGGAGGGAGGATAAGATTCGGTACATTTTCCAACAGGGAATTATAGCACAAAACCGCTCCATCGCCAACTAAAAAAATGGGTTTCTCACATTTTTGGAGATTTTCTCCCAATTCCTGCAGGGAGATGGCACGATCATCGCAGACTCTTGTCAGTTTTCCACAATGGGCATCGAACAGGGCATTGTAGACCTGGCTCCTTCTGGCGTCCATCACGGGGCACACGATGCCCTCGTATACACCCAGGGATTCCGCCATGGCCTCCAGGGTGGAAACGCCGTAAAGGGGGATGTTTCGTCCCCAGGAAAAACCCTTGGCTGCGGCAACGCCGATGCGCACGCCGGTAAAGCTGCCGGGACCGGCTGCCACGGCAACGGCATCGATATCCTTCGGGGTAACGCTGCACTGTTTGAGCAGGTCTTCTGCCATGACCATAAGGGTCTGGCTGTGGGTCAGGCCGGTGTTCTGGTAGCTTTCGCCCAGAAGCTTGTCGTCCTCCATAAGGGCGACGGATGCGGCCTTGGCCGAGGTCTCAAAGGCTAGTATTTTCAAAGGAAGTTCCTCCTTGTGGCTTTAGAATAGATGTCATTCCGAGCCAGTGACCGATGTCACTGGTGTGGGAATCCGTTTTCCTGCAGTATGGTGTAATCGACTGCATAGCGTAAGGCGAATCCGTACAAGAAAGAACGGATTGCCACGCCATCGTGCGCGATGGCTCGCAATGACGAAATAATATATAGCTGGTTGCGCCTATTTCACATTGCGCAAGAAGCAAGGTTTACAGGTTCTCTACGGTAATCTTTCGCTGCTCGTCGCCCAGTTTTTCGATGGTGACGAAAATGGCACCCTCCAGGGCGTCTTCCACGTTCTCGCTCCATTCCACGGCGCAGACGCCGCCCCGCTCCAGATAGTCCTCCCAGCCGATGTCGAAGAGGTCATCGGAGGAGGAAAGCCGGTACATATCGAAGTGGAACAGGGGCATCCTGCCGGAGAGGTATTCGTTTACGATGGTGTAGGTGGGACTGGTGACGGCTTCCGTACAGCCCAGACCCCTTGCCAGTCCTCTGGTGAAGGCGGTCTTGCCGGCTCCCAAATCCCCCCGGTAGGCAAGAATGGTACCGGGATTTAAGATTTTTCCCAGAGCTTCACCGATCTGCTCGGTCTCCTCCGGGGAGTTCGTGATGTATTCCATAGGTTCCTCCAAATCCAAAGGCTCCCCTGTGTAGAGGGAGCTGTTGAGCGAAGCGAGACTGAGGGGGTGTCAGGTTCGTTCTTTGAACGCACTACTGGTAAAACCATTGGGGATTACACCCCCTCCGTCTGCCTGTCCGGCAGCCACCTCCCCCTGCACAGGGGAGGCTTAGTTTTGTGCGTTCTTTAATTTTGCTGCCTGGTCGGCGGTGGCGAGGCCGTCGATGATCTCATCCAGATCTCCGTCCATAACGGAGTCGATCTTGTACAGGGTCAGACCGATGCGGTGATCCGTCACACGACCCTGGGGGAAATTGTAGGTGCGGATGCGCTCATTGCGCATACCCGTGCCAACCTGACTGCGGCGCATACCCGTGACCGCGGAATCCAGCTTTTCCTGCTCAATCTCATAGAGCTTGGAGGCCAGCATCCGCATACATTTTTCCCGGTTCTGCACCTGGGATCGCTCTTCCTGGCAGGCTACCACGATGCCGCTGGGCTTGTGGATGAGCCGCACGGCAGAGGAGGTTTTATTGATGTGCTGGCCGCCGGCACCGGAAGAACGGAACACCTGCATTTCGATATCCTCGGGACGAATGACCACATCCACCTCTTCCATTTCGGGGAGGACGGCCACGGTAGCTGTGGAGGTGTGGACTCTGCCGCCGGACTCGGTTTCCGGCACACGCTGGACCCGGTGGACACCACTTTCGTATTTGAGACGGGAGTAGGCACCCTTGCCGGAGACGATGAAGTCCGCCTCCTTGACACCGCCCAGTTCCGTTTCACTGTAGTTCATGAGCTCGATTTTCCAGCCCCGGGAGGAAGCGTACATGCTGTACATCCGGAAGAGGCTGTGGGCAAAGAGGGCGCTTTCCTCACCGCCGACACCGCCGCGGATCTCCATGATCACGTCCTTATCGTCGTTGGGATCCTTGGGCAGCAGCAGGATCTGAAGCTCCCGATATAAGGTCTCCTTGTCCTCCTTGGCAGCAAGATAGGTCTCCTGGGCCAGCTCCTTCATTTCGGGGTCACTCATCAGCTCTTCAGCATCCACCATATCCTGACACGCGGTATTATATTTCCGAAAGGCGGCCACAATCGGTTCCAGATCGTTCTTCTCCCGGAGCAGGGCGGCGGCCTTCTTGGGGTCATTGTAAAAATCCGGTTGTTCCGACCGGGCGCAAAGCTCTTCATAGCGGTTCTCCACCGCCTGTAATTGATGTAACATAGAGTCTCCTAAATTTAGCGGTCATCGTAGGGGCGGGTATTATCCGCCCGCAAACCTTACGGTTTGCATAGCACAAAAGAAGAAGCGGTCATTGCGAGGGAGCATAGCGACCGTGGCAATCCGTTTCTCTGCGGTACGGTCTTTTTTCGTTCACAGCGTTGGGCGAATCCGAACAAGGGGAGACGGATTGTGCCCGAAGGAAATCCCCTTGGGGGACCACGCCAGCGTGCGCGCTGACTCGCAATGACGATATCATTTGTAGTTGCTTGCGTTTATTCAGGTGCGGTGCAAACTGTATGGCTGTATTTGATGTTTTATATTATACCCCTTCGTCAGAAAAATGTAAAGGCGCATAAACATTCAGCACACAGCTTGCCGTGTCGGTCAGGCTTTCCGTGGCGGCAAGCCGAGCGGCGCCATCCTTTGTGATGCGGTACACATGGGGCGTCATGGACAGCAGATTCTGCACCTGGGCTCCCTCCACGGTAAAGGTAAAGCGAATGGGAGCGGATTCCACAAGGGAAAAGCCGGGAAGCTCGGGCACGCTGTCTTTTTCCTTATCCGTTAAATCTCCGTAGATGATCTTTTTGAGATTTAGAAGGTGGTCTTTTGCCGCCAAAACCTGGAAATACAGGCCGTTCTCGGATAAAACCCGGTGGAATTCCTCCGGCATGGTCAGAGCGAACAGGGAGGTCATAAGTCCCACGGAGTGATCTTCTACCGGCAGATGGCTGGCGGTGCCGCAAAAGAAAAAGCCGTTTTTGTATTTTCCCGCGGCATAGCGGACGGCCTCCTTGGAGATATCCATGCCCACAAGCTCGGTATTCAAAAAGGACGCCAGATTGCCGCTGTAGTAGCCTTCGCCGCAGCCGATATCCACAATGGGACCGGAAGCATGATGCTTAATGGCGGTGGCTTTCAGCGTTTCCAGAATAGGGGCGTAATAGCCGCCATCTAAAAATGCCCGCCGGGCAGCCACCTGCTCCTTCGTGTCGCCGGGATGGAGGGATTTCTTCTGCTGCACCGGAAGCAGGTTCACATAGCCCTGCCGTGCAATGTCAAAGCTGTGGCCCTTGGGACACAGATAGCTTCGTTCGTTTTTCTGCAGTCTTTCGCCGCAAACGGGACATAATAGTTGCATAGCCTTCCCTCCTTCGTTTTTACTATGATACCCTTTTTTCTGCGGTTCGTCAAATATAAGAAAGAAGTGACACCATGAAAAAATTATTTTTTGCCCTGATCTGCGCTGTCGCATTGATTTTTCCCTGTTATGGGGAAAGCTATGTGGCCCTGACCTTTGATGACGGCCCATCGGGCCGGTTTACCCGGCACCTCCTGGAGGGACTTGCCCAGCGGGATGCGAGGGCCACCTTCTTCCTCTGCGGCTATCGGCTGGAGCAGTACCCGGACCTGGCAAAGCAGATGGTGGAGGAGGGCCATGAGGTGGGACTCCACGGCTTTTCCCACGATTGTATGGGGAAAATGAACTGCGAGCACATCCTCGGCGAGATCGCCAAGACCGAAGCCCTCCTGCCGGAGGGCACGGAAATCAAGCTCCTGCGGCCGCCCGGAGGCTTCTGCTCCCCGGCGGTGGTGCAATGCGCTGCCGAACAGGGGCTTTCCCTCGTCCTCTGGAGCCTGGATCCCAAGGACTGGGAGATCCACAATGCTGCTGCGGTAAAAAAGACGGTGGTGAACAAGGCCAAGGACGGAGATATCATCCTCCTGCACGATATGACGGATTCCTCGGTGGATGCGGCATTGCAGATCGTGGATGCCCTGACAGAAAAGGGATTTTCCTTTGTGACGGTTTCGGAACTGGCAGAACTTCGGGGGAAGGAACTTATGCCTGGAGAAAAATACAACCAGTTTTATTCCGAAAATTCATGAAAATTTAATGCCAGAATGTCGGTTTCTGTGGTAAAATAAGGAAAAGCAAAAAATGCACGGGCGTGCACTGCACGCCCCTACGATGACACAGATTTCGGAGGTCATTATGGCTCGATTTATCATATTCGGCGCAGGGGAAATGGCGGAAAATCTTTATGTTCCCCAGCCGGGAGATTTTCTGCTGGCGGCGGATGGGGGCATCACCCATCTGGAACGGTTCGGCTTAAAGCCTGACGGCATTCTGGGGGATTTCGATTCCTTGGGTTATGTGCCCCAGGGGGCGGAGGTTTTCCCTGTGGAAAAGGATGATACGGATTCCATGCTGGCGGTGCGGCAGGGGCTGAAGATGGGATACAGGCAGTTCCTGTTTTTCGGCTGCCTGGACGGGGAGCGGCTGGATCACACCCTTGCCAATTGCCAGACCCTGCTGTACCTTTCCAACCGGGGCGCCACCGGCACTCTGGTGGGGAGCCGATATATCGTTACGACCATTTGCAAAGAAACACTTTCGTTTTCTTCGGACTTTGCCGGGATCCTCTCTCTGTTTTGTCTGGGAAAGCCTGCCCGGGGTGTCACCATCCGGGGCATGAAATACAATTTGGAAAATGCTACCCTGACTCCGGATTTTCCTCTGGGAGTCAGCAACCATTTCCTTGGCAACCCGGCGGAGGTGACCGTTTCCGAGGGAGATGTCATCGCCATGTGGGATCGGGAGAACGGCTTTGCGGAAAGGAGCAGCTGCCTTGGATGAAATGACCGTACATAATGAAAAGCCTCTGGGACTGACGACTCAGGAGGCGGAACGCCGCCGGGCAGAGGGCATGGGCAATTCTGCCCCGGCCAGTCCCTCACGCAGCGAAAAGGAAATTGCCATTTCCCATATTTTTACCTTTTTCAATCTGGTTTTCGTGGCTCTGGCCATCTTCCTGGTCGTTGCCGGTTCCTCGGTGAAGAATATGACCTTCCTGGGGGTGGTGGTGTGCAACACCGTCATCGGTATTTTCCAGGAGATCAAGGCCAAGCACGCCGTGGACAGGCTGACCCTGGTTGCCCAGGTACCGGTGAAGGTCCTGCGGGATGGGCAAATGAAAGAAATTCCTCAGCAGGAGCTGGTGGTGGGAGACGTGATTTTTCTCGCTCCCGGCGACCAGATCTGTGCGGATGCCGCCGTGGTAGAAGGAACGCTGCAGGTTAACGAATCCCTGCTTACCGGCGAGGCTGACGCAGTGGAAAAGGACATTGGAGCCGAACTCATGTCCGGCAGCTTCGTGCTGACCGGACGTGCCAAGGCGGAGCTGACCCGGGTCGGCGCGGAATCCTATGCCGCCAAACTGAGCCAGGAGGCAAAACGGGACCCCAAGGTAAACCGCTCCGAGATGATGCGGGCCCTGGATATCCTCATCAAGGTCATCGGCTTTGCCCTCATCCCCGTTGGCGCTCTGCTGTTCTGGCAGCAGCTGGCGTCCTTGGGTCTGCGAAAGGCGGCGGAGAGTACGGTTGCCGCCCTCATCGGCATGATTCCCGAGGGACTGTATCTGCTGACCAGCGTGGCGCTGGCGGCTTCTGCCCTGAAGCTCAGCCGCTCCCGGGTGCTGGTGCAGGATATGAACTGTATCGAGACTCTGGCCCGGGTGGATGTGCTGTGCGTGGATAAGACCGGCACCATCACCGAGCCGGGCATGGAAGTGGAGGAGATGGTGCCTCTGTCCGGGGCTGCCCCGGAATATCTGGAGCAGGTGCTGCGGGAGCTCTATGGAGCCGAGGCAGATAACGAGACCGGCAGAGCAGTGCAGGAGCTGTTCGGCGGTAAGCCGGAATGGCAGTGCACCCGCAGGATTCCCTTCCAGTCCGCTTATAAATGGGGCGGCGCCGTATTTGCAGAGCAGGGAACCTTCCTTGCCGGCGCTCCCGAGGTGCTGATGGACGACCGCTTCTGGGAGATCCAGGAGGAAATCACCCCCTGGGCGGAGCAGGGCATGCGTGTGCTGCTGGTCTGCCGTTATGAGGGAGAGCCGAAACCGGGAAATCTGGATTCCGAAGCCATGATCCCTCTGGCCCTCATTGTGCTGAGCAACCGCATTCGTCCGGAGGCTCCCGAGACCTTCCGGTACTTTGCCCAGCAGGGGGTGGCCATCAAGGTCATTTCCGGCGATAACCCCCAGACGGTTTCGGAGGTTGCCCTCCGGGCCGGTATTGAAAACGCGGAAACCTACGTGGATGCCCGAACTCTGGAAACCCCGGAGGATGTGGCTTGGGCGGCAGAAAACTGCACGGTCTTCGGCCGTGTGACCCCGGAGCGCAAGCGGGAGCTGGTGCAGGCGCTGAGGGCCCAGGGCCATACCGTGGCCATGACCGGCGACGGTGTCAACGATGTGCTGGCATTGACCGATGCGGATTGCAGCATCGCCATGGCCAGCGGCGCCCAGGCAGCCAGCCAGGTCTCCAAGCTGGTGCTGCTGGACTCGGATTTTTCCGCCATGCCTGCCATTGTGGGCGAGGGCAGACGGGTCATCAACAACATTCAGAGGGCGGCAACCTTGTTCCTGGTAAAGAACATTTTCTCTGCCTGCCTTGCCATCATTACCCTCTTTACCCTGTGGCCCTATCCTCTGGTGCCCATCCATCTGAGCGTCATTTCCGGTCTGACCATCGGCGTGCCCTCCTTCTTCCTGGCTATGGAACCCAATTATGAGCGGGTATCCGGCCGGTTCCTGCCGGGAGTCTTCCGCAGGGCGCTGCCCGGAGGCCTGACCAATGTCTTCGTGGTGCTTTTTGCTCAGGCTTTTATGGTGGTGTTTGCCATGCCCATGGAGCAGGTCTCCACGGTGTGCGCCGCCATCCTTGCCTTCGTGGGTCTGCTGGTGCTGTTCCGGGTCTGCCAGCCCTTCAACAAATTCCGTGCCGTCATCTGGGGCACTATGGGCCTGCTGATCCTGGGCTGCTTTATCTTCCTGGGCGGCTTTTTCGAGCTGTACCCCGGCAACCTGCAGACCATGCTGGTCATGGTGACCCTGCTGATTATGACCCCCCAGGTGTATCGTATCGTTCTGTGGTGCTTTGACAAGGGAGAGGATATCTTCCTGCGGAGGAAACACCATGCTGACCTATGAACTGGTAAAAAAGAAGGGATGCCCCCTGTACGAGGCCCTCTATGAGGCCATTCGCGGGGACATCCTCTCCGGGAAGCTGCCTGTGGGGCAGCAGCTTCCCTCCAAGCGGGCTCTGGCGGAACACCTGAAGGTGAGCCAGATCACCGTGGAGGGAGCCTATAATCAGCTGCTGGACGAGGGCTATATCTCTGCCCGGCAGCGCATCGGTTATTTTGTGGAAGCGGTGGCGGTAAAGGTGTCGGAGTCGGCCCCTGCGCCCATGGCGAAGGAAGCTTCTGCCGAAACCGGGGTGGATCTTACCAGCAACAGTCCTGCTTCTTTTCCCTTTTCCGTGTGGAGCAGGCTCCAGCGGGAGGTCATGCAGGACTACGGCACAAGACTTCTGGCACCGCTGCCCAATCTGGGCTGCCCGGAGCTGCGAAGCGCCATCGCAAAGCATCTGCGGGATTTCCGGGATCTGAAGGTCTCTCCGGAGCAGATTCTGGTGGGCGCGGGTACGGACTTCCTGTATAATCTGCTGATTCAGCTTCTGGGCCGGGACAAGTGCTACGGCGTGGAGGATCCCGGCTACGACAAGATCCGCCGGATCTATACCGCCGGAGGTGCCGGCTGGGTTTGTGTGCCCATGGATGAGAAGGGTGTCATCCCGGAAAAGCTGGGCTCTTCTCAGGTGCTGCACATTTCTCCTGCTCATCATTTCCCCACAGGCATCGTTACCTCTATGGATCGGCGGCAAGCCCTGCTGCGGTGGTTGGGGGAGCGCGACGACCACTACATCATCGAGGATGAATTCGACAGCGAATTTCGCTTCCGTTCCCGGCCTTTGCCCACCCTTATGAGCATGGATACCTCCGGCCGGGTGATCTACATGAACACCTTCTCCAAAAGCCTTGCGCCTTCCATCCGTATCAGCTATCTGGTGCTGCCCGAGGGGCTTATGGAGCGGTTTGAGCGGGAATTGGGATTCTACAGCTGCACGGTGCCCAGCTTTGAGCAGTATACCCTGGCTCGGTTCCTTAGTGAGGGGCATTTTGAGAAGCACATGAACCGGATGCGGAAATTCTATAAATCCCGTCGGGACGAGGTTGCCCGGCTCCTGCAGGACAGCGCGTATGGCCATAAGCTGACCATTCTGGAAAAGGATGCGGGACTGCATTTTCTTGCCAAGGCGGAAACAGATATGACGGATGAAGCTCTGACAGATTGGCTGAAAAAACGGAATATCAAGGCAGCCTGCCTGTCCCGGTACTATCACCGGGAGGTACCCCAGCAGGATAAGGGCTGCATCGTGGTGAATTACTCCGGCCTAACAAATGAAGATCTGGAGAAATTAAAAGCCTCCCTCGAATGAGGGAGGCTTTTAGCCTGTCAAAAATCTCCTTCGGAGCTTTTTGACAAAAGGATGCAGTCTGCTGCGCGCACTCCCTGTTCGCCGGAGGCGAACAACTCGCACACTTGCAGCCTGTAAAGTGTTTTCGTCCACGTACACGCCGCGGCCGAAAACGGATTCAACTTTTTTCGCCGCTGCGGCGGCGAACTCTGCGAGGCTTTTGTATAGGTTTTTACTCTACCTTCAGGACATGAGCACCCTGGAACTGAACGTGGAGGGGCAGTACCTCCCAGTTTGCCTGGGTGATGGTGGGCAGCTTCTTTTCCAGCTTCTCCCGGACACCGCTCTGACGGGTGATGCACAGCAGGGTGGGGCCTGCACCGGACAGGCAGAAGGCGGCGCCCATGGTGCGCACCAGAGCCTCGATTTTCTCGAAGTCGGGGATCAGGCTTTTCCGGTAATTCTGGTGGATCCGATCCTGCATGCCGTGGCGCAGGAGCTTTTCGTCTCCCAGCTCCAGAGCCTTGAGCACCATGGCGCCGTGAGACACGTTATAAATGGCGTCTGCCCGGGGAACGGAGGTGGGCAGCACGGAACGGGCCAGGGGCGTGGAGAGGTTGAAATCCGGCACCAGAGCCAGAATCTGCCAGTCCGGGTGCAGGGGGAAATTCACGGTGACGGGCAGACCGTTATCCACCATGGAGGCGGTAAGACCACCGTAGAAGGCGGGAGCCAGGTTATCCGGGTGGCCTTCCATGGCGTTGGTGATGTTCAGCAAGCCTTGGGTGGAAAGACGGTTGCCGCGAAGGACGTTGGCACCGATGGCACCGGCCACCAGCAGGGCGGCAGAGGAGCCGAGACCACGGCAGATGGGGATGTGGGCATCAATGTGAATCTTGACACCGCGAACTTCTTCACTCATGGAGGCCAGCACGGCGCAATAGGAGGTATAGGCCATGTTGTCCGGGCCGGAGAATTCCTCGTCGCAGCCGGTGATTTCCAGACCCTCGTCGGTTTCCTCAAAGGTCACGTCGGTGAAAAGGCTCAGGGCGCAGCCGAAGGCATCGAAGCCCGGGCCCAGGTTTGCAGTGGTGGCAGGTACACGTACAGTTACTCGTTTCATAAGTTGTTCCTTTATTTTTTTATCGTAGGGGCGGATAGTATCCGCCCGGCGGTAGATTTTTGGCTTTCAGAAAACCAATGCGAAAACGCAGAAGACCTAAATAACCTCGTCATTGCGAACTGGCTCGCAATGACGAAATAATATAATAGTTGGTTGTGTAGCCGTAGATGCTAACCGCATCCGAGGTTTGCGGGCGGATGATATCCGCCCCTACGCGGTGTTTTTACAGCCCCATTACGAAAGCTTCCATTTCCGTCTTGTCAATGACGGTTTTATGGAGGATTTCTTTTTCTCTCAGAGTGGCCAGGTTCTTGGGAACCGGTACACCGGAAAGGGCATGGAGGGCATCCATCCGGGCAAATTCATCTCCGGTGACGCTTTTGCCCAGAGCATCCAGCACGGCGGTGGGGAACTTATAGATGGAAGCGGTGGAGAGGACTACCATGGGGGCATTGTCCCCGGAAGCAGCCTTATACCGATCCGCAGCCAGATAGCCGCAGGCGGTGTGAGGATCGCAGAGATACTTAGCGTTCTGCCAGACCCCTCGAATGGTGGCGGAAACTTCGTTATCGGAAGCGCAGTCTGCCCAGAAGAGCGCGGCAAGCTGCTGCTTTACGTCGTCGTCCACCTCATAGAAGCCCTTGTCGGAAAGGTCCTGCATCCAGCCGGCAACCTTGGCGGTGTCACCGGTGGCGAGATACAGCATCCGCTCTAAATTGGAGGATACCAGAATATCCATGGAGGGGGAGGTGGTCTTGTGAAGATCTCTTCTGCGGTCATAAATGCCGGTACGGAGGAAGTCCGTCAGCACATTGTTGGCATTGGAGGCGCAGATCAGCTTGCCTACGGGCAGACCCAGCTTTTTGGCAAGGAAGCCAGCCAGAATGTCGCCGAAATTGCCGGTGGGAACCGAGAAATTCACGCTTTCGCCCCAGGAAATGGTGCCGTTTGCCATCAGATCGGAATAGGACTTGAAGTAGTACATGATCTGGGGAGCGAGTCTGCCCATATTGATGGAGTTGGCAGAGGAAAGGTCGAAGGATTTTCCTTCGCCGCTGAAGTTATGGAAGATGTTCTTCACGCCGGTCTGGGCATCGTCAAAGTTACCCTTTACGGCGCAGACCGTGACATTGCCGCCCTCCTGGGTCGCCATCTGCATCTGCTGCACCTGGGAAACACCTCCGTGGGGGTAGAACACGCAGATGCGGATGCCGGGCACATCGGCAAAACCGCAGAGAGCTGCCTTGCCGGTATCGCCGGAGGTGGCGGTGAGGATGAGAATGTCCTTTTCCATGCCCTTTGCCGTCTTGGCGGCAGTCAGCAGCTGGGGCAGCATGCACAGGGCGATGTCCTTGAAGGCGGAGGTGGGGCCGTGGAACAGCTCCAGTATGTAGTTTTCTCCGGCCTTTACGGTGGGAGTCAGACCTTCTGCCGTGAATTTTCCGGTGTAGCCCCGCTTTACCAGCATAGGCATATCGGGGATATCGGGCAGCAGGGCAGAGAGAATGGCAGCGGACATCTCTTCCGCGGTTTTGCCCATCAGGGCTTTGGCGTCGAAGTCCGGAAGCGCCTTGGGCAGGTACAGGCCGCCGTCGGGAGCCAGACCTGTGAGGACGGCCTGAGCGGAATCAACCTCCGGGGAAAGGCCCCGGGTGGAAATATAGTTCATAAAATAACCTCCTTGGGAAGTGGGGAATTCTGTAGGGGCGGATCGTACCGCCGGGAACGGATTGCCACGCCATCGTGCGCGATGGCTCGCAATGACCGTTTCTGTTTTGGTGCGGTGGTATATTCAAAGCAATCTTGCCATTTTCTGGGCAAAATCCTTGAAAACCGGGGCAATCGTGGGGAAACTGTTGTGTTTTACCACTATTGCAATTTGATAATGTGTATGATATACTGTTTTCGAATAAAAAGCAAGTGTTTCCCTAAAAAATACATTTGTCTTTATTATAAGAGTTGGAGGAAGCCATGCGGATTGGACTTCTTGGTTTCGGTACCGTTGGTAGGGGCGTATACGAGCTTACCGGCAGCCGAAAAGATATGTATGTTGCGTGGGTGCTTTGCCGTCGGGAGTTGGAATTACCCGATGCGAAGGTCACCCATCATTTTAATGATATTTTGAGTGACCCGGATGTGGATACCGTGGTGGAGGCCATCGGCGGTCTGCACCCGGCTTATGAGTATGTAAAGGCCGCTCTGGAGGCCGGCAAGAATGTTGCCACCGCCAACAAGGCCCTCATTGCCACATTCTATGATGAACTGATTCCCCTGGCAGAAAGCAAGGGCGTGTTCCTGCGCTGCACCGCTTCCGTAGGCGGCGGCATCGGCTGGCTCTCCGAGCTGGAGCGGGTTCGCCGACTGGAGACCGTCCGCAAGGTGGGCGGCATTATGAACGGCACCTGCAACTACATCCTCGATGCCATGAACCGGGACGGCAGCACCTATGCCGAGGCCCTTTCTCAGGCCCAGGAGCTGGGCTATGCCGAGGCGGATCCCACCACCGATGTGGATGGCTGGGATACCTACCACAAGCTCATCGTTTCTTCCAATATCGGCTTCGGTGTCAGCCTGGATAAGGATGCCATTCCCGTTGCCGGCATTCGGAGAATTCGCGCGGAGGATGTAATCCGCTTCCAGAAGCACGGCTTTGTGTGCAAGCTGGTGTCCTGGGCAAGCCAGAACGGAGATACCTTCAGCGCCTATGTGCAGCCGACCCTCTTCCCCCAGGAATTCCCGGAGGCTACCGTGCCTACCAACTATAACCTCATTACCCTGGTAGGCAACACTTCCGGCCGTCAGAGCTTTTTCGGCCAGGGTGCAGGACGGTATCCCACCGCATATAATGTGGTGCAGGACTGCATCGATTTCCAGAACGGCCGTGGTTTCTACTGCCCCTACGGCGAGAAGAAATCCATTGTGAATGACGATCGCTACCGCTACTATGTCCGGGGCGCTTCGGACAGCTGGCTGGAGAGCGTTGCCAAGGAAAAATGGGGCGATGCCCTGGTGACGGAGCCTGTCAGCGTGGGTGCTATGCACCGCTGGCTCCGGAATCACCCGGACTGTTTTATCGCAGCCCTTGCCAATCCCGATATCGCCGGGATGAGATAAGGAGAGAAGAAAATGCTGAAAGTTGTGAAATTTGGCGGTTCCTCCATGGCTGATGCCGGGCAGTACCGCAAGATCCGGGGCATCCTGGAAGCTGACCACTCCCGTCGGGTGGTAGTGGTTTCCGCCGCCGGCAAGCGCAATAAAAATGACCACAAGATCACGGACCTGCTGTACCTCTGCCATGCCCATGTGCAGTACGGCGTGGACTGCACCTCCGTGTTTGAGATGATCGTCTCCCGGTACCTGGAGATCCGGGATGAACTGAAGATCGACCTGAATCTGGAGCAGGACTTTGCCGCTTTGAAGCAGCGCCTGGATGCCAAGTCCGTCACCTCCGATGAGCTGGCCAGCCGCGGCGAATACTTCTCTGCCAAGCTCATGGCAGCATACCTCGGCTTCAAGTTCGTGGATGCCATCGACTGGATCCGGTTCCGGCTGGACGGCAGCGTGGACCAGGAGACCTCCTATGCACTCCTCCGGGATCTGGTGAACGGCGAGGGCGTTGTGATCCCCGGCTTCTACGGCCTTATGCCCGACGGCCGCATCCGTACCTTCTCCCGCGGCGGCAGCGACATCACCGGCGCTCTGGCAGCCGCTGCGCTGGATGCCGATATCTATGAGAACTGGACCGACGTTTCCGGTATCCTCATGGCTGACCCCCGCATTGTGGAGAATCCCCAGGCCATCCCTGAGGTGACCTATGACGAGCTCCGGGAGCTGAGTTACTCCGGTGCCCAGGTGCTTCACGAGGGCACCATCTTCCCTGTTCGTGAGAAGAATATCCCTTTGAACATCCGCAATACCAATGCCCCCGAGGATCCCGGCACCATGATCCAGGAGTCCTTTGATACGGATTCCGATCCTTCCCGCTTCATCACCGGTATTACCGGCCGGAAGGACTTTTCCATTATCGATATGTCCCGCCGGGGCATGAGCAATCAGGTGGGCGTGCTCCGCTCCATCCTGTCCATCTTCGAGCGGCACAATATCTCCGTGGACTATGCTCCCAACGGCATCGATACCGTTTCCATCGTGGTGCCCACCGAGGCAGTTGCCCACTGCCTGTATAATATTCTGGGTGAGATCCAGCAGGAGATCCATCCCGATACCCTGAATGTCTACGATCAGATCTCCGTGGTTGCCGCCGTAGGCCGCAAGATGGCTTACCGTCCCGGTATCTCCGGCAAGCTGTTTGGCGCGCTGGGTGAAGCCGGCATCAACATCCGCATGATCAACCAGGGACCCGATGAGCTGAACATCATCTTCGGTGTGGATAACCGGGATTTTGCCGCCGCCATCCGGGTGCTGTATAACAGCTTTACGAAGTAAGAATGCACCAAAGGCTCCCCTGTGTAAGGGGAGCTGTCACCAGTTCGCAAACTGGTGACTGAGGGGTTGTAAGGTTGGTTCATCGGATGTACTGCAATCAAAACCGTCAGATTACACCCCCTCCGACAAAACCTCGTCCCTCGGTTTTGCCACCTCCCCCTGCACAGGGGAGGCTTTGGAATAATGTATGAATTTATCTTCTTTAGGAGGAATTACTATGAAACAGTATACTGTTGCTGTTCTGGGTGCTACCGGTGCCGTAGGACAGGAAATGATCAAAATTCTGGAGGAGCGGAATTTCCCCGTGGGGAAACTCGTCCCCCTGGCATCTGCCAGATCCGCAGGCAAGACCCTGAAATTCCGTGGTGAGGATGTTACCATCGTGGAGGCTGCCGATACTGCCTTTGCCGGTTGTGACATTGTTCTGGGCGCTGCCGAGAATGACATTGCCAAGAAGTTTGCTCCCGCCATCGTGGCTTCCGGCGCTGTATTTGTGGATAATTCCTCCGCATTCCGTCTGGATCCCAATGTGCCCCTCATCGTGCCCGAGATCAACCCCCAGGATGCTAAGAACCATCACGGCATCATCTCTAACCCCAATTGCTCCACTATCATCACTGTGACCGCAGTCAATGCCCTGAATGCCATCAGCCCCATCCGCACCATGACCGCTTCTACTTACCAGGCAGTTTCCGGTGCCGGCGCCGGCGGACCCATTGAGCTGATGAACGAGGTGGAGGCTCTTCGCGAGGGCAAGACTTACGAGCCCAAGGTATTCTCCCACCAGATTGCCTACAACCTGATCCCCCAGATCGGCGGCGAGCAGTTCGAGGGCTATACCAGCGAGGAAATGAAGATGCAGAACGAGGGTCGGAAGATCATGCATCTGCCGGAGCTGAAGGTCAGCTGCACCTGCGTCCGGGTGCCTGTTGTCCGCAGCCACTCCATTTCCGTTTCCCTGCACTTCGATAAGCCTGTCACCGTGGAGCAGGCCCGGGAGGCCATTGCCAAGGCACCCGGCTGCAAACTTGTGGATGACCTCCAGAATAAGCAGTATCCCATGCCTCTGGACACCTCTAACCAGGATATCGTGTTCGTTGGCCGTATCCGTCCCGATCTGACGGACGACAACGGCCTGTGCCTGTGGTGCTGCGGTGATCAGGTCCGCAAGGGCGCTGCCACCAATGCCATCCAGATCGCCGAGCTGCTGATCGAGAAATAATTGGAAAATGCGATAAAGGCTCCCCTGTGTAAGGGGAGCTGTCATTTTGCCTTCACGGCAAAATGACTGAGGGGTTGTAAGGTTTGTCTTTTGAACGCACAATGTTACAAGCCGTCAGATTACAATCCCTCCGTCACCGCCTATGGCGGTGCCACCTCCCTTTACACAAGGGAGGCTTTGGAGAACGATATAAAAAATGCCGCCCTTTCGGGCGGCATTTCTGTTAGATTACATATCGAAGGGCCCCATGGAGAGGACGGGATGGCCGACCTCAGACAGGTAGTTGAGCAGCTGCTCG
>JAZQQD010000152.1:0-2547 GCA_045628895.1 Faecousia sp.
TTGACCCGGGCATCGGTACATTGGGCGGAGAGCCGCACGGCAATCATCAGCTCGTAATCTTTTTCATATTCCAATGCGCAGGGGGCATTTCCGTAACGCTCCTCCAGAGCATCCAGAATTCCTTGCAGTTTCTCCTCCATATCTCTGTCTCCTTGGGAAGTTTTCCTCCTATTTTAGCATAAAAATAGCGGGAAGAAAAGAGGGTTATTCTTCCGGCATTATATATTCTCCGCTGAGGGCGGATATTTCATAGGTGGTCATGGTGGCGGTACCCGATGGAAGCTGCTTTGTGTAGGTGCGGCTTTGCAGTCTGCCTTTGATCTGCACGGTATCCCGGGTATGGCAGCGGGAGATTTCCTGGGCAGTTCTGCCCCACAGGATGCAGGGGAGATAGTCTGCCCGATGGTAGTTCCTGGGTACAGCCAGCATAGCATCGCAGATTTCCCGCCCCAGGGGCGTTCTGCGGTAGGTAGGTTCCCGGCACAGTACTCCCTGGAGGGTGACCTCATTCATGGGTTCCCCTTCGTCGGCAAGGATCCCAGAGGCAAAGAGAAAGATCTTCAGGTGCCGGATTCCGTCTGTCCGCTGGTTATGGGAACGAATCTGACCGGTGACGAGCAGCATTTTTCCGCTGCTGAGATCCAGAGCGTTGAGTACCCGTTCCTCTGCAATCACAGGAATCGTATCCACGGCAGAGGATAATCGGGGCACATCCACAAAAAACTGATAAAACTTTCTTCCGTGATTTTCGTGGGAGAGCTCCGGCAGGTTCCGCAGCTCTCCCCGTATGGTAATCGTGTTTTGTTCCATAGTACCACCTCAATTTCAGATGTATGGAACATCCTATTGATGACGGCAAATAAATAGAACCCCGGAGGGGCTGGCTCTCCGGGGGTGATATCAATGCTTTCCTGTGCCGAATTTCCGGGAAAGTCCGGCAGATTTGGCAGGTTTTGCGTTCCTTTGCGGCTTTGCAGGGGCCTTGGGAGCAGGTTTCCCTTTTGGCTTTTCGGCAGGCTTTGGTGTCGGTTTTCCTGCCGGTTTCTTTCCGAAGGCAGCAGATGCATTAGCCTTGGGGGGAACAGCACGGATCAGACACTTGGGACCGGAACCGATGAGATCCTCCCGATGGGCTGTGATCAGCGCTTCTTTTACAAGATAGTAATTCTTGGGATTTCGGTACTGGATCAGAGCACGCTGCATGGCTTTTTCATGGGGATCCGTAGGCACATAGACCTTGTCCATAGTCCGAGGATCCACATGGGCATAGTACATGACCGTGGACAGGGTGGAGGGGGTGGGGTAGAAGTCCTGCACCTGCTCTGGGTTATAGCCCATATCCCGGATGTATTCTGCAAGCTCCACAGCCTCTTTCATGGTGGAGCCGGGATGGCTGGACATGAGGTAAGGCACCAGGAACTGATTCATGTTGTACTTCTTGCAAAGCTCAAAATACTTATCCACAAAGCGATTATATACGGCGTTTTTCGGCTTACCCATGCGGGAAAGCACTGCGTCGGAAACATGCTCGGGAGCGACCTTCAGCTGGCCGGAAATGTGGTACTGCACCAGCTCTTTAAAGAAGGTGTCGTTGTGATCGGCAATGAGATAGTCAAAGCGAATACCGCTGCGGACAAAGACCTTCTTTACTCCGGGTAGTTTCCGCAGCTTGCGAAGCAGGGCAACATAGTCGCTGTGGTCTATCTTCATATTCTTGCAGGGACTGGGGTACAGGCACTGACGATGAGAGCAGGCACCTTTGGTCAGCTGTTTTTCGCAGGCAGGAGCACGGAAGTTGGCGGTGGGGCCACCCACGTCATGAATATACCCTTTGAAATCCGGTTCTGCGATGATTTTTTCCGCTTCCTTCAGAATGGATTCGTGGCTTCTGACCTGGATGATCCGTCCCTGGTGGAAGGTCAGAGCGCAGAAAGAGCAGGCACCGAAACAGCCTCGGTTGGAAACCAGGCTGAATTTGACCTCTTCAATGGCTGGAACACCACCCAGCTTTTCATAGCTGGGGTGATAGGTACGGCAGTAGGGAAGTTCGTAGACCTCGTCCATTTCCTCCACGGTCAGAGGCTTCTGAGGCGGATTCTGGACAATGTATTCCTTGCCATAGGGCTCGATAAGACGCTTGGCGGTAAAGGGATCGCAGTTCTGGTACTGGGTCAGAAAGCTTTCGGCATAGGTACGCCGGTTGCTCTTCGTTTCCTCGAAGGAGGGCAACACGATGGAAGGAAGACTGTCATCCACCTCGGTGGTTTTGTAAACGGTGCCATCCACATAGGTGATGTGTTTCACCTCCATACCGGAGTTCAGCGCATCCGCAATTTCCACAATACTCTTCTCGCCCATGCCGTACATGAGCAGATCCGCCTGGCTGTCCAGCAGGATAGAACGCTTCATGCTGTCGGACCAGTAGTCGTAGTGGCCAAGGCGCCGCAGGCTGGCCTCAATGCCGCCAATGAGGATGGGTACATCCTTATAGGTCTGGCGGATCAGATTGCAGTAGACAACAGTGGCATAGTCGGGCCGTTTACCCAT
>JAZQQD010000153.1:0-3591 GCA_045628895.1 Faecousia sp.
GTAATGCCAACATAAAAGAACCTCCGATGAAATTCGGAGGTTTTCTTTTACGCATACAAAATTGTGCCTGAAACAGTCCACCGGACTGTTTCGACGGCACGACAATACTTGGCCTACCCAGGAAGAAAAGTAATGCCAACATAAAAGAACCTCCGAAGAAATTCGGAGGTTTTCTTTTATGGACATAGAGTTGGTTTTTAATTAATCGTAAATGTTTCCGGGATAAAACATTTACCGAAATATAAATGGAGGACATTATGATCTATTTGGTAGACATTACTAACGAGTCTGGTTGTTCTGATTTGCAGGTCGAAGAGTACCAGAAGGATTATGTGGCAACTTGTAATGTGATGTTTGCCCGAGCATGGCTTCATCGCAAAAAAAGACCGCGCGTTATGAATGTTTATGCCGATGAAACACCTGTGGGTATTGTTATGTGGTTGGATTCACCGGATACGGATTCTTATGAGTTCTGTCAGCTTATGATCGACAGGAGGTATCAGCGTAAGGGGTATGGAAAGATTGCGGCGCAGCTTGTGCTGAATGAAATGAAAAAGAGGGCAAGTATAATAAGGTTTCTATGTGTTATGTGGAAGGAAATGATGTTTCCAGGCTTCTGTTTGAACAATTTGGATTTGTAGAAGGCTCCCATCCATGGGATGAGATTTTTATGGAGAAATTTTTATAATGTACAAAGACCACACAGCAGTTTTTGACTGCTGTGTGGTCTTTTCAATTAGTATGGACTTACATATAGCTCGTGGACACTTGGGGTCGGTCGAGCATAAACGCCTGAAACCAGTCCAAGCATTGCATACAGGGACACGATGGAAGAGCCGCCGTAGCTGATAAAGGGCAGAGTCAGACCGATAACCGGGGTGATGCCGATGCACATGCCAATGTTACTGAAGACCTGGAAGATCAAAGCCGCAGCTGCGCCGTAGCAGATCATGCGCCGCAGGTAATCCGGGGTGGATCTGCCGACATAAATGCACCGCGCAATGATAGCCACCAGAAGAATAACCGCAATCATGCAGCCGATAAAACCGGCTTCTTCTCCGATTGTGGAGAAAATATAGTCGGTATGCTGGGCGGGAAGGGCTTCACTTTGGGTTCTGCTCCCCTGGAAGAGACCCTGGCCGGAGAATCCGCCGCCGGTAAGGGAGAGCAGACTCTGCTTGGTATGGTAGCGCTCGTTGATACCCTGGGGGTCGATAGACTCATCAAAAAGGATCAGAATTCGATTTCGCTGATAGTCATCCAGACGGGGCCACGCGAGAGGAATTGCTGCGCCGATAAATCCGCCGCCGATGAGAAACCATATCAGGCTGATTCCACCGGAGAATGCCATACCGATGAAGATGAATACGAAAATTAGGGAAACACCGGCGTCACCGGACAGCACCATGTTCAGACCGACGATGGCACCCAGATAAAAGACCAGGTGGAAAATGGCGGGGATGGAAGAAGGTTTATTCTGATGGGCATTCATAACGGATGCGGTGATCAGAATGTATGTAATTTTACAGATCTCAGCAGGCTGAATATTAACAGGGAGCAAAGGAATGTCCAGCCAACTCTTGTTGCCGGAGCCGTTGTCGGTTCCGAAAGGAATAATCAGGAGCAGCAGAAAACAACTGAAAAGGAATAACTCCAGTCGATGCTCGGAAAAGAATTCTGCATCGATGGAGGAAAGAACCGCATAGAGGAAAATACCGATGCCGGCAGCAACGATCTGAATGATCAGAAATCTGGCAAAACCGGAGGCATTGGTAGCGCTGGCAATAAACAGGCAGCCGAAGGCTGTGGTGATCATGCAGAGCAGCAGGAGTACCATATCCCCTTTGCGAAAGAAGGAACGAAATTCATAAAGAGTCTGGCGCAAAAAACCGCCTCCTTTCAACCTTGATATTTTACCAGAGATTCAGAGAAAAGTAAATAAGGGAAATGTGAACATTTCCCGGTTTGGACAAAAAGAAAGGTCCTTCGGTTTTCCGAAGGACCTGGAAATTACAGGGTTTTCTCCCGCTCACAATAGATGCAGCGGTAGGTGCCGGTACCGGTGGGGCGGAACACATGGGTCAGCTCCTGCTCGGTGGAGGTGATGCAGCGAGGATTGTCGCAGATCAGCCGGGGATCCACAATCTCTTCTCCTGCGGGAACCTGGAGATCCTTCTCGGCCAGCAGCTTCAGAATCAGAGCCATACGCATGAACTTGCCATTGAGGGCTTGCTGGAAGTAGCAGGCACGGGGATCAGCATCCACGCGGACGGAAATCTCATTGACTCTGGGCAGGGGATGGAGAATAGAGAGGGTCTCCTTGGCGGGAACCAGCTTCTCGGGAGTCAGAATGTAGCTGTCCTTCAGACGCTCATAAACCTCCTGGGAGTCGAAACGTTCTCTCTGGATTCTGGTCATATACAGAACGTCCAAATCGGGCATGGCGTCTTCCAGAGATGCAGTCTGCACGCAGGGAATGCCTTTTTCCGCAAGCTCCTGCAGAACGTACTCCGGCAGCTGCAGTTCCTCGGGGGAGATGGCAACGAATTTGACACCGGCGTAGCGGCTCATGGCAGCGATGAGGGAATGGACGGTGCGGCCGTATTTCAGGTCTCCGCACAGGCCGATGGTCAGGTTGTCGAAATGACCCTTCTGACGATAGATGGTGAGCAGATCGGCCAGAGTCTGAGTGGGGTGGAAGTGGCCGCCGTCACCGCCGTTGATGACGGGGATGCTGGCGTTCCGGGCAGCAACCAGGGGCGCACCCTCCTTGGGATGCCGCATGGCGATGATATCGGCATAGCAGGAGATCATGTGGGCAGTGTCCGCAACGCTTTCGCCTTTGGCAGCGGAGGAACTGTTGGCGCTGGAGAAACCCAGCACATTGCCACCCAGTTCCATCATAGCAGCTTCAAAGCTGAGACGGGTACGGGTGGAGGGCTCAAAGAACAGGGTAGCCAGCTTCTTATAGCGGCACTTTTCCCGGTAGTCCTCAGGGTGGGCAATGATATTCATTGCAGTGGCGATGAGCTGATCCAGCTCTTCCACGGAAAGATCCAGAATATCGATGAGGTTGCGCATTACTTGCCTCCGTTGACGGCCAGGTAGTTGCGGATTCGTGCAACGTTCTCGGCCTGCTCGGGCTTTTCTTCCAGATACTCGATGATGTCGTAGACATCCACAACGGAGTAAACAGGGAAGCCAAACTCGTCTTCCACTTCCTTCATGGCCAGCTTTTCGCCCTGACCACGCTCTTTGCGGTCAACCATGATGAAGGTGGCAACAACCTTGACACCATCCAGGTGAGAAAGGATGCCCATGCTCTCACGGATGGCGGTTCCGGCGGTGATGACATCTTCTACGATGACCACTTCTTCGCCGGGCTGGGGAACATAACCAACGAAGACGCCGCCTTCACCGTGATCCTTGACTTCCTTGCGGTTGAAGAAGAAGGGGACGTTTAAACCGTTCTTGCTGAGGGCAACCGCGGCGGAAACAGCAATGGAAATGCCCTTGTAGGCAGGGCCGTAGAGAACGGTGGGACGGTTGCCCAGCTTCTCCTGATAAGCTCTGGCGTAGAACTCGCCCAGG
>JAZQQD010000154.1:0-12097 GCA_045628895.1 Faecousia sp.
TGGGCATAAAGGTTTGGTTTCAAAAAAGATATGAGCAAATCATGCAAGGTCATTTTGGAAATAAAAAAAGACCTTGCAGCCATCATTTCTGATGACACAAGGTCTTAATTTCTATTATATTTTCGGACTTAACTCGCTAAAAGTTTTTGCCTTTTTGAGGATAAAGGAGTTTGCCCTAAAACAGTGCAATTATTCCCACTCTACCGTCGCGGGGGGCTTGGAGGTCACGTCGTAGACGACGCGGTTGATATGGCGCACCTCGTTGGTGATACGGTTGGAGACGCGGGACAGGATATCATAGGGGATTCTTGCCCAATCGGCGGTCATGAAATCGTCGGTGGTGACGGCGCGGATGGCAAGCAGGTGGTCATAGGTCCGGTGGTCGCCCATGACGCCTACGGTGCTGACACCGGGCAGGACGCAGAAGAACTGAGCCATCTGGCTCTCATAGCCGTTCTTTGCCATCTCGTCACGGAGAACCCAGTCGGCCTCCTGGAGGATCTTCACCTTCTCGGCAGTGATTTCGCCGATGATGCGAACACCCAGACCGGGGCCGGGGAAGGGCTGACGCCACACCAACTCGTGGGGGATGCCCAGTTGCTCGCCTACACGGCGAACCTCGTCCTTAAACAGGTCAGCCAGAGGCTCAATGGTGCCCAGGAACTGGACATCCTCAGGCTGCTTGACCATGTTATGGTGGGTCTTGATGGTATCGGACTTGCCGGAATTGCCCTTGCCGGACTCGATGCGGTCGGGGTAAATGGTGCCCTGGGCGAAGAAGCTCTCCTGGCTGCCCTGGCGGCGGATCTCATCCCAGAACACCCGATAGAACTCGGTGCCGATGATCTTCCGCTTGGCTTCGGGATCGGTAACGCCCTTGAGGCAGGACAGGAAGTGCTCCTGCACGTTCAGGCGGACAAAATTCATGTCAAAGAGGCGGGTGAAGGTCTGCTCCACAAAGTCGCCCTCGTCCTTACGCATGAGGCCCTGATCCACAAACACGCAGGTCAGCTGATTGCCAACGGCGCGGCTGATGAGGCCTGCGGCAACGGAAGAATCCACGCCGCCGGAAAGTCCCAGGATGACCTTCTTATCGCCGATCTTCTCCCGGAGCTTCTTCACGGTATCCTCAATGAAGGAGTCCATCTTCCATTCGCCCTTGCATGCGCAGACATTGTACAGAAAGTTGCTCAGCAGCTGCTTGCCGTACTCGCTGTGAGTGACCTCGGGATGGAACTGGACGGCGTAGAGCTTCTTCTCCGCGTTTTCCATGGCTGCCACGGGGCAGACATCGGTATGGGCGGTAATGCGGAAGCCCTCAGGAAGCTTATCCACCCGGTCAGTATGGCTCATCCACACCACGCTCTCGGTGGGGATATCCTGCCACAGGAGGGACTCGGAAACATCGGCAGTCACCACGATCTTGCCGTACTCGCTTGTCTCGGCGGTGATGACGGAGCCGCCGCCCATCCAGGCGGTCAGCTGGCAGCCGTAGCAGATGCCCAGCACGGGGATGCCCAGGCTCAGGACCTTGGGATCATAGTGGGGAGAGGACATATCGTAGACGCTGTTGGGGCCGCCGGTGAAGATGATGCCGCAGTAGCCTTCTGCCAGGATCTCCTCAGGGGTGATGCCGTCGTAGGGCTTGATCTCCGCATAGACGTGGAGATCACGGACACGGCGGGCAATCAGCTGGTTGTACTGGCCGCCAAAGTCAAGGACAAGTATTTTTTCCATTACTGTTATTCTCCCCGGAATTTGAATCCCTTTTCAGGATTTGCTTCATCGATAATTGCCAGAGATTTCAGGTTGTAGCCTGCTGCACGGAGCTTGTCGCCGCCGCCTTGGAAGCCCTTTTCGATGGCAACACCGATACCTGCAAGCTCAGCACCGCTCTGCTCAACGATCTGGATAAGGCCATGCATGGCTTCGCCGTTTGCCATGAAATCGTCCACAATGAGAACCTTATCTTCCTTGGTGATCCAATCCGTGGAGCAGATCAGGGTAAATTTCTTCTTATAAGTATAGGAGAAAATTTCACTTTGATACAGGCCGCCCTCGATATTGTCACTCTTGGCCTTCTTGGCAAAGACCATGGGTACACCGAACTTAAAGGAGCAGATTGCAGCCAGAGCGATACCGCTAGCCTCGGCGGTGAGGATCTTGGTTACGCCGGTAAGGTCGAACTGACGGGCAAATTCATCGGCGATCTCACCCAGAAATGCTGTATCGACCTGATGGTTCAGAAACCCGTCCACCTTGACGATATTGCCGGGCAGGATCTTGCCTTCTGCACGAATACGCTGGTAAAGTGCTTCCATTTCGCTACCTCCGCATATGTATTTTCTTTAAATTTTACCCCAAAAAGTGACAAAATACAAGTAGAATCTATTATGAAGTAATCTACTTTTCCAGCCGCCCGATTAGCGGTTTTTCACAAAGAAAAAGTGCCGCCCGTTTGGGCGGCACTTCCTTATCCGATAAAAAAGAACAGAAACATGAATACAATGCCGACAGCCAGGGTAATGCCGCCGGAAACAAAGAGGAATCCGTAGCCGGAGATCTTCTTTGACCGCTTGCGCTCCACATAATCGGCATACTTCTCGGTCATTTCCAGACCCTTTCCGGGAATCAGAATCTTCAGACCCATGGAGGTGATATATCCTACGCCGTAGAGGGTTCCCTGGTTGGTAACCCAGACCAGCGCTCCTGCCATGATCAGAAGAACTCCGGGAATGGTAAAGGCATCGCTAAGTACGCGCAGCTTTTCTGTCAGTTCCATATCCGCAAAGCCCTTGTTTAAGGAGATATGCAGGAATGCAATCAGCAGGGCGAATATGGCGCTGGTGCCGTACTTGATCAGGCTGCTCTTCAGCTTGTCGCTCACAGACCCAGCTCCTTGCGGTACTTGGCTTCCTCAGCGTCGTTGCACTTGACGAAGTGACCCGGAGTGATCTCACGGAGGCTGGGAAGATCCACAGAATAGTCATGCTCAGCCAGAGCATTGTAGGTGATTCTGGTACGGTTCTTCTCAGAATGAGGATCAGGCAGAGGAATCGCGGACAGCAGGCTGCGGGTATAGGGATGCAGAGGATGGGCAAAGAGCTCATCGGAGGTAGCCAGCTCCACCATGTTGCCGAAGTACATAACGCCGATACGATCGGAGAAGTACTTAACGACGGACAGGTCATGGGCGATGAACAGGATGGTCAGATCCAGGGTGTTCCGCAGGTCGTTCAGCAAATTTATAACCTGAGCCTGAATGGAAACGTCCAGAGCGGAGATGGGCTCGTCAGCGATCAGCAGCTCGGGGTGCATGATAACGGCACGGGCGATACCGATTCTCTGACGCTGGCCGCCGGAGAACTCGTGGGGGTAACGGCCGGCATGCTCGCGAACCAGACCAACCAGCTCCAGAATCTCATAGACCTTCTGGTCAATGTATTCCTTATCCCGGATGCCGTGGATGATCAGGCCCTCAGCAATGATCTCACGAACAGTCATACGGGGGTTCAGAGATGCGATAGGATCCTGGAAGATCATCTGGATCTGGGTGATAAGCCGGGCGTTCTTGGCAACGTGCTTGTCGTTCTCGTACTGCTTCTTCAGCTCGGCAAGCTTTTCCGCATCGCCGGCAAACTTCTCGCAGTCAGCCTGATACTTGGCTTCCACTTCTGCGACCTGAGCCTTTGCATACTCCTTGTCGCAGTTCTTGTGGTCGAACTTAGCCTGCTTGATCTCCTGCTTCAGCTCATTGATGCGGGCATCGTTCTTTGCCTTCTCTTCGGGAGAAGCAGTCTTATTGGCAGCCTTCAGAGCGGCGATCTCATCCTTGTAGGCCTTGGTGCCTGCGCAGACGCGCTGGCCCTTGAAATAGATGCTGCCGGAGGTGATGTCATAGATCTTGATGATGGAACGGCCGGTGGTAGTCTTACCACAGCCGGACTCACCGACGAGGCCGAAAACTTCGCCCTTCTTAATGTCGAAGCTGACATTATCGACAGCCTTTACAGGTCCGAAGTACTGGCAGAGATTCTCTACCCGCAGAAGGGTTTCAGGGGTATTATTAGCCATTCTGCTCACCTGCTTTCTTCATTCTTGCAATACGGTCGGTAATGATCTTAGGCACTTCCACCTTGGGTGCATCGGGATGCAGCAGCCAGGTAGCAGCGCTGTGGGTCTCGGATACGGGGAACATGGGGGGCTGCTGCTCGAAGTCGATAGCCATAGCGTACTTGTTACGGGCAGCAAAAGCATCGCCAACAGGAGGATAGATCATGTTGGGAGGAGTACCGGGGATGGCATCCAGCTTTTCCTTGGTATCCAGGTCGGGCATGGAGGACAGCAGAGCCCAGGTATAGGGATGACGGGGATCGTAGAAGATATCATCGGCGGTGCCGTACTCCACGATCTTGCCGGCGTACATAACGGCAATGTCATCAGCCATGTTTGCCACAACACCCAGGTCATGGGTGATGAAGATAACGGACAGGTTACGCTCCTTCTTCAGACGGTTGATCAGCTCCAGGATCTGAGCCTGGATGGTCACGTCCAAAGCGGTGGTGGGCTCGTCACAGATGAGGATCTCGGGGTCAGCTGCCAGAGCGATAGCGATAACGATACGCTGACGCATACCACCGGAGAACTCGAAGGGGTACTGATAGTAACGCATACGGGGCTCGGCGATACCGACCTCGTCCATCAGCTTGATGGCGCGTTCCTTAGCCATGGAACGGGTAACCTTATAAACGACCTTGGAAGCCTTCTCCTTGAAGAAGTCCACGATCTCAACAGAGCGGGCATAGGAATCGACACCGGTTCTCCGGAAGCCGGCCTCATAGCGGGCCTTAACGTCCTGAATGGACTCCACCATGTCAGCCTGGATCTCATCCAGATCGTAAACCAGCTTGGGAACGACCTTCCATTCCACGGTCTTGCCCTTGGCAATGAGAGCTTCCCGCTTGGCAGACTGCCGTGCAAAACGCTTCTCTTCCTTGGGATTATTGACCTTAGCGGAGAAATAGCGCTCAATGCCGGTGTTCAAGGAAGTACGCAGGGTGTAGGCAGCGCTGTCCTTGCTGACCTTCAGACGGTTGATGTTGCCTTCAACCTGGTCAGCCAGAGCCTTAGCCTTCGCCAGAGCTTCCTTCTTGTTGAGAGTGCCGGAGAAATAGGCAATGGCCTCATCCAGTGCGGGGATGGTTGCCTTCTTCATTTCCTCGGACTTCTCGTGGGTATACTCCACGGCCTTCTGCATGTTATCAACAAAGTCCATCATGAAGTTATCATTCAGATACTTCAGGGTCATTTCGTTGACCTCAGCCACATCGCGGCCGTACAGCTTTTCATTCGGGTTCTTCAGGGTGTAGAAACCGATACGGAAGAAGTCGGGACGGGGCTGCTCGGTCATAGCCTTCAGCACGGTCTTAGCCTTCTCCACAGCGGCAGTCAGGCTCTCGGGGAGCTGGGCATCGCCCTTATGGAAGTCGCCCTTGGACTTGGAGACCCCATCGGCTGCGGCGGACAGATCGGAAGAGAAGTTTGCGGTGAAGAAGGGATCCTTCAGAGCCTTCATCTTCTTAACAGCACCGTTCAGGCGGCCGGAGACATCCACCTTCTGCTTCTTGCTGACACCGAAGACCAGATCCTCCAGGTCATCCAGGATGGCGTGGGCTGCGGTCTCGTCGTTATTATAGCTGTTTTCCAGCTCATTTGCCTTGATGCAGAAGTCATCGAAGGTCTTGCACATTTCCTTTGCCTTAGCAGCGTCGCCGGTAGCATCGGCCATGGCCTTCTCCAGAGTCTTCAGCAGATTGTTGAACTCATTTCTGGCATCCTTGCGGGAAGCCTTGTTCTTCAGCAGCATAGCCTCGGTAATCTGCTTGCCGATCTTGACGATGGGGTTCAGAGAGGACAGGGGGTCCTGGAAGATCATGGAGATCTTATCGCCGCGGAGACGGTACATTTCGTCCTCGGAGATCTTCAGCAGGTCGCGGCCGTCATAGATGACCTTGCCGCCCTCAGTGATGGAGTTGCCGGCTAAGATTCCAAGGATTGCCTTGGAAGTAACGGATTTACCGGAGCCGGACTCGCCGACGATAGCCAGAGTCTTGCCGCGCTCCAGGTCAAAATTGATATCACGAACAGCCTTCACGGTACCGCCGGAGGTACGGAAGGAAATTTTCAGGTTTTTTACCTCAAGAATTTTATCCATATCTTATTCCTCCACGCCGCGCAGAGCAGGGTTAAATGCATCGCGCAGACCGTTGCCGAACAGGTTGAAGCAGATCATCAGCAGAGAGATGATCAGAGCGGGATAGAGCATCAGGTGGGGATAGTTGGTCCAGATGGTGCTTGCGTCGGAAAGCAGAGTGCCCAGAGAGGTCTGGCCTGCGCCGCCCAGCTTGACAATACCCAGATAGCTCAGCATGGACTCAGTCATGATGACACCGGGGATGGTCAGAGCAGAAGAGGTGATGATGGTGCCCAGAGAGTTGGGGAAGATGTGCTTCCAGATGATTCTCCGGTCACGGGCGCCCAGAGTACGGGCAGCCATAACATACTCCTGGTTCTTAAAGCGGTAGAACTGGGTACGGACACGGTGTGCGGTGCCGATCCAGCCGGTGAGCACGTAAGCAAAGATCAGGCTGGGGATGGGGCCGACCTTCTTTGCCAGGTGGATCTGGAACAGGGTTGCCACAACGATGAAGGGGGTATCGTACAGGATATCTGCGATACGCTCCAGAATCAGGTCCACAGCGCCGCCGTAGTAGCCTTCCACAGCGCCGTAGAGAGCGCCAATGACGAAGTTGATGGCGGAAATGGTCACAGCCAGCAGAAGGCTGAGCTTAATACCGCCGGCCATACGCAGGGCAAGGTCATAGCCCTGGCTGTCAGTGCCCATCAGGTAGTTGGGCAGGAAGCCATACTTATACTGATAGTAGTTGTAGTAAAGAACGCGGATCTTATACTGAGCAGTCTCGAAGGTACCGCCGCCGGCGTGCTGGTAGTAAACAACATTTCCTTCGCCATCGCGGATATAGTTATCCTCCAGCTCGTGATCGGGCATGCCATTGGCATCCAGCTCAATGGTCTTGGCCTTACCCTTATCATTCAGATAGATAGGAGCGCCCTTCTTGGTCTTATACCAGTAATTTGCATCCAGAGGATCCAGGGTCCATTCGTTGTCCTCAACCAGAGGATACAGAACCTGGATACCGCTCTCTTCCTGGAAGGCAACGATATTGGCATACTCGCTCTGCTCAACAGTCATGTAAACAAAGCCGGCTTCCAGATAGGTATCGATACGGGCAGGATAAATGGTGTTTTCCTTGTTGCCGGCACCAATGGAGGTATAGCTGTCCCCCATCTTACGGATGGGCTGATAATCAGACTCCAAGCCTTCGGCAAAGGTCACGCCGCGGCCATCCCAGTCCTCAGCAGCAATGCCCATGGCAATAGACTTGGTCAGGCTCTTGTCGGAGAAGTCACGCTGCACAGAGCCGTCCAGGATGCCCAGATCATACAGGGGTCCTACGATACGGCCAGGCTTCTTGGAATAAAGAGGCACCATAAAGGTAGCATCATGGGTAGTAACGCACAGAGGTGCCAGGAAAGCAAAGAGGATGATGAGGATGATGATGATGGAAGCCACAACGGAGGCCTTAGACTTGCGGAAACGGATCCAGGCATCCTTGAAGTAGCCAATGGGCTTATCATCAAACTTGGCGTCCTTCAGGCGCTCGCCTTCGTTAACGAAGTGGAATTTATCCTTCGGAATGTTTGTGAAATTATTCTGTTCCATATTATTTCTCTCCCATTCTGATACGAGGATCGATGAAGCCGTAGCTCAGGTCAACCACGATACCGGCCAGCAGACCGATAAAGGTGTAGAACACGCTGTCCATCATAAACACGTCGTAGTCCAGCAGGTTAATGGCCTGCACATACAGACGGCCGACACCGGGGATGGAGAAGATCTGCTCGATGATCATGGAACCGCCCATGATACCGATGAACATGGAAATGATCATGGGAAGGACGGGAACCATGGCGTTCTTGAAGGCATGGCGGGAAGTTGCCTGGGCACGGGTCAGACCCTTGGTACGAGCCAGCAGCATATAGTCAGAGGTCAGAGTCTCGGTCAGCTCGGCACGGGTGAAACGGCACAGGCCGGCAATTTCACCGAAGGAAAGTGCGATGACGGGAGCCATCATGGAGTGGAACATCTTCCAAGTGAACCAGCTGCCGCCGGCATCCGCCAGGGAATAGACCTGCAGGGGCAGAAGATTCAACTTAAAGTACAGGAAGTACTGCACCAGGAAGGCGTAAACATAGGAAGGCACCGAAACAAACACCATAACCATGGTGGAGATCAGGCTATCCTGCCATTTATTCTTCTTAATTGCAGCGTAGGTGCCCAGCAGCAGTCCAATGGGAATAGCCACCAGCAGAGCATAGAGGTTGACCAGCACGGTGGGCAGCAGACGGTTGGTCAGCAGATCCCATGCAGGCTTGCTTGTCTGGATATACCAGGAGGTACCGAAGTCCCATTTGGTGAAGATATTTTTCAGATAGATGCCGTACTGTACCAGCAGAGGCTTGTTATAGCCCAGTGCCTCCCAACGGGCAGCAATCTGCGCTGCCTGGTTCTTATCCTGGGGAAGTTCCTTCGGCAGAATACGGATCAGCATGAAACAGATGGTCATGATGACAAAAAGGGTAAAGAACATCAGGACAATACGTTTCAGGGTATATTTTGCCATTTTCATATGCATTTACTCCTTTAACGGATAATTGAAAAACGCTTCTGTTCTTCGCTGAGAAACGATTTTATGCCACGCGTTTTTCAGCGAAAAACAGTAGCTTTTAGTACGTGGACAAAATATGACAAAAGAGCGAGCCAGAGGGGCGATTGCCCCCCTGGCCGCCAATTACTTAGGGTTTTTTGGAAGCCTCTGAAGGATTATTCGTAGTTCAGAGTGCCGCCCTGGCTTGCAACAAAGTCAGCCCACTCAGCATCGCTGTAGTTGTAGGTCATCAGCTGGATGCCGCCGAAGCCGTACATGATGTTGTAGTCCTCGGTGTAGTAGTCCATCTGATAGCTCAGCAGGGAGCAGGAAGTGGTGGTTGCGAAGGGGATGCGGTAGTAGAACTGCAGGTAGTTCTCTTCCATAGCAGACAGGATGCCCAGCTTGGTCTCGAAGGATGCGTTAGCAAACTTACCGGTACCGACCATGCACTGAGACCATGCCTGCCAGCTCATGGTGACTTCCTCACCCTCGACAGTCAGAGTCAGATTGGTGGTCTTGGGATCCCAGGAACCAGCCTCGTGGATGGAGTACTGATCGGGGTCGCAGTAGACCTGGAAGTTACGGAAGGGATAGAAGGCAGCGCCGCCCCATGCGCCCCAGCCGATAGCGAACTCGCCGTTGGCGACGTCGTCATAACGGGAAGCAACATTGTCGATGCCCTCGAAGGTAATGGTGCCGAAGCCGGTGCCTTCCAGTGCAGCGTTGACGTACTTGTTGATCAGAGCGATCTGCTGGTTATCAGCGGAATCGTTGGTGCCCTTCTTCCAACCCATACGGATGTAGATGGGATCGCCTTCGGTGTACAGGCCATCAGCAACCAGCTCAGCGCAAGCCTCGGTCATCAGAGCCTTAGCCTCGGTCAGGTTGTAACCATTGATGGACTTGTAAGCATCCTGCAGGGTAGCGTAGGGAGTGCCTTCGCCGTACTCAACACCGTAGACATTGCAGATAGCCTGCATAGCCTGCTCGGAGTTACGGTAGGAGGAAGTGGGATCCTCGTAAGCATTGTACATGTACAGGGAGTTCAGCATGCCGTAAGCGGGCTTCCAGCCAGCGGTTGCAGTAACGAACTCGTTACGGTCGATAGCCAGAGACATAGCCTTACGGAACTTGATGTTGGACAGAACAACGGAGTTGGTGTTGCCCTTGGAAGCGTCCATCTCCTGCAGCTTGTCGAGAGAGACACACATGAAGAAGGACTCGGTGTAGGTCTCGTCGACCTTGTACAGACGATCGGAGGTAGCGTAGACAACAGCTTCCTCAGCATTGGTGGTCCAGTCGGACAGTTCGCCCTTCAGGAATGCCTGCTTAGCAGCGTCGTCGGTCATAACGTCGATGATGACGGAGGTGGTCATGTACTGCTGTACGGACTCGCCGTCAACCTCGAAGTCGGTCATGGACAGGAGGCTGCCGTCAGCCTGCTTCTCGAAGCCGTACCACTCCTCGTTCTGAACGAGGATCATCTGCTTGCCTTCCTGGATGGAGGTCAGCTTGTAGGGGCCATAGGAGATCTGGTTCTGCATGTTGGTGTTGTAGGAAGTGGTAACCAGGGTACCGGTGGTATCCTTACCAGCCTCGTACAGATCCTCGTAAACCAGCCAGTTGCTGGTGCAGGAGGACAGGAAGTAGTCGCGGCTCAGCTGAGTCTGGCAGACGTAACGAACGGTGTAGTCGTCAACCTTGTAGAAGCCGACATCTTCATAGGTAGCGCCCATGTTCTCGTTAGCAACGAAAACAGAAGCTTCGTAGGAGCCGCCAACTTCGATGTAAGCAGCGCCATAGGCTGCCCACAGCTCAGCGCCGGTGAAGGCGTCGTCCTGAGCTTCGCCGTAAACGGTCTCGTCATCAAAGGGAACGTACTGGGGGCACTCGTTGCCTTCAGCATCGGTGTAGCCCTCTGCGCCCCACAGGTTCCAAACGTCGATGCAGGGATTTGCACCAGCGTCAGCGGCAGCCTGAACGGACTCATAACCGGCAGCGGAAACGGTCTTCCACATGCCTTCCTGGTTAGCGTAGTAGTACTTTTCGCCACCGGCAACAGCGGACTCACCGGCGTAGTACAGGTTAGCACGGTAGTTCAGCATGTCGGGGTTCAGCAGCTGCTGCATGGAGTAAACGTAGGTATCAGCATTGATAGCCTCGCCGGTCTCCCAACGCATCTCAGGATTCAGAGCGATCTCATAGACGTAACCGGAAGTGACGTCGGTTGCTTCCATGCCCTCGGGCAGGTCGCAGCCGTACTTCACCAGGTCGTCCTGATGATCAGCAGTGACGTCTTCAATGCTGGTAGCAGCCTGATAGATCCACTGGTAGATGCCTTCCTCAGAATCCAGGATGGACATGGTGGCCAGAGGAGTGGTCACATAGTCCAGCATGGTGCTGTCGTTGGAGTACTCCCAAGTGTGGGGGTTCCAGTTAACGGCCAGGGAGCTAGAATAAGTATGATAGGTGTAGGTTGCGGGAGCCTCAGCGGTGGGCTCGGTAGCTGCGGGTGCATCGGTAGCTGCAGGAGTAGTAGCAGCGGTGGGAGCATCGGTCGCAGCGGGGGTCTTGCTGCCACAAGCGGCCAGGGACAGAACCATGACAACAGCCAGCAGCAGTGCGAGATACTTTTTCATTTCTTATCCTCCTTAAAGATTTTTTCGGCTTTCGCCATATAATAGGCAATTTGCTTACCATATTATATCATGTATCTCCTTCCTGCAGCTTTCCGTCAATCTGACGAAGGAAAGGAAGCAAGCCTGCATCACCGCAAAAAAATTCGAACAAATCAGATGAAATATCAGGATTATTCCCGCATATTTCGTATTATTCGGAATTTTTTTGTGATTTGCAAGTTGTTTCAATCTTTCAATCAATCAGGATTTTTCGGATTGCTTACAAGAATTGGGTGTATTTTATCACAAAAAGCTCCCGAAAGCAACGGATTTTTGCTTCAAAAAAAGCTTTTTCTTAATAATTAGGGGATGTCACAAAACCAAATTTAAAACCGGCTTGTCTTTTGTGATTTTTGACAAATGTCAATGGAAACTTTTGGTTTTTCGGTTATTCCGTTGTTTTCGCAACTATTTTGCAGAAAAAAGTTCTGCAAACCACCCTTTATTTTGGAAGGTCTGCAGAACAATAATTGAAAGAGTAATATGCAATTCATCCAGTCTTTTTGGCTATTCTTTCTGCGAAAAACGTTCAAAAATCATTCGTCTTTTGCCGGCGAACATTTTTGCAATTCGCAGTCGATAAACTTGCAAAAATTACAGGATCTCGCCCTGGAGGCCCTCCTGATA
>JAZQQD010000155.1:0-3224 GCA_045628895.1 Faecousia sp.
GGCACGGCAGTTTCCAAAGCCATCTATGCCTACGAAAGTGAGGGGGAGGCAGTTGCCTCCTTCCACAGTCGGTTGGGCTCTGCCATGAAAAACAAAAGCTGTGCGGCCTGCCTGTGCAAGGTTATTTCCGAAACCGGCACAGAGGTAAAGAGTGAATTCTGGGCCAGACCCGAAGTATAAGGAGGAGGAAAATGGCAAGAAGCAGATATTATGAGGAGTCGGAAACGGTCAAGCGGGCAAGGAAGAACCTGGAAGACCAGCAGGGCAAGCGCCCCGGTTCCTACCGCTCCGACTGGCAGCCGGTGCTGGATGCGGCCATCGACAAGCTCCGTGGCAGACGGGATTTTTCCTACGATGCCACCGGGGATGCCCTGTACCGCCAGTATAAGGATCAGTATCTTCGGGGCGGCAGACAGGCCATGGTGGATACCGCGGCATCCGCATCCGCCCGCACCGGAGGTTATGGCAGCAGCTACGCCCAGACTGCCGCCCAGCAGGCCTACGGGGAGTATATGGCAGGTCTGGCAGCGAAGATCCCGGAGCTCTACAAGCTGGCGCTGGATCGCTACAGCGCAGAGGGCGACGAGCTGCAGCGGCAGCTGAATGCCGTCTCTGACCGGGAAAAGACCGATTATGACCGCTGGCGTGACGGTGTGGGAGACTGGGAGACGGAAAATAAGCGCCTTACCGAAGCCTATACTGATGCCCGGGACTTTGACCGCGCTCTTTCCCGGGATGCTGCCGCCGATGACAAGTGGCTGCAGGAGCTGGAGGAGGAAAAGCGGCAGTTTAACATCCGCTACGGCGATCAGGGAAAATCCGGCGGCAAGGGCGGCAAAGGCTCCTCCAAGAAAGAAGAGAAAGAGCTGGAAAATCAGTTTGATGCCCTGGCTGCCTGGTGCCGGGATCAGAAGGTGGCGGGAGCTTCCCGGGACACCCTGCTGGCGAGAATCAATGAGGCTTATATCCGGGGCGAGATTTCCCAGGGCGAGATGTTCACCCTGCGCAGCTGGTACGGCACCGCTTCCGGTTCTCTGAGCCGAGATAAGGAAACCGGAAATAAGCTGCTGCAGTCCTATGTGCGCTGAGAGGAGGCAGTATGAAGATTTTTCTGTCTCCCTCCAACCAGGATGAAAACAAATATGCCTGGGGAGATACCAATGAGTCGGCTCAGTGCCTGAAGATCGCCGAAAGCTGCAAGACCTTTCTGGAGGCAAGGGGCTTCGAGGTGAAGCTCATGCATGGGGAGAATATGCAGACCAAGGTGGCTGCCGCCAATATCTGGGGCGCGGATTTCTATATCCCCATCCATACCAATGCCTTTAACGGCCGGGTCTCCGGCACCCGGATGTTCTACTACACGGAGGGCGGCAAGGGTCAGGCTCTGGGAGAGGCCATCTTCCGCCGCCTGGCACCCTTGACTCCCGGTGACAGCGAGAGCCTCCGGCAGCACACCGGCCTGTATGAGCTGAAGGCACCCAATGCCTTCGCATGCTATATCGAGGCGGATTTCCACGATGTTCCCGATACCGCAAAGTGGATCGTGGAGCATACCCGGGAAATCGGGGAGGCCATCGCCATGGGCATCTGCGATTATGCGGGAGTGTCTGTGGAGAAGAGTACCCTGTATCGGGTCCAGGTGGGCGCCTTCCGGGTGCGGGAAAATGCGGAAAAGCTGCTGCAGAAGCTGAAAGATGCCGGATTTCCGGGATTTGTTACGGAGGTCAGCGCATGAGTGAAGCGGTAGCGGCCTCTTTGATCACCGGGGTGTTGTCCCTGCTGGGAGTGATCCTTTCCAACAGCGCCAATGCCCGGAAGATGGAGGCGAAGATGCAGACGGCCCAGGCCGTAACGGATACCCGACTGGAGGAGCTGACCCGTGAGGTTCGGGAGCACAACGGCTTTGCCCGGCGCATGCCGGTGGTGGAGGAGCAGATCAAGGTTCTCAATCACCGGGTGGCAGATCTGGAACGGGAGTAAGGAGGGAATATGAGCGACAAAGTATATGACACTCTGAGATACATTGCCCTTGTGGTGCTGCCGGCGGCAGGAACGCTGTATTTTGCCCTGTCCGGCATCTGGGACCTTCCCTATGGGGAGCAGGTGGTGGGCACCATCACCGCAGTCGATGCCTTCCTCGGTGCGCTGCTGGATGCAGCCAGACGGAAGTACAGCGAGACCTAACAAAAAGCGCAGATCCGTTTTTGCGGATCTGCGCTTTATCATTAGAATGTGTCTTACTGTGCGGCGGGGGTATCGAACTGCTCCAGAAGCTTCTTCACACTGACCAGCTTTACCACGCAGGTGAAAACCTGCATTGCCAGCTCCAGATCGGAGATGGCGGGGAAGGAGGGAGCGATGCGGATGTTGCTGTCGTGGGGGTCCTTGCCGTAGGGATAGGTGGCGCCTGCGCCGGTCATAATGAGGCCGGCCTTCTTGCACCGGGAGACGATCTCCTTGGCGCAGCCGTCCATGGAATCAAAGGAGACGAAGTAGCCGCCCTTGGGGTTGGTCCAGGTGCCGATGCCCAGGCCGCCCAGTTCCTTCTCCAGCATGTTCTGCACTACCTCGAACTTGGGCCGCAGGATGTCGGCGTGCTTTCTCATATGCTCAATCATGCCGTGAATATCACCGAAGTACCGCACGTGGCGGAGCTGATTTACCTTGTCGTGGCCGATGGTTTGAACCTTCATCTGGGCCCGGATATCGGTCAGGTTGTTCTCGGAGGCAGCCAGGGCGGAAATGCCGGAGCCGGGGAAGCTGATCTTGGAGGTGGAGGCGAACTTATAGGCCATATCCGGGTTGCCTGCCCGCTTGCACTCTGCCAGAATCTCAATGAGGTGATCCTGGTCGTGGTCGTAGAGGTGATGGATGGTATAGGCGTTGACCCAGTAGATACGGAAACCGGTGGCCGCGGGCTTCAGGCGGGCGAAACGGCGGACGGTCTCATCGGAATAGGAAATGCCCTGGGGGTTGGAGTACTTGGGGACGCACCAGATGCCCTTGATGGCGGCATCGCTGGAGACCAGCTCCTCGACCATGTCCATATCGGGGCCGGTGGGCAGCATGGGGATGGTGATCATCTCGATGCCGAAATACTCGGTAATGGCGAAATGGCGGTCATAACCGGGAGCGGGGCAAAGAAACTTCACCTTGTCCAGCTTGCACCAGGGAGTGCTGCCCATAACACCATGAATCATGGAGCGGGAAACCGTATCGAACAT
>JAZQQD010000156.1:0-51111 GCA_045628895.1 Faecousia sp.
ATCGTTCTTCAATACCTTCTATCGGTGTCAATCCGGCTTCGTACGGTGCTTGGTAGTCTTTTCAGTCCCGAATGAGGGATCCTGCTCCGCTCGCGCGATTAAAAGTCGTGTATTCAGTTCTTGTGCTCTTTCAAGCACGCCGTAATTCTATCATAGCTATACACATTTGTCAAGAACGAATGTTCGAAAAAGACAAGGCGGCAATTGATCGGTTCTGAATTTGCGTTAATAGTACAACAAATTACCTTCACCTCGTATTCCTCACTATTTTTTGGATTTGGTGCATCGGTATTCTGAACAAGTATGAAACGCCCTTCTAAGGATAATGACCATGAAAAGACTTTTTGTATTATTTCACGATACTCGAAAAAACATATTCGCATCACACCAAAAGTAGAATTGCTTTTTGGCGTAATTTGGTGTACAATGTAGGTTAATAGTAATACTAGATTGGGGTTATAGACCTTAAATGCTTGTAGCAACAAATAGCCAATAGAATGTACTAATTCTATGGCATAATTGGCAACGGCTTTACAACGTGTAGGACGTGATAATCACATTCCACTTGAGATTGACCCCGTAATTATGCGTTGGAATCATGAAGAAATATACATAATCTGATGAGGAAAAAGGAATGGATATGAGCTCTGAAAGATTAAAAATGATAGATTTGTTTTCCGGGGCAGGAGGTTTATCGGAAGGCCTATCCGAAGCAGGATTCCATAGTCTGTTTGCATCTGAGATTGTTCCTGTTTATGCACAAACCTATCAAAAGAATCACCCAAACACAACAGTATTAACAGCGGATATTCGAGAAGTAGATGCAAATGAGATTCGTGATAACCTCGGTATTGAACGTGGAGAACTTGACTTAATTGCTGGTGGCCCCCCTTGCCAGGGTTTTTCAATCAACGCCCCTGTTCGGACCACCTTTGATGAGCGAAATCACCTTTTTAAAGAGTATCTCCGCTTTGTTGATGCTTTTGCTCCCCGTGCAGTTTTGATTGAAAATGTTCCTGGCTTGGTTTCCTTTGAGCATGGGGCAACACTCCATGCAATTTTGGATGCACTTGGTGAATTGGGTTATGGTGCGGATGTACGAATTCTTGGAGCACCATATTACGGAGTGCCTCAAATGCGTTGGCGTACAATTATCTTGGGCGTTCGTGGTCGTTCATTACCTTCTGGTGCTTACCCCGAACCGATATATCATGCTCCCATTCGAGCAAACTTTACAAGCACATTCGATGGGCAGTCTATTATAAAAGCACCATCGCCGGAAGCAAATGCAAACTTTGTTACGGTACACGAAGCAATTGGAGACCTTCCTCCGTTATCAAGCGGTGAGCAAGGTGATCCAATCAAAGAGTATAGGTGTGATGCATTCTGTGATTATCAGCGTAGGTCAAGGCTCGGTTCTATTGGCGTGATGAACCACGAAGCTCCTCGCCTTTCGGAAATCAATCTGAAGCGTTTAGAGTATATCAAGCCTGGCGGAAACTGGACAGATATACCTGACGAGTTGCTACCGAAAGGAATGCAACGAGCTAAAAAAACAGACCATACCAAAAGATATGGTAGAGTATTACCGACAGGACTTGCATCCACTATTTTAACAAAATGTGATCCACATTGGGGTGCATTCTTCCATTATGAGCAAAACCGTTCTTTTACCGTCCGTGAAGCGGCACGTTTGCAATCTTTTCCGGATCATTATGTGTTTACTGGTAATATCGCAGAACAATTTGCTCAAGTTGGAAATGCTGTACCACCGCTGCTTGCCAAGGCGGTTGGTTTATCATTGCGGTCAATATTAGAAATGGAGGACTGATTATGTCTGGCTATATTTCCGAATTCTTTGGCTATCGTGCAGAGGATTCTTCAGATACTGCGGTTCTAAATACAGCAAGACAGGTGTGTCCTTTCCTGGCCTCTTTCTGTACGAAAGCTTTAGGAGATGCCAATAATCGGACGTTATCTGGTGTCTGTGCTGTAAGGCAAGTATCAGAAGGCTCGCCCGCCGTGATTTGCTGTCCAAATCGAATCTATGCGGAAAACTATAAAATGCTTTCGACGGTTGCACAGAAAGCTTTTGGCACAACTTACAATCTGTATGCTGGAAAACTGGCTGTAGCAAAGGCAAAAGCAGAAAACGGAGCGGTTGCCGTTTTTGGACATGGATGGGGTGGTGAGCTGCCATTGCCAAAGCGAAAAGGCAAAGGCTCATACTATGTAGATTGGATACTAGCTCGTTTGAATGGTTCTGGTGAGTTGGTTGAATTCACAGCTATTGAAGTACAAACAATTGATACCACGGGAACCTATCAGAATGCTCGTCGAGCATTGATTGAAAACCACTCCATCGAGAAGGATACTGTAGGCTTGAACTGGGAGAATGTTTCAAAGAGAATTATTCCTCAGATTATTTATAAGGGCCAAGTATTGCAACGTGAAGAACTGTGCCGGAGCGGATTATATTTTGTATGTCCGAAACCTGTTTATGATCGGGTGCTTGAACGATTAGGCGGTAAGGAAAAACTGCCTCAATTCCCAACCCAGCCGGCAGCAATACACTTTGTTGCTTACGACTATATTGAGGGAACTCCTGTTGAGGACGGAAAAATTAGGCCGCTCGGTGTTGTCGAAGAATACTGTACCACGGTATATAAAGTACAAGAGGCATTCTCTGCTGTTGACCTTCCAGAGCAGAATGTTTACCGTGATGCAATTAGACACTCATTGTACGATTGAAAGAGGTGAATAAAATGTTGCTCAAAAAAGTAACTATCCACAAGTATAAGAGTTTCCTCACTGAACAATCTTACATTGTTGAGGACAGAGTTACAAGAATCGTGGGTAAAAATGAATCCGGTAAAACAGCTTTACTGGAGGCTTTAGCTAAGTCGAGATATTTTGAAGATAATCCTGAGTTCAAGTATGACAAGGACCTGGATTACCCCCGCGGAGAGTTAACTAAAGCGAGGAACGCTAATCCTCCGGTACTTACCTGTGAATATGAATTATCTCCCGATGATGTAGGTGGTATTGAAGCTGATTTTGGAATGGGAATCATTGAGAACCAGCAATTTACTGTTACCTCCTATTATGACAACTCTCATAAACCATCTGGCTTTACTGTGGTTTTTGATGTATTTTTGAATCACCTAATCACATCCTTTGATGTTGGCACACAAGGCAAGGAACTGCTAAGTTCAGCAAAGTCATTTTGGGATATAGAGAACATTGCGACCGATAATGCCGATACTCCTGGAATGAGCAGAATTCGAGATGAGTTGTGTAGAATAAAAAGAGATTCTGACGGTTGGGAATCTCCGCTAGAGGGCTATATTTATAAAAATTATGTTTCTCCAGCCATCCCCAAACTGTGGTATTTCAGCGATTATTTCAGCATGCCATGTAGGATTCATTTGGGCGATTTTGCTGCAGGACGTGGAAACAGATATTTGACAGATGAAGAATTGAGAATTGCAAGAGCACTGTTTGAACTTAGCGGGCTTCAAGTATCTGATATTCAAGATGAAAACAACTATGAGACATTCAAGGCTCAGTTGGAGGCAACCTCAAATAACATCACAGATGATATGTTTGAGTATTGGTCAACAAATCAAAATCTTGAAATTCGATTTGATATAGAGCATCTCTCGAATAATGAGAGATATTTGAATATAAGAATTTATAATTCAAAGCATCGTGTAACGCTGCCTCTAAAAAACCGAAGCAAAGGGTTCTTGTGGTTTTTCTCTTTCCTTGTTTGGTTCAGTAAAATCCAAGGGAATCAGAATAGCAAGTATATTCTTCTTTTGGATGAACCTGGACTGAGTCTCCATGCATCGGCACAGAATGACTTACTTCGTTTTATCGACGAAAAGCTTGCACCGGATTATCAGGTCATCTACACAACCCATTCCCCGTTTATGATTGACTCTCTGAAACTGAACGAGGTAAGAACTGTGTATGACACTCAAAATCCTAAGATCGGTAGTATTATTTCGGACGCTGTGGACGAAAAAGATTCCGACACACTATTCCCTCTGCAGGCTGCATTGGGGTACACAATTGCACAGAATTTGTATGTATCTCCTAAGAATCTTCTTGTTGAGGGAATATCTGATTTGGTTTATCTAAACCACTTCTCTACTGTGCTAAAGGGATTAGGCCGTGAAGGGCTCTCTGACGACGTTACGATTGTCCCTGTTGGCGGAGCGGATAAAATAGCTACATTTATCTCTTTGATGCGTGGGAATGAGCTATCGACGGTATGCTTACTCGATACATTTACTGATCGCAGTGCAGAGGCTCGGCTGAGGAAGATGGTAGAGCAAAAGATTATTTCTGACCGAAAAATTATCTATTATCATTCAGTCGTTGAAAGAGCTTTTGCTGATATTGAAGATATGTTTTCGGTAGATGAGTATCTGACCCTTTTCAATGGTGCGTTTAGTACTGATGTAAAAGTGGATGAGATTGATAGAGATAGACCGATTATGCTTCAGTTAAAGCAAAAGAACAATAATACGCCATTTAATCACTACGCACCTGCGAACTTTATGGCTAAAAACATAAGCACACTTGATTTTTCTGAAGAGACATTAAACCGCTTTGAAAAACTGTTTGTGTCCCTAAATAGTAAATTCTGACTTCGCAGAATTTATACCTAATGATTTTATAATGGGGAGCAATTATGTTGCTCCCCATTGTTCGCTAGCCGATTTGGGTTGAACGGAATCCCTATTGAGGGTTTTCTGTGATTTCCATCATCATCTTTGCCCCAAGGCGGAAACTGTTCTGGAACAGGATACACTCGGTGAGGGCCTGCAATTCGTGAACGCTGTCCAGGTAACGGACGAACAGCTCCTTTTGGGCATCGGTCATGGATACTTTCAGCTTTTCCTCGTTCCGGCAGACCAGCATCAGAGCCTCCTGGCAGGGAGCGGTATCATAATCCGATGGGGCAACATTGCCGTACCACAGTTCTTCCAGAATGCTCATACACTTGCCTCCTGGTAGATGATGTCATGATTCACGATCTCCGTCACCCTGGCGTGGATGTTATTCATCGCGCCGACCCAAGCCATCTGATCTGTGGCTTTGAGTTGTTCTGTGATGCCTTCCTGCTTGGCAAGCTGTTTTATCAGCCGAGAGAACATTTCTTCGGCCTGCTGATCGATCTCCCTAAGGTAGCTATCCAGTTTTCCGGTCATGAGCATCCCATCATAGATACAGCGCTTATGCTCCCGGAGGAACCGCCTGTGCCGCTGTCCCCAGATGCCTAATGGCTCTGGGATTGGTTCATCCTCCCCGGCGATCAGGTAGTAATCGCCAACCAATTCGTACCTCAAACCGGTTCTTTCATCGAAAATATATTTTTCCATAATTGTCCTCCATTCGTTATGGGTGCGCTTTGCAGGTTCCACCCATAAAGCACCCAAAACAGAAATTTTAAGATTGGATTTATTCGCCACAGAAGTACGGAAAACCTTGACGAATCCAGACAATTTGGATATTTTAGAAAATGAATAATAGCATAATTGGAGACTTGCAGTGTTCGAATCCACCTTCCCCCACCAGTACCGCACCTGAAAAGGTGCGGTATTTTTGTGCTTTGACGGTAAAATGCGCGTTTTTGACGCTAAAAAGTTCCGAAAAAGTGTTGCACTTCAAATTTAACCCCAAACACGGCATTTTTTAATGGATACTGCTTTGTGTATGTGGATAAGGAATCTGGGACAGCAATGATAGAACCCGTCAGCACCCGGGAAAAATACAGGCACAAGGGAATTGGTACGGCCATGATGCACGGTGCTCTGCTGCGGTGTAAGGAAATAGGCATTACAAAATGCTATGTAGAATCCTTTGGATCCAGAAAGGAATTCTATCACGCAGCGGGATTTGAAACAGAAAGCAGTACAGTTTTCTGGTACAAACGAATCGGATGAAAGGGACAATTAAAAATGCAGCAGATCACGGTGACATTCTACCCACTGGCAAAAGAACAAATCGCCACGACATTGGAAGAACACAGTATTTTTATTAACCATTATGCTGAGGAACTCATTGCGCATCCCCAATTTTTAGTTGATCTTGTGGAAAAGCGTATGATAACAATCGCACCTCTGCAGGAACTTGGTTTTGAAAACGGAGCAACCCTGGATGAGATTGCGGTGAAAATATCGATGTTTGGCTTGAAACCTTGTCCGGTAAGCACGGGTCTATTCCTGCGTTTGGAATGGAAGAATCAGCCCCAAAGTCAAAACTCAGTTCTTAGTGGGACGCATAGTGCACCGGATCAGGCGGTTACGGTTTTCTCTGAATGGTTTGAAGAGGATGATGCGTTTCCGAAGGGATTATACCTGCGTGTTGTAGATGGCAGACTGTGGCTGCGCGGTTATGTATGCGATCGCACATACCGTTTTCCCGGTAGCGCGATGTTTGCTTTTGAAGCATGTACGGACAAAAAGACAGAATGAGGTCGCGGAGCGGATCATTCCGGCAGATATCGAAGCGCACGCAATGACAGGATTTCTGTGCAAAAGTATTGTATATTGATGGTGACAGGAGGGAGAACCATGGAATGGATCACTGGTATTCAAAATGCCATCAATTATATCGAGGATCATCTTCTGGAAGACTTGGATTATGAAGAAATTGCAAAAGAGAGCTTTTCTTCGCCCTTCCACTTCCAACGCGTTTTCAGCATTCTATGCGGTTATACATTGGGAGAGTATATTCGCAACCGCAGACTGACCCTTGCCGGTGCGGAACTGGCATGCAGCCGGGAGAAAGTCATCGATATTGCATTTAAGTATGGCTATGAAACCCCGGAAAGTTTTGCAAAAGCGTTCCAGAAGTTCCACGGTATTACACCATCACAAGCGCGCAGTGGCGGAGCAATGCTGAAATCCTTTTCTCGTCTGTCCATAAAAGTATCTTTGGAAGGTGGTAGTGTTATGAATTATAAAATCGAAGAAAAACCGGAAATGCGAATGGTGGGCTACAAACGCCGCTTTACCGGTTCGCCCAATGACAAGCAGGACCAGGATCATAACTTTGCTTGCGAAACCAGATTGGAGCAGGCAATATTGGAGGGCTTGTGCCGTGAGCATGTGGTGGGCTATCAGATCCTTACGAATTTTGATGCGGATGGTTATGATTTCTACTATGCTTACCAGTTCCCTCAATGGGCGTTGGATAGTCTTGAAGATCTGCCGGAGGACATTGTAAAGCGGTTTGAGAGAATCACCATTCCTGCAGGACAGTATCTGGTATGTGAAACGGAGCGGTGCAAATTTCCAACCGCCAAGGTGGATAATTTGCGGCAGAAGGCAATCAGCGAATGGCTGCCGACATCTGGCTATGAGCTTCGAGGTGCCCCGGAGATTGGCGTGATTCACTGGTTTTGGGAGGAAGGGAACGAGAAACTAAATAATTCCCGTTTCTGTGAACTCTGGCTCCCAATCGAGCAGAAATGTCCGTAAGAATTCAGTTACACCTATTTAAGTCGCAAAATGTTTTTTCGCACTGAATTGACAAAAATGCTCCAACAGCTTCGGCTGTCGGAGCATTTTTAATTGCGAAAAGGTGCGGATTCGAACCGATCAAATGCAATATGCCGGCGGCATATTGCCGCAGCCAGTTCGCAAACTGGTTGCCTCCATTTTTTTGCCAGTTTCTATATCAGATAAAAAAGTAAGGATATCTATTCCGTGTAGAATTGGCAAATGTGGATGGGAATGTGTTGTCCACGGCTTGTTTTTTATAAACCGGTGTTGTATTATATACTTAAAGAATTCTTCGGAAAAGAGAGAATTATCATAAAATGAAAGGACAGATTCTATGAAGATCACAGATGTCAAACTCCGATTTGCCAAGCACTACCTGTTCGTGCAGGTCTATACCGATGCAGGCATTGTTGGCCTGGGCGAAGCCGGAAACTGGGGCTATCTGCAGGCTACTGCTGCCGCCATCGAGAAGTTCAAGGATTATCTCATCGGCAAGGATCCTTTCCGCATTGAGGATCTGAATCAGAACTTCCTGCGTAGTGTGTATTTCCGCGGCAGCGTCATTATGAGCGCCATTTCCGCCATCGATATTGCTCTGTGGGATATCAAGGGCAAGGCCTTGGGCGTTCCTGTATACGAGCTCCTGGGCGGCAAGACCCGGGAGAAGGTCCGGGTGTATGCCTCTGTTATGACCAAGGCCACGGACAATGAATCTCTGGTCGCCGGCTACAAGCAGCTGCAGGATCAGGGTTTCTCCGCGGCCAAGATCTTCGTCAACGGTCCCATTGCTCCCACCAAGGACGGCAAGGGCGAGTTCTTCTCCAGCCGTATCGAGAGCGAACTGGAAAAGGTGCGCATCTGCCGCGAAGCCGTGGGTAATGATTTCGATTTCGTGCTGGAGGTCCATCGCGGCATGACTGCTCCCGAGGCCATCGCCTTTGGACGGGCCGTGGAACAGTACCGCCCCATGGTGCTGGAGGATCCTGTTCCTCCCGATAATGTGGACACCATGGCAGAAGTGGCTTCCAAGATCGGTGTGCCCATCGCCACCGGTGAACGATATATTGACCTGCGGGAGTTCCAGGTGCTTATGAGCCGTCACGCAGCCAGCTACATCCGTCCCGATGTGTGCGCTGTGGGCGGTATCACCACCTCCAAGAAAATCTGTGCCGTGGCAGAAGCCAACGATGTACTGGTCATTCCTCACAATCCTCTGGGCCCGGTTTCCACCGCAGCCTGCCTGCAGATCTGCGCATCCATCCCCAACCTGGGCATCCAGGAGCTGCCGGGCTTCTGCCTGAACGGTGCCGAGGACAAGATGGTCAAGGAACCCCTGCGGTTTGAAAACGGCTGCCTGCTGATTCCCGAGGCACCCGGCATCGGTGTCGAGCTCGCAGATGACGCAGAGGAGCTGTACCCTGCCAATGAGCGCGGCAGCAACGCTGCCAAGCGCGCTTTCGACGGCTCCGTCAAGGACTGGTAAAAAATTCAGAAAATCCATGGGAGGCAAGGTATGAATATCGCCGTTGTCACCGGAGCCAGCTCCGGTATGGGCAGGGAATTTGCCCTGCAGCTGAAGGATTATGTCGATGTGGATGAGATCTGGGTCATTGCCCGCCGCATGGATGCGCTGGAACAGCTGAAGAAAGAAATTCCTGTTCCGGTTCGGCCCCTGTGCCTGGATCTTTGCGACAGCGCCAGCTTTGATCTCTATGCGGCTGCCCTGGCAGCGGAGAAGCCCAATGTAAAGCTCCTGGTGAATGCTGCCGGATTCGGAAAATTCGGCGCTTACCACAAGGTATCTTTGACGGATGACTGCCGGATGATCGACCTGAACTGCAAGGCTCTGCTGATGATGACCCGGCTCACTCTGCCATATATGGAGAGGGGAAGCCATATCCTGGAGCTGGACAGCCTGTCTGCCTTCCAGCCGGTGCCTTATATCACGACTTACGGCGCAACCAAAGCCTTCGTGCTAAGCTACAGCCGTTCCATGAACCAGGAACTGAAGCCCCGTGGCATACGCGTGATGGCGATGAATCCAGGCTGGGTAAAAACGGAATTTTTCAACCATGCGTTCCAGACCAATGGAGACGGAGAAGTGCAGTATTTTGATCGGCTGTACGAGGCAAAGGATGTGGTTGCTACCGGACTGAAGGATCTGTACCACAGCAAAAAGGACTATTCCATCCATGGCCTTCCGGTGCGAAATCAGGTGCGGTTGGTCAAGCTCCTGCCCCATAGCCTTGTTATGAAGGTCTGGCTGAACCAGCAGAAGAAGGCCAAAAACAACCGGGGCCTGACCACGGAAGAAATCAAAAAGGAGAAATGACCATGATCACGACTGTCCGGACAAAGTACGGCATCCTGCAGGGTGTCAGAAGTAATGCAGGTTTTTCCCTGTTTCGGGGCGTGCCTTTTGCGGCGACTCCTGTGGGGCAGCTGCGGTGGAAGGCACCGATGGATCCGCTGCCCTGGGAGGGCGTGCGGATCTGCGATACCTATGGTCCCGCCTGCGCTCAGTTTGACCGCTGGGATACAGCAACCGATGACATTACCGATGATTCCGGTCATCCCTATATTCACATTGAGAACTATCCCTATCCGCCCAAGATGAGCGAGGACTGCCTGTATCTGAATATCTATACCCCGGCAGAAAGTGAAAATGAGAAACTGCCGGTGATGATGTATATTCATGGCGGCGGCTGTCAGCAGTGGTATGGTTCCGACTACGAGTACTGCGGAGATAACTTCTGCAAGAACGGATGCATTCTGGTTTCCATCAACTACCGACTGAATGTTTTCGGCTTCTATACCCATCCGGAATTGTCTGCCGAAAGCGGCTGCAATGCCAGCGGCAATTACGGCCTCATGGATCAGATCCAGGCGCTGAAGTGGATCCATGAAAACATTGCAGGATTTGGCGGAGACCCCGAGAATATCACGATTTTCGGCCAGTCTGCGGGAGGTGGTTCCTGCCTGGCCCTGTGGAGTTCTCCTCTCGCCCGAAAGTATATCCGCCATGTTTCTGTCCAGTCTGCCGGCGGCGTGGGCCGTTTCATGGGCAGAAGCAGCCTTGCCGAAAGCGAGAAAAAAGGCATCCGCTTTATGGAGATGTTGGGCTGCAAGTCTCTTGCGGAGATGCGGCAGCTTCCCTGGGAGACCCTGCGAAATGCCAACGATACTTTGGGTATGCGGGACGGATTTAATATCTGTGTAGACGGCTATGTGCTGCCCAAGGATGTGGACGATGCCATTATCAGCGGTGAAAATCCGGATGTGGATATCATCATCGGCTGCACGGCAGATGAAGGCGCCAATGAGAAGCCTCCGTTCTTCGGCTTCTCCATGGTGCCGCAGATCCAGGAACTGGCGGAAGTGCAGCTTCGGAACGGTAAGAAGCCGGTGCATGTCTATGTCTTTGATCGGGAGCAGCCCGGTGACGATGTGGGAATCCCCCATTCCTGTGACAACCGTTATCAGTTCGGCACTCTGGACGGCAGCTGGCGGCCCTATACCGAGGAGGATTGGACCTTGTCTTCCCAGATGACCGCCTATTGGGCGAATTTCGCCAAAACCGGAGATCCCAATGGGGAAGGCCTTCCTCACTGGGAGGCTTATACAGAGCCCGGCATGGGCCTGCGGCTTTCAACGGAAGGCTGCACCATGAGAAAATATCCCAGAAAATGAGTATGCCGTGCAGAACCACGTGACTGCTTTTGCGCACTGCACCCGTGTAATGGGGAGATCTCCGAATTCTGTGGTCCTTGGGCTTCAATCCCCGTGATCTGAATGACTACACCTGGTGGGTTACGGATTTTTGCCGGCATGATATGTGCGTGAACCGTGCTGAGAATGTTATGAGTTTCTATCCCGAAAAGTACGGCCAGTTCACTCCTTCTGTTTCCAATATGGAGGAATCCCTTCCTTGGTTCTCTTCTAATAATAACACCCTATATGAGATGATTTCTTTCTCGTATAGGGTGTTTTGCAGCATTTTTGCACTTTTTTAAAATGGAATGTTGAAAAAGAAGGGAAATCATGCTAGAATAAAATCCTGTTTTGCAGGAATCTTTTTCTTTGGAGTGTAATCATTGGAGATTTTGTTGGATGCAGCCCTGGATAGTGCAAAAATGCTGCCGCTATTGTTTTTTGCCTATGTGCTGATTGAATATTTGGAACACAAAGCCGGAGACAGATTGCAAAAAAGGCTGAGAAGCCTTGGTTTCCTGGGGCCTGTTGGCGGTTCGATACTGGGTTTGATTCCGCAATGCGGTTTCTCCGCAGCGGCATCAAATTTCTATGCGGGCAGAATTTTATCCCTTGGTACGCTGATTGCGATTTTCCTTGCCACCAGTGACGAGGCAATTCCTGTGCTGCTTTCTCATCCCGGTCAGATTTCCTGTATCGGGCCAATGCTGCTGATTAAGGCTGTGGCAGGTATTGTTTTTGGTATTCTGATCGACTGGCTGGGACACTTTTTCCGCAAAAAGGAAACAGAGGCCCCTTTTGAGGAGCTTTGCAGCAACTGTGACTGTGATCACCACAGCATCTGGTATTCTGCATTTCATCATACTTTGCAGATTTTCTTATTCATTTTTCTGGTGAATTTGGTTCTGGGATATGCCATTTCTTTTGCGGGAGAGGAATTCTTCTCCAACCTGCTGCTGGGAAACAGTGTGTTCCAACCCCTGCTGACAGCGCTCATCGGCTTGATTCCGAATTGCGCCGCATCTGTGCTGATCACCGAGTTGTTTGTTTCCGGGAGCCTGAAATTCGGTTCCTGTATTGCCGGCTTGTGTGCAGGAGCGGGGACCGGGCTGCTGGTGCTAATTCGTACCAATCGCCGTTTCTGGGAAAATATGGGCATTGTGGCCTTGCTGTACGGATGTGCGGTGCTGACAGGATTGCTTGTGAATTTGTTCCTCGAATTATAAAGTAATATCGGGTTTTTTGAGGGGAAAATCAGTTTTTGATGTATTTTTGTTGACGAAATAATCGAATGGTGCTATGATACGAAAGGGGCGGTTGGATGACCGCCCCCTTTTGCATTATGATCTCAGAATGATTTGATGCACATTTTGGGGGGATTGTTATGGATACATTTGGATTCAGCATGCCGGATCAGAAACTGATGATGGCCGAATATCTGGATCAGTCTGCTTTTGACGAAAAATTTGAAGTGGAACCCGAGAAAGATACCATCCGGAATCTGTATCATGTGGAAAATAAATACTATGTTCCGGTTTTGACCGGAAGTTTCCGTGAAATGTATGCCTATGCCAAGGAATATATGATTGACCCGACTGACTGTGCTTTTCATGAACTCATGAATCCTGATACGATTGTTGAACGGCTGAAAAATGCTGATCCGCAGGGACTGATTAAAGCGGAATGCCGTGAAAAGCTTGTGGACGGCAGCTATCGCTGGGTACAGTATATCGGTATTTCCGGTGTGCACAACGGCGTTCCGGAGGGGAAGGTCTACTTTTATGTATTTGATATTCAGAACCAGAGGGATCGGCAGAATGGAAAATTAACTACCAATTATACTGCTGATACCAGAAATGAGCTTACGGGACTTCTTGTAAGAGAGATGTTTGTTTCTTCTGCTGTTGATTTGGTGCGGACTTCTCCCGGCCCTTGGTGCTGCTTGGCCATTGATATCTCCCATTTTAAGATTTTCAGTTCCTGGTTTGGCAAGGAAAAGAGTAACTATGTGCTGGCTCGAATCGGTTCGGTGCTTCGAAAAATGGAACAGTCGGGAGACTGCGTAGCTGCCTATTTCGGCCGCGATAATTTCGGAGTGGTTTTGCGCAATGACCGAGTAATCATAAATTCGCTTTATGAGCAAATCAAGGAAATCATACATTCCTACAGCAATACCATCGGATTTCTTCCTGCCTTTGGTGTTTATCTGATAGAGGATCGTTGCCAGTTTGATTTGGATGCCTATGATAAGGCTCGCATTGCAGTTGAAGAAGCTAAGGCGACCTATATGGAACGCATACGGTATTTTGATTCGCAGGTGTATCAAAGGAAACGGGCGGAATATAGTCTTCTTGCAGAATTTCAGGAAGCGCTTAAGAATGAGGAAATCGGATTTTATGTGCAGCCTCAATGCCGGATTTCGACAGGGAAAATCGTAGGAGCAGAGGCTCTGGCGCGGTGGCGCAAGCCGGACGGCACCGTGATTGCGCCCGGTGCGTTTGTACCTTATCTGGAAGCCAGCGGATTTATTACCGAACTGGATAAGTGCGTTTGGAGTGAGGTTTGCAAATGGCTCAGAAGACTGATCGATAGTGGTGTCACTCCGGTGCCGATTTCTGTCAATGTGTCCCAGATCGATTTGCTGTCCATGGATGTTGCTGCATACTTATATGCATTGACGGAGAGGTACTCAATCCCATCCCGACTGCTCAAGGTGGAAATTACGGAATCCGCATATGCGGAAAATGATACTGCTATCAGTCAAGCCATCAAGCAATTAAAAGAAAAAGGCTTTATGGTATTCATGGATGATTTTGGCTCTGGATACTCGTCTCTGAATATGCTGGACAAAATCAATGTGGATGTACTGAAGCTGGATATGATGTTTATGCGCAAGGATACCAGCCTCAGCAGGCGCGGCATCAGCATAGTGGAATCCATCGTCAGTATGACAAAAGCACTAAATATCCCAGTCATTGTGGAAGGCGTGGAGACTGCGGAGCAGATCACCTTCCTCAATAATTTGGGCTGCCGATATGCCCAGGGCTATTACTTCTATAAACCCATGAAACCTGCTGACTTTGAGACGTTGCTCATGAATCCGGAGAATATGGATTACGGCGGATACAAGAGCAGAGTGACGGATCTGTTCCACGCCCGGGAGTTTCTCAGCGAAAATCTGTTTACAGAAAGCACATTGAACAATATACTGGGAGCAGTGGCGTTCTATACATTAGATGGGGCTGATCTCACAATCACTCGGTTCAACGAACCTTTCTACCGAGCGATTGGAGATGCATCCATGGATTCCCGGCGTGTAGCCATTCAGAATTATGTGGTGGCAGAGGACAGACCCATGATGTATCAGGCTCTTCACGATGCCCAGCGCAACATCGCTGCCGGAAGCAGCTGCGAAGTGCGTTTTTACAAATCTGATAACAGCGTTTTCTGGTTCCACATGCACTTTTTCTATCTGAAGATGGATGGTGACAAAAAGCTCTATTACGGCAAGGTGGAGGATGTTACCGAGATTCGGGAACAAAGTCTGCATTTCTTTGAAGTGTTGCGAAAGCAAGCGGCTGTAACTATGCGCATGGATCTGGATAGAAATATCATCCAGTACATCGTGGGTGAGAATACCCTATATCAGCTTGACCTTCCTTTTGTTGATTTGGACATCAGTATACAACAGACGGTAGAAAAACGTATTGAGAGCGAAAGGGACAAGCAGGCATTTGCACAATTCTTTGATATTGCCAGATTGAAATCCGCTTATCGAAAGGCAGTTTATCATGAAGTGCTGAATGTGGATTTTAAACTGTCGGATCATGTGGAGCCGGTGGAGTTTTCAACTTATTATATCCGGCACAGCAAGGACCAGAATCTGATGGTATATGTTTTTATGAAGAAACGGGAACAGAAATAACAATATCCCCTGATGCGGTTTAGCTGCTGCATCAGGGGATATTGTTCATAATACTTATGTGTAGAAAAAAGAAACCTCCGATGATAGAGTTGCTAGAAGGCTTTCATAGCGCTTACAGAACACAATCAATGGAGGCTTCCAAATGGACAGAGTAGATTATTGAATCACTTCCGCGTGATAGACAATAAGCTATTTCAATAGCAGTGAATGTACAAAAGATCGATGATCGGTGCACCTTAAGGTGCAGCCGGTATGAGGCCCTTCTGGGGCCAGTGCAAACCACCACTTCAGTGGTAGTTATGATCCAGGTAGATACGATCCATAGCCTTACTGCATCAGTGCGTTGATGGCATCCTCGGTGGCCTTCATGGCCTCCAGAGTCTTTTCCAGCAGCTGAGGCAGTTCCCAACCCAGAATTTCCGCACCCTTGGAGATCACATCCCGGGAGCAGCCTGCGGCAAACTTCTTATCCTTGAATTTCTTTTTCAGGGAAGAGAGCTCCATGTCCTTGCAGCTCTTGGAGGGACGCATGAGGGCGGCAGCGCCGATGAGTCCTGTGAGCTCGTCCGCGGCAAAGAGGACCTTTTCCATCTGGTGGGTAGGCTCCACATCGCTGCACAGACCCCAGCCGTGGGAGCAGATGGCGTGCACCATCTCCGGGGAAGCGTTTACCTCGGCAAGCAGCTCCGGGGTTTTCGCGCAGTGCTGCTCGGGGTACTGCTCGAAGTCCACATCGTGGAGCAGTCCAACGATAGACCAGAATCCGGCATCCTCGCCATAACCCTGATCCTTGGCAAACCAGTCCATAACGGCTTCCAGGGTATAGGCGTGGCGCAGATGGAACTCTTCCTGGTTGTATTTTTTCAGAAGGGCGACCGCCACTTCCCGACTGACAGTTTCCATGGGTAAATCCGTCCTTTTTTCTAAGATAAACGGATTATATCATGCTTTGACAATTTTTGGAAGAACCTTTTTTACTGCCTTGGAAACGCCAACGGCAGCGAAGAGCTTCACAAGATCAGGGAGAATATAGGGGACCACACACTTGGCGAATACTGCGGCTAGACCGATCTCTTTCGCATTTCTCAGGTAAATCTGCTGGAACCACAGGCTGCCGAAGAGATAGCACAGGCAGTTGCCCAGAATCAGCGCAATGACCGTCACGGGAACGGTTTCTTTTTTGACGAGAGCGGTTATGAGCCAGTATACGAGCCCGGCAAAGAGAAAACCCACGATATAGCCGCCGGTTGCCCCCAGCAGGGCACCCATGCCGCCCTTCATTCCTGCAAATACAGGAGCACCGACGGCACCCAGAAGGATGTAAACCAGAATGCTAAGGCATCCGTTTCTGCCGCCGAGAATACACAGGGCAGCAAATACGCCGAAGGTTTGCAGGGTGATGGGGATATCCCCAATGGGAATGGAGATCCAGGCGCAGACGGCAATCAGCGCAGTACAGAGGGAGATGCGAGTGAGTTCATGTACAGAGAGTTTTTTCATAAGATCACCTTTATTGTAAAGTATATAGCGAATTGCATTTACAATTATAAGAAAAAATGGTGAATTGTCAAGAGAAATGTTATTATGCTTTACAATATGCCGCTCTGCGAGTATAGTATTGTAAGAAAGGGATGAGTGTATGACCAAGGATAAAGTGCTTTCTATGCTGTTACAGGAATCGGATTATGTTTCCGGGGAAGTCATCAGCAAAAAGATTGGGGTCAGCCGTATGGCGGTGAGCCTTGCCATCAAGACCCTCCGCAGTGAGGGCTATGCTATTGAATCCTCCACAAAAAAAGGCTATCTTTTGCAGAAAAGCACCGACAGCCTTTCTTCCGGGGAGCTTATGGGGTATCTGCCGGAGGAAAGGATGAAGACCGTTCTTTGTCTGGATACCGTGGACTCCACCAATAAGCGGCTGAAGGAAATGGCCATGGATGGGGCAGAGGACGGTACGGTGGTCATTGCAGACCATCAGACCGCAGGTCGTGGCCGCCTGGGCAGAACCTTTGTGTCTCCCAGCCATGACGGCATCTATTTTTCCTATCTCCTGAAGCCAAAGGGAGCTCCCGGGGATGTGGCTTCCTTAACGGCTTGGGCAGCAGTGGCAACCGCCAAAGCCATGGAGGCTGCCTGTGACTTCACCCCCGGCATCAAGTGGGTCAACGACCTTGTGTGGAAGGGGAAGAAAATCTGCGGAATTCTGACGGAAATGTCCGTGGAAAGTGAAAGCGGACAGATCCAGTATGTGGTCATCGGCATCGGCGTCAATGTGAACCAGGATGCCTTTGACGGAGAACTGATTCATAAAGCGGCATCCCTGAAAATGGCAACGGGAAAGACATTTTCCCGCGCCAAACTGGCAGCTGAAATGGTGCGGCAAATGGATGCCCTGCGCACTGATTGGCCCCAAGAAGCGGAAACCTATTTGGAGGAATATCGCCGCCGCTGCATTATGGCAGGCAGACACATTACCCTCCAGTGGCGCGATAGCGAAAAGCAGGGAACTGCCCTGGAAATCAACCCGGATTTTTCCTTAAAAGTTCGGCTTGACGATGGCACAGTTTCGGATATTTCCAGCGGTGAAGTCAGCGTCCGGGGCATTTACGACGGATTGGGGCAGGAAAGATGACATATCAGGTGCTTTATAATCCACTTTCCTGCAGCGGTCACGGAGAAGAGAATGCTAGGAAGCTAACTGGATTTTATCATGAAAAAGATCTGATTTTCCGGGATTTGACAGAAATTTCCAATTTGCAGGACTATTTTAGCAGCTTGCCCGGAGAGGCAGAAGTGATTCTCTGCGGCGGCGACGGAACCCTCAACCAGTTTGTCAATCATTTGGGCGGTGAGGTGCCGCCCTGCAAAGTCAATTATTTTGCAGCAGGCAGCGGAAACGACTTTTTCTGTGATCTGGATATGAAAGAGGAGAAGCCGATTTTCCTCAACCCCTATCTCGAAAACCTTCCGTGGGTGGAGGTGAAGGGGCAGAAGCGATTTTTCCTTAATGGCGTGGGCTTTGGTTTGGACGGCTACTGCTGCGAGGGGGGCGACCGCCAGCGCAGTCTGTCCAATAAGGTAGTGAACTACACCCTGATTGCCCTAAAAGGTGCTATCCATGCCTATACCCCCAGAAATGCCACGGTCACCGTGGATGGAGTGACGAAACAATACAAAAATGTTTGGCTTGCCCCTGCTATGCATGGCAGGTTTTATGGCGGCGGCTTGATGATTGCCCCGGGGCAGAATCGGACGAATGAAGAAGGCCTTCTTTCCGTGGTGGTTGCCCACGGCGTTGGCAGACCCGGCATCCTCTGCGCTTTTCCTACCATCCTCTTCGGTGCCCATGTGAAGCTCAAAAAAGTGGTGGATGTGATCTGTGGTAAGGAAATCACAGTCACCTTTGATAGGCCCTGCGCTCTCCAAATCGACGGCGAGACAGTTCTGGATGTCACCTCCTACCACGCCGTTTCTGGGGAAAAAGTTAAAGAAGCCTCCCTTGTGTAAAGGAAGGTGGCACGGCATAGCCGTGATGAAGGGATTGTAAATTTGCGGAATGCACAATGTAAATTCGCAATAACCAATTAAAAAGCACGGTCATTGCGAACCAGTGACCGATGTCATTGGTGTGGCAATCCGCACCCCTGCGGCACAATCTATTTTATTGCACAGCATATGGCGAATCCGTATAGGGGAAAACGGATTGCCACGCCAGTGTGCGCACTGGCTCGCAATGACGAGGTATAGTAAAGTGCTCCATTTTTATAAAAGTACAGCAATAACCGCAGACGACAAAAGGAGAATACAGAATGAACATAGAGATCGATCCGAAGGGCATCTGGTATCATGGTTCCAATAAAGTGTTCTCAGAGCTGAGAGCCGGAAGTACGATCACACAATGGAAGCAGCTTGCCGAAGCGTTTTCCCATCAGCCTACGGGACTTGGCTATGATGACGATGGTGTGATTATCCATAATGGCAAAGAAAAAGGGTATTTATATATCATTGACGAACCGATTACTATGGATGTGGACATCTTCCAGCATCCCAATACCTCTATGGATAAAAATGCGGAATTTTAAACAAAACGTCCCCTAAAAGTGAAAATGATCTGCGAATTGGATAAATAAACTAAAAAAATCCCTCCGAAAGGCTTGCCTTTCGGAGGGTTCATTTTCTCAATTACAGCTTGGTTTTCAGCCAGCGGAAAGTGAAGGGCTGCATAGTCAGCACGTTGACCTTCAGCTTTTCACCGGTGAGCATATCGGTGTATTCTTCCGGCTCCTTGATGTTTGCGGTCTGCAGGAAGCGGCTGAAATTGAACACGCCCACGAATTTCTCGCCGTTGTAGTGGCGGCCGATGGAGAGAATGTGGTTATTCCGGGTCTCCTCCATCCAGATATCGGCATCGGCATGGAAGGGAGCCTCGGTAGCGCGGAGCTTTGTGAGCTTCTGCAGCATCTGGTACAGCCGGCCTTCCTTGGTGGTTTCGTCGCTGCGCAGAGCGGCGGCATCCCAGTTGAAGTTTCCGCGATGGACATAACGGCTGTCCTCGAATTTAATGGAATCCTGATGATAGCTGTAGTCGTTGGTCTGACCGATTTCGTCACCGCTGTAGATGATGGGCAGACCAGCCTGGGTCAGCAGAAAAGCATGGAGGGTCTGAGCCAGGGTGATGGCGCTCTCGGGATCGTTCTCCATACCGCAGAGGGAAGCGGTGGTGCCGCAGACACGGCTGTCGCCCAGGGTGGGATCGTCGTTGTACAGCTCACCCCGGGAAGCGGAACCGAAGATGTAGCCCTGGAAGTAGTCACCCAGGAATTTCTTGTGGGAGACTTCGTCCACATTGAACTTCCGCAGGAAGTTGAAATCCAGACCCCAGCCGATATCATCGTGGCAACGAAGGTAGTTCAGGAAGGTGTGCTCCTTGGGCAGGCCGCAAACCACTTCCATCTGGTGCTTCAGCAGACGAACGTCCTGGCTGGCAACGGTGTGCCAGGTGGTGCACATGGTGGTGGCGTTGTAGAGCATGTTGCACTCAGGCTTTTCCACGCTGCCGAAGTAGGGGGCCAGCTTGTCCGGCTCCATGATAACTTCGCCCAGCAGCAGGGTACCGGGGCAGACAATGGCAGAAGCCAGCTTCATGATCCGCACCAGAGTATGTACCTGGGGCAGGTTCCGGCAGTTGGTGTGCAGAGCCTTCCAGATGTAAGGCACGGCATCCAGACGGATGACGTCGATGCCCTGGTTGCAGAGGAACAGCATATTCTCCGTCATGTCGTTCATGACGGTGGGGTTGTTGTAGTTCAGGTCCCACTGATAGGGATAGAAGAAGGTCATGACCACCTTACCGGCCTGGGGGCACCAGCTGAAGTTGCCGGGAGCGGTGGTGGGGAAGACCTGAGGAACGGTCTGCTCGTAAATTCTGGGAATGTCCCAGTTGCCATAGAAGAAGTAGCGCTGCTGGTACGCTTCTTCACCGGCCTTTGCGCGGCGAGCCCACTCGTGCTCATCGCTGGTGTGGTTCATAACGAAGTCGATGCAGACTACCATGTCCCGGTCGTGGCACTGGTCGGCAAGCTCTGCCAGATCCTTCATGGTACCCAACTCCGGCTGAACATTGCGGAAATCAGAGATGGCGTAGCCGCCGTCACTCTTTTCCTTGGGGCTTTCCAGCAGAGGCATCAGATGCAGGTAGTTGATGCCGCTCTCCTGCAGGTAGTCCAGGTGAGACTGCACACCCTTCAGGTTGCCGCCGAAGCACTGGGTGTAGAACTGCATACCCAGCATCTTCTGGTCCTTATACCACAGGGGATTCTTTTCTCTTGCGGCATCCAGCTTGCGCAGACGGGGCTTTCTGTCCCGGTACATTTTTTCCAGCATGGAAAGAAAATAGTTGTATGCGCCCTCGTCGTGGTACAGCTCCATATAAAGCTGCTTCAGTTCTGCCTCGTTGGCAGCCAGACGGGCGTTGAAAATCTCCATAATCGGACGGGCCATGGAAAATCCACTCCTTGTTTTTGTTCTTAACCCCTATATTATAATGGATGTTCTTTTTTCCATCAAGACGAAAAATCGGTTTTTATGCACAAAAATAGCGTTTTTCTTTTGTGTAATCAGACGAGGAAACAAATGTCCCTGCGGTTTAGCCGCAGGGACAAAAGTATTATGCCGTATAAATGCTTTCCTTGGTTTCGGGATCCCGGCTGAAGTGAGAGAAGAACTCCAGAATTTGACGCACCATTTCCGGGGTGGGCCAGTGGGGAATGTTCATTTCCGCGAGGATACGGGTACGCACCACGCCGTCTTCGCTCTTGAGATCGGCCATGTGATAGCGAATGCCGTCGGCATAGTAGGTCTTGCCGCAGCCCTCAGCCAGAGGAATGCCCACTTCCTTTTCAGCCTCGGTGCAGGTTTCGCTGTCTTTCAGAGCCATGACATCCTCCAGCTTGATCTGGGGTGCCTTGTTGACCTTTGCCCAATGGTTGATGCCGTCCAGAATGTCCTTGGGCTCTGCCATGTGAGAAAGACCGAAGGGTCTGCCATGGTAGTTGTAAACGGGGAAACGACCGCCGTCGCAGTCACCGTAGACATTCATGATGGGCATATAAATCCCCATAGCCTCGGCACGATGCACACCGTCGAAGGGAGGCAGAGGCTCCCGGTCATCGGCGAAGCCTTCGCAGAAGGCGTTGTCCATGGCTGCGCCGCAGGGAGCGCAGGCGGCGAAAACATCCGGGCACTCATTGCCCAGACGGTTGGAAGCCCAGCCGCCATAGGAGAAGCCGGAAACATAAACACGGCTCTCATCCACGTGGTACAGCTTCTTTGCCTGCTCCAAAATATCCAGAACAAAGGGTTTCAGCTCCAGCGCAGGAACGATCACAATCCACTCCCGCTTGGCAGCCTCCGCAACAAATCCCCAGCCCTCCAGAAGACTGATGTTGTTGCAGGCACCATGCATGGCAAAGAGCACAGGATACTTCCGATCCTTATTCTCCTCTTGGAAAGCGGAAACAGGAACATAGGAGACCCACAGGTTGGTTTCATTCTGCTTGATCTGCCACTTCTCGGCATTCCACCAGTAGCCGTACTTTTCCTTGTAGTCATTCCAATCTACGGTATCCTCGGTGCCGTGGTATTCCTTTACCATGCCCCGCTTTGCCCAGTAGGCCATAATTTCGGGGCCCTTTTCATCGGGAACGTCCAGCACCGGCTCCATCATTTTTTCCAAGGCCGGGAAGAATTCGGAATTGCACAGGGCATCAAAGTCCACGTTGGGAGAGAAGGTAGTATACAGATCCTTGATCTGGTCAATGCGCCAGTTGTCGGTCATGCGGAACCGGCGGTTTACGATGCGTTCAATGTTTTCGTTCATGTTAATTCTCCTTAAATACCGTTAATCCGCAGCCATTCGGCGCAGAGCTTGCTCCAATTTGCGGTGTGGGGAAGGTCCATGGCAAGATCGTTCTTGCCGTCTGCCAGAGCCAGACCGTGAACACCCTCGGGGAAGATGTGCATTTCAAAGGGAATGCCGGCCTCGGTCAGTGCCTGACCCAGCACGAAGGAGTGGCGGGGATCGCCGAAGAAGTCCTGCAGGGTCTGCCAGATGAAGAAGGGGGGAGTGTCGGTGGTGATGTTCTTTTCGGGAGCCAGATACAGCAGCTCTGCCCGGTTGGGATCATCGAAGGCGGTGTGCATACCCCGACCATTAAAGAAGGGGCTGGGGTACTTCACATTGGCAAAGGCACCGTAGCCCAGAACGGCAGCATCGGGACGGCAGGATTCTCTTTCAATGGGGTCGGTGGCCTCGGGATTGCCACGGTCATACTGGGTGGCGCAGTTGCCGGAGAGCATACCGCCGGCGGAGAAACCCATAACGGCAACCTTATCGGTGATGCCCAGTTCGTCCTTACGGGCGCGGAGAATCCGGATTGCCCGCTGCATATCGGCAATGGCATCCCGGCGGGTATAGGGCTGGAGCCGATAGGTGAGGATGGCGGCGTTGAAGCCGGCAGCAACGAAATAATCGGCAATGTTCATACCTTCGCAGCCGGTGCGGGAGGTGAAACCGCCGCCGTGGGCGACCACAATGGTGCCGACAGGATGGTCTACACCCTGGGCAGGTACGAAGATCATGGAGGGCTGAGGCTGCAGGGGGGTCTTTTCGGCATCATAGCCGGGAGCGCCATTCTCCCAGAGCTGGATCTGCTCAAAGCGGACGATGGCGTCATTCCAGATCTTCATGTTGCCTTCCAGGTCGAAGGTGCCGTCAGGCTTGCGGTGCTGGGAGACATGGCGGATGACTGCATTTTCTTCCACGACCTGACGAAGAACGGTGTAGTTGTTTTCGTACATGGGAATCCCTCCAGTATATTATAGAATCTGTTCGTAGATTTTCTCGATGATTTTCAGGGCGTTTGCGCTTTTTTCTGCACCGGTTTTCACGGGTTTTCCTGTGCGGATGCAGTCCACAAAATGGGCAAATTCATCCTCGGGCAGGGGCATGGTGGCAGGATCGGGGGTCATGGTGAACATGGTGCCGCCCTTCTGGCAGTAAAATTCCAGCTTGCCGTTTTGGTAGCGCATACCGCCGTCCTTGCCCAGAATTTCTAAGTATTGCACTTCTTCTTTGATATTGGATGCCCAGCTGAAGGAGAAGTCCAGCAGGGTGCCGTTATCCATCTGCACAGAACCGGAGGCATAATCCTCCACGTTGCATACGCCGTCGGGATTGGATTTATAGCCCCGGCGGATCCGGTCATTGCCGCCCAGGAACCACATCCGGGAAGTGCCGGCAATGGATTTGGGCTGGGGATAACCCAGCATGCTCAGCGCCCAATCCAGGTAGTGTACACCCAGATCGATGAGAGCACCGCCGCCGCTTTTCTCCACGTCGGTAAACCAGGCACCGGAGCCGGGAATGCCGGAGGAACGCTCCCAGCCGCATTTCACGTGGCAGATCTCTCCGAAGAATCCCTCGGAAACCAGCCGGTCGATCAGCACAGCTTCTGCCTGATACCGCTTGTTCAGGCCTACAATGACCCGTTTTCCGGTGCGTTTTTCGCATTCCAGAATTTTTTCCGCATCTGCTGCGGTCAGAGCCATGGGCTTTTCAATGTGGACATGGCAGCCCAGTTCCATGGCATCCAGGGCAATCTGGGCATGGGTCATGTTGGGTGTGCAGATGCTGACGATATCCAGGCTTTCTTCCTGGATCATTTTCTTGTAGTCGGTGTAGACATGCAGCCCACCAAAGCTGTCAGCCAGCGCGTGGGCATTGCTGCGAAATGTATCACATACAGCAACAACCTTGACATCAGGCAGCTTCATATATCCGGGAAGGTGTTTCTTCCTGGCAATGCCGCCGGCACCGATGCAGCCGTAACGAAATTTTGTTTCCATATATTTATCGCCGCACCATGAGCTGCTTATCAAAGTAGTTCACGGAATAGCGGATTCCTTCCTGAAAATATTCTCCCTTCCAGTAGTCCGAATGGGGCTCCAGACTGAGGCCGCGGTCATAGCCTACAGAACGGAGGATTCCGATGATGGATGCCCAGTCGGTCATATCCATACCGGCGGGAGGATTGTCGATGAGTTTCCCGTTTACGTAAATGGTACCCTTCAGGTGCACATGCCGCACGCGGCTTGCCCATTTTGCCAGCACCGGCAGATAATCCTCGCCGTATTGCAGGCTGTTGGCCGGGTCAAACTTGATGCCCAGCTTGGGCAGGTGCTCCAGGACAACGCTCCATGCTTCATCCGTGCTGACGAAGTTGCCCTTCTTGCAGTTGTAAACGGAAACGGTGGTGGCGGGATCTGCCATATCCATGACGGAACCGAAAAAGTCGATGGCACGGCTGTAATTGGTAAACAGGGTGGCATCCTTGGCATAGTTCACGCCGCAGACATAGTTGGGACATTCCAGCTCCGAGGCAAGATGCAAAAGCCGCTTTGCGGTTTCGATTTCCTCCGGTGCGATGGTGCCGTCTGGGAGCAGAATCTCGGATTTCCACCGGCCGATGGAACCGATACCCAAATGATATTTTTTCATCCAACCCTTTACATCGGGCAGGATGCTCTCTAAACAAGTGCCGGTGTCGGCACCGTTGATGCAGAATTCAATAAAGTCCAGACCCTCCTCCGCGGCAAGACGGAAGGCTTCTTCCTTGGGGTCTGCAATCATGCCAAGCAGCATTGGCGTTCATCTCTCTTTCTTGGGGAATGCGTAAATGCAAGCTGTCCGGTGCGGACAAAAAGTCCGCACCGGAAACCGTAAATCAGATCACAAATTGTTCGATATAGCGCTTGCTGAGAATGAGGGAATTGCGAACCTTCTCGTCGCAGCCTTCGAAGGAACGGTCCTCTACCTCGATGCAGGTGTAGCCGTCGTAGCCGATATCGGTGAGGGCGGAAACGTACTTGCTCCAGTTCACATCGCCGAGACCGGGAATCTTGGGCTGCATATACTCCAGAGGATAGGCCATGGTGCCCACCTGGTTGAGCTTCTCGGGATAGAGCTTGATGTCCTTGTAGTGAACATGGAAGATCTTATCCTTGAACTCGTAGATGGGAGCAATGTAGTCCATCATCTGCCATACGAAGTGAGAGGGGCCAAAGTTCAGACCGAAGTTGTCGCTGGGCAGGATCTCAAAGATCTGACGCCACAGCTTGGGAGTGGTCATGAGGTTCTGGCCGCCGGGCCACTGATCCACGCCGAAGAGCATGGGGCAGTTCTCAATGGCAATCTTCACGCCCAGTTCCTCGGCAAGCTTCACGATGGGAGGCCAGACTTCCTTGACAAGCTCCAGATTTTCCTCTACGGTCTTGTTCTGATCACGGCCAACAAAGGTGGTGACCATGTTCACACCCAGCTTTGCGCTGGCACGGATGACATTCATGAGATGGGAGACATTGGCTGCCCGCTTCTCAAGATTACCGTCCATGGTGTTGGGATAGAAGGCCAGAGAAGAAATCTCAACACCCTTCTTGGCAGAGTAATCCTTGATGTACTGGGCGTACTCGTCATCGGCAAGGACTTTTTCCACATTGATGTGGCTGACACCGGCATAGCGGCGTTCGGCGGTGCCGCTGGGCCAGCAGGCAACTTCTGCGCACTGGAAGCCCATTTCGGCAGCGGTATCCATCATCTGCTCAAAGGTGTAGGAGTCCAGAATGGCAGTTACGAAACCAAGCTTCATTATGCTTCCTCCAGACCCTTCAGCTGCACTTCGTGACCCAGCTCAGAGGACTGATAAATGGCCTCCAGAATCTGGGTGACAACATAAGCCTGCTCGGGCTTGACCAGGGGCTCGCCATCGTTCAGAATGGCATCCAGCCACTGCTTTGCTTCCTCGTAGCCGGGCTCACCTGCGCCGCCTTCAAAGTAGGCGACGGCACCGCTGGGGCTCATCTTCTCCTCGGTGAGGATGCCGTGGCTGCCGCGGTTATAGATCAGCTCATCCTTGGGGTAGCTCATGCCGGAGTGAATCTCTGCGCCGGCCTTGGTGCCGCAGAGGGTGGTGGAGGCTTCGCGGGACTCCAGAATGTTCAGAGCCCAGGAGGCTTCCAGGTTGATGGTAGCGCCGTTTTCCATCTTGATCATACCGAAAGCAGAATCTTCAACCTCGTAGGTCTCGGGATCCCAGGGGCCAAAGGCGTTGCCCTCGGTAGCCTGAGGCAGATGACCCAGCTTGTAGTAAACGGAACCCAGAACGGAAACGGGCTTATAGTTGTCCATCATCCACAGGGTCATATCCAGAGCGTGGGTGCCGATGTCAATCAGGGGACCGCCGCCCTGCAGGGCCTTGTTGGGGAACACGCCCCAGGTGGGAACGGCGCGGCGACGCAGTGCGTGTGCCTTAGCGTAGTAGATTTCGCCCAGCTCGTCAGCCTCACAGGCCTTGTGCAGAGCCTGAACCTCGGGACGGAAACGGTTCTGGTAGCCGATGGTGAACTTCTTGCCGCTCTTGCGCCATGCGTCGATCATCTTCTTGGCATCAGCGGAGGTAGCAGCCATGGGCTTCTCGGAGAGGACGTGCTTGCCGGCCTCGAAAGCAGCCACGGTGATGGGGCAGTGAGCCACGTTGGGAGTCAGAACATGAACCAGGTCGATTTCGGGATCCTTCAGCAGCTCGGTATAGTCGGTGTAAACCTTGGCACCGGCGGCGCCGTATTCCTTGCAGGCCTTCACGGCACGCTCTTCAATGATGTCGCAGAAAGCCACCAGCTCACACTTGTCGGAGAGCTTGCTCAGAGCGGGCAGATGCTTCTGATTGGCGATACCGCCGCAGCCGACGATACCAATTTGGATTTTTCCGTTTTTCATAACAGTTGTTCCTCCAAAGTAAAAATTGTGGGCTTGCGAACCGGAAAAATCCGGTTCGCAAGAAGAAAATCAGATGTTGCGCAGGTATTCCCGGTCCTCGAGAATGGTGGTGAAGTTGTCACCGGTGTAAGCATATTCACGCTCCACGATATAAGCCTGAACGCCCTGGGCATCGGCTGCCTTCTGCAGTTCAGGCATATTGATGATGCCGTCGCCCAGCTTGCAGTTGATCTTGCGGTGCTCTTCAAAAATGGCCTTCATTTCGGGAGTAAAGATGGGGAAACCGTCGGGACCCTTCTTTGCCTTGGCAAAGAGGGGTTTCAGGTCATCTTCCGGTCCCAGAACACGGGAGGTCTCCTTGACGTGGATCAGGTCAAAACGGCCGGCGTGCTTGTTCACAAACTCGGCAGCGTTGACGCCTGCTCTCCATGCCCAGGCGGCATCCAGCTCGAAGGTGACGAGCTCGGGATCGGTGTTCTTCAGGAAAATGTCGATGACGGATTCGCCGTCGTAGACATCGAAGTCGTTGTTGTGGTTGTGGTAACCATAGCGCAGGCCCACGGATTTTGCCTTACGGCCCAATTCGTTGAGGAGCTCTGCCTTCTTGTAGGCATCTTCCTTGTCGGCCACATGCAGACCGGGGCAGACAATGTAGCGGCAACCGGTATCGGGAAGATAATCCAGCTGAGGATCGGTATCCTCCACATTGACATGGGCGGAGATGACGGTCATGTCCCTGTCGGCCAGGTAGCTCTTCAGTTCCTTGGGACCAAAACCGCCGTAAATGCAGTTGAACAGCTCCAGACCCTGATAGCCTGCCTTGTGCGCCATTTCCACATAACCCTTAAAATCCCGCTTGATCTCACCGACGAAGGAAGCGGTAATGAGGTATACGTCTTTCATGGGATTCTCCTATCGGAATTAGTCGAAGTAGATGGTCTTGCCGGTCTTTGCGGACTCGTAGATGGCATCCAGGATCTTGGTAACGGTCAGAGCCTGCTCGGGAGTGACAAACAGCTCACCCTGGCCCAGCAGAGCGTCAACCCAGATCTTTGCTTCTGCGTCCTGAGGCATGACCATGGGGTTCCGGACGATGCCCCCGCCATGACGGGCAAAGGGATTGCGGGTAGCGATCTTGGTATCTACGCAGCGGTTGGCAACCACGTGGTTAGCGGTAACATCACCGAAGCCGGCGGTGTCCAGGCCACCCTTGGTGCCGCACAGACGAACCATGCCTTCCTTGGGGATCAGGTTCAGAGCCCAGGAGCAGCGGACATTGATGAGGGCACCGTTCTTCATGCGTACAAAGCCGAAAGCGGAGTCCTCCAGCTCATACTTGGCAGGATCCCAGGGGCCGAAATCGTTGGCCAGCTCGCCGGGGCCTGCGCAGGGGCCGATCTTGGCGAAGGAAGCACCGGTAACGGAAGCAACCTCGTAGTTGTTCATCATCCACAGGGTCAGATCCAGAGCATGGGTAGCCATGTCGATCAGGGGACCGCCGCCCTGCTCAGCCTTGTTGGTGAACACGCCCCAGGTGGGGATGCCGCGGCGACGGAATGCGGTAGCCTCGGCGTAGTAGATCTCGCCCAGAGCGCCGGTATCCACGTATTCCTTCATGGCCTTGTTGCCGTCCATGTGGCGGTACTGATAACCGATAGTCAGCAGCTTGCCGGTACGCAGGTGGGTCTCATACATCTTCAGAGCATCAGCATAGGTAGCAGCCATGGGCTTCTCGCAGATGACGTGCTTGCCGGCTTCCATAGCAGCGCAGGAGATCTCGCAGTGCTTGACATTGGGGGTCAGAACGTGCACGGCATAGATATCGGGATCGGCCAGCAGCTCACGATAGTCGGTGAAAACCTTAGCACCCTCGCAGCCGTATTTGGCACGGGCTTCCTCTGCTCTTTCGGGAATGATGTCGCAGAAGGCGTACATATCAATGCGATCTCTCTGGGTGGCCATACCGGGCAGATGCTTGTCAACAGCAATACCGCCGCAGCCGATGAAACCGATTTTCAGTTTGCTCATAGTGGATTACCTCTTCTTCATTAAATTTGACGACCGGCACAGGCCATAGTCTTTCAGTAAAATACTACCAGTTATTGGAGAAAAATGCTTTCAAAAAAACAAGATGGATTTTCGATAAAATACGGTTTTTACAATAAATAAAGAAATAGCAGAGCCGGGGATCCGGCTCTGCTGAACTTCTGTTGATTTTATGCGTGATAAACGCTTTCCTTGGTCTCGGGATCGCGGCTGAAGTGGGAGAAGAAGTCGAAGATCTGGCGAGCCATTTCGGGAGTGGGCCAGTGGGGCATGTTCATTTCGCACATGATCTTGGTGCGGACGATGCCGTCCTCGGAGGGCAGATCGGCGATGTAGTTGGTGATGCCGTCGGCAACGACCTTATGGCCGCAGCCCTCTTCCAGAGGCAGGCCGATGTTCTTTTCTACTTCGGTGGCAGTCTCGGAGGTGGCCAGGGCCATTACATCCTCCAGAGCAATCTCCTTGGCGTGGTTGACCTTTGCCCAGTGGTTGATGCCGTCCAGAATTCTCTGGGGAGTAGCCTGGATGCTGGCGGGGATGCCTTCCCGAACTTTGATGCCGTAGATGGGGAAACGGAAGCCGTCCAGGTTGCCGGCGATGTTCAGCACGGGCATATAGGTGTTCATGGCAACGGCACGGGCAACACCGTCGAAGGGAGTCTGGGGCTCGGGACCAACAGCGTTATCCACAAAACCGTTGGAGATGGGAGCGCCGCAGGGAGCCACAGCGGCAAAGAGGTCGGGGCGCTTGTTGCCCAGGAAGTTTGACATGAAGCCGCCGTAGGAGAAGCCGCAGACAAAGACACGGCTCTCATCCACAGGATACAGCTTCTTAGCCTCTTCCAGGATCTCTTCCAGAACGTCATCCAGCTCGATGGAGGGAGCAATGACGATCCATTCCCGCTTGGCTGCTTCCAGAGGAACGCCCCAGCCATCGATGACGGAGATGGGGTTGAAGCCGCCGTGGAGCATGAAGACTACGGGGTACTTGCGGCCCTTGTTGGCAGGGTCGAAAGCGGAAACGGGAACGAAGGAGTTCCAGCGCTTGAAGTTGTTCTGCATGGCCTGATCTCTGGGTCCTGCCCAGCGGTAGCCGGTCTTCTGCTCATAGTAGTCCCAGTCCATGACCTTGTTCTCACCGTGGAATTCCTTGACCATGCCGTGCTTTGCCCAGTAAGCAATGACATCGGGAGCGTGGTCATCGAACTTGTTCAGGATGGATTCCATCATTTCATAAACGGCATCGATATAGCCGTCCTTGATCATGGCGTCCAGATCCACATGGGGGTTGAAGGTGGTGTACAGGTCGCGAACGCGGTCAATACGCTTGTTATCGGTCATAACAAACTGCATGTCTAAGATTTTTTCTGCATCCATTGGTATCGTCTCCTTAAATAAAAGTGGGGGGCATACGCTTTCACGATTATTTTAGCATGGGGAATGTCAGATTCCTGCTAAAAATAAACACAGAAAATTCAAAATTGTTGACAACAGAGCAGTACTTTTTCAAAATACTGCCTTACGAATTTGGATTGCTTTTCGAATGTAATATGATATTATATAAAAGAGGAAAACTGTAAAATTGTATTCTGGAAAGGATGTTTTGAATATGAATGAGCAGGTTATGAAACTTCTGGACGAAGGAATCGAGAACTGGGTTTGCCCCGAGATCCCTGCGGATATTCCCCACGGCGATATGCCCGGCGACTCCGTGAAGATCGATGCCGGCCACATTGCAAAGAGCAAGGTGCTGTTTCCCGAACTGCTGAAGGAACTGAAAAAGGTTTTTGAGACTACCGGCAAAACCAAGGCTGTTGTGGCAGTCTGCGGCGGCTCCGGTGTCGGAAAGAGCGAGACCGCATCCCTGTTTACTTACTATCTCAATCAGATGGGCATCGGTGCCTACACCATGTCCGGTGACAACTATCCCCGTCGGATTCCCATGTACAATGATGCCGAGCGTGTTCGTGTGTTCCGCAATGCCGGTGTCCGGGGAATGATCAGCAGCTGCAATGCAAGCCCTGCGCAGTTTGAGGTTCTGCGGAGCCTTCAGAGACAGGAGATTGACAGTGATCCCCTGATGGTAGAGCAGTATCCCTGGCTGGCAGCCTATCAGCGTGCCGGCAGAGACGGTCTGAGCGGCTATCTGGGCACTCCCAACGAGCAGGACTTTGACGAGGTCAGCTTTATCCTTGACGGCTTCCATAACGGCAGCCCCAACCTGTGGCTCAAGCGCATGGGCCGTGACGAGACCGCTCTGTGGTATGACCTTGTGGATTTTTCCAATGTTTCCGTTCTGGTGCTGGAGTGGACCCATGGCAACAACCGCAACATCCGCGGCGTGGATATCCCCGTGCTGCTGAATTCTACCCCCGAGGAGACCCGGGAGCATCGCCGCAGCCGCAACCGTGACGGCAAGGTGGACAGCTCCTTTACCACTATGGTGCTGGAGATCGAGCAGAAGCTGCTGGAATCCCAGGCTGATCGGGCAAAGATCATCATCTCCAAGCAGGGTGAGCTCTTAACCTATGCACAGTACCGGAAACTGATGGCAAAGTAAGGAGAAACGAAAATGGAAAATAAAAACGCACTTGGCCCTATGCTCAATGCCTACCCCGACAGCATGGGCGGCACCCTGGGCGATATCGCAGAATTCCTGTCCCGGCCCGAAATGCAGGGCACCTTTACCTCTTTCTATATCCTGCCCAGCATGTTCAATACCGATCTGGACAGAGGCTTCTCTGTCATCAACTATGATCTCAACCAGCTGATGGCCAAGAAGGAAGACCTGGAGACCCTCCAGAACCTGGGCATCGATCTGAAACTGGACTTCATTCTGAACCATGCCTCCGTGCTGTCCGAGCAGTTCCAGGACATTCTGAAGAACGGCAAGGACTCCAAGTACCGTGATTTCTTCATTGACTGGAACCAGTTCTGGGAAGGCCACGGCACCATGACCGAGGAGGGCTATATCCAGCCCGATGAAGCCCTTATCAAGAATATGTTCTTCCGGAAGCCCGGTCTGCCCATCCTCATGGTGCGGATGCCTGACGGTACCAATGTACCCTACTGGAATACCTTCTATCAGGAGGTTCGTTATCCTCGCCTGGATCCGCAGGACATCATGGAAATGGGTTCCATGCAGTACTGCGTGGCAGAGCAGCTGGCTAAGGCTGCCAATGCCGCTCTGGATGCCGGCAAGACTCCCAAGGAGATGGACTTCGGTGCACTGAACAGCTTTAAGGATGCCGTGGTTTCCATTTTGGAGTCCCGTCGCCGCTACCTCGGTCAGATGGATCTGAACATCCGTTCTCCCCTGGTCTGGGAGCACTATGAGAACACCCTGAAGAAGCTGTCCGAGTACGGCGCTAAGATCGTCCGTCTGGATGCTTTTGCCTACGCTCCCAAGGAGCCCGGCGAGAAGAACTTCCTCAATGATCCCGGCACCTGGGATCTGCTGGACAAGGTTCGCGTGCTGGCAGACAAGTACGGTGTTACTCTGCTGCCCGAGATCCACGCCAGCTACGGCGAGAAGACCTATGACCTGGTTGCCTCCAAGGGCTATATGGTTTACGACTTCTTCCTGCCCGGTCTTCTGATCCATGCCATCGAGAAGCACAACAGTGGCCGTCTGCTGGGTTGGGCACAGGAGATCCTGGACAAGAAGATGCGCACCGTCAATATGCTGGGCTGCCATGACGGCATTCCTATGCTGGATCTGAAGGGTCTGGTTCCTGATGAGGAGATCCAGGAGCTCATCGATCTGATGGTTTCCCGCGGCGGCTTCGTCAAGAACCTCCACGGCGCTAAGAATATGTACTACCAGGTCAACGCTACCTACTTCAGCGCCCTGGGCGATGACGAGCGGAAGATGATGCTGGCCCGTGCCGTGCAGCTCTTCATGCCCGGTAAGCCTCAGGTATGGTACCTCGATATGTTTGCCGGCAAGAACGACCACGAGGCCGTTGCCCGTGCCGGTGCCGGCGGACACAAGGAGATCAACCGTACCAACCTGACGAAGGAACAGATGGCCGAGAAGCTGGAAATGCCCATCGTCAAGAAGCAGCTTGACCTGCTGCAGATGCGCGCCCACAGCAGAGCCTTTGCCGAGGATGCCATTATCACTGTCAATGCTCCCGCTGAGGATATGCTGGAGATCGAGTGGAGCACTCACGATTCCAGAGCCAAGCTCACTGCAAACCTCACCACCTACAACTTCGTTGCAGAAGTGGTGGAGGACGGCGGCGTGACCGTCATCAGCCAGTAAGAGATTTGCTGGTGTGCCAAAAGCACACCGGCTTTTTTGTTGTTATGAAGAGAAATAAAATCAGATTAGCGTATACGGCGGCTGCCGTGTTCCTGCTTTTGATTGAAGTGCTCATTGCGCTGTATGTCCATGACCGCTTTGTTAGGCCCTATGTGGGGGATATGCTTGTGGTAGTGGTTATTTACGCATTTGTTCGGATTTTGATTCCGGATGGCTGCAAATGGCTGCCTTTGTGGATCTTTTTGTTTGCTGCCGGGGTGGAAGCGCTGCAGTATCTGCGGATCGTGGAGGTGCTTGGCCTTCAAAATAATGCCTTTTTCCGGATTCTCATCGGTTCTGTATTTGACTGGAAGGATATCATCTGTTATGCTGTTGGGTGTAGCTTGGTTGCAGTCTGCTCAGTGGTAAAGAACAGAGGAGGGAAACCATGAATCAGGAATGGTCGGAAAAGAATAAAACCATGCAGAAGCTGCTCTCGAAAAAGGCCACGTTTTCGGAAGGAATCGAAACGCTGCTGTCCCTGCGGGAAGATCTATGGAAGCGGCTGATAGCTTTTGAAACGACATATCCACGGGAGGCATTTTCCCGGATGCCCTTTCCCAAAGCGGAAGGGTACCACAGCAAGACCCTCGCCTATACCGTCTGGCACATTTTTCGGATCGAGGATATCGTGGCCAATACCATGATTGGGCAAAGAGAGCAGGTGTTCTTTGCCGGAAATTACCGGGAGAAGATCGGAAGCAGAATTATCACCACCGGAAATGAACTGAAGGGCGAGGAAATCTGCCGGTTTTCCGAATCGGTGGATTTGGAGATGCTATATGCCTATGCGGCAGCGGTGAAGGAATCCACCGATGAACTGCTGAAGACTATGGAATACCCGGAGCTGAAACGGAAGTTCGGAGAATCAGACAGAGAGCAGTTGTGGCAGTCCGGCTGTGTAAGCCGGGAGGAAGAGGCTGCATGGCTGGTGGATTACTGGTGCGGGAAAACTGTTGAGGGCCTTATTCGCATGCCCTTCTCCCGCCATTGGATCATGCATACCGAGGCCATGCTGCGGATCGCGAAGGCTCTGGAAAAATAATCGTGACAAAAGCATAACTTGAAGAAAACAAATAATCCGGCGATTATCACTTTTTTAATAAGAAAATGGTAGAGGCGAAAATAATGAGAAAGCATATTTTCAAAATATTTCTGGTATTCGTACTATTGATCAGCCTTGCAGGATGCGGAAAGAAAACTTCCGTACATATCCGCGTGGATGGAATCGGCAATTATACAGTGAGCAAGGTTTCAAGAGATTTTGTGAATTTTTCTGTGAATCAAAATGAAATTGAAGTAACAGTGAAAAAAGAGGGCACATATGCGCTGTTCTTAGAAGGAGAGGATGGCAAAGAATATTCTCTCGAGCTTCGGTATGCCGATGGAAAAGTAGCTGTCACCTCTCGGGACGAAATCACCATTCAGTTTGAAACCAAATAAGCCGTGAGTTGATTCCTGCTTGCTAGATCGATTCCGACTGATATTCAGAAAAAAGTACTAACAAAACAATTGCGTTTTTATAGGTTGAGCAAAGGCAACTTCAATTCCGGAGCATCCGGTTCGATTAGCGTCATTCACTCCGACAGAACTATACAATAGGCTTATTGCAGAAGGAGTTGAAGTAAATCCTCTGAAACAAGGATCACTGAAGGACATCCTATTTGCGGAAGGAGGAGGGTTTAAGGTGAACTTTGATGATGGAGGGTTGTTGCAGTACCACCCGGAAGCAGAGAACCATCACGGAGGAGCTTATTACAAGATATCAACAGGAAAAGGAGGAACAGTAAGATATGAACTTGATGGAACAGAAAAGAAAAACTGAGATTGTGAGAAATCTCAATGTGAAGTTATCTTCCAAATATGATTCAGTCGTGGTGAAAAATGAACCGTTATTCGCAAAAGATGATGGTACTCTTTTCAGGATTTCTCCATTTCCAGGTGAGTATGCTGTTGTAGTTGAGTATGCAGAGAATACCGAAGGCGCATACAAGAATCAATTTGAAGACGGAGACAGATTTTATCTGGATTCAGTTGATGAAGAAGAACTATTCATTACAATCATCCAAGAAATTGAACGATAAACGGAAGAACTAGCACGATGCAGAAATGCACCGTGCTTTTCTTATGCCTAAAAGGAGGGGGATTCGTGGAAGCACGCAAGGGCTGTCAGACCCCTACAGGGTCGGTAATCCTGTCGTAATGCAATTGAAAGAAAGACAGAAAAAATATTTTTCTGGGAGGGTTTCCATATCAATGAATTTCGCTTCTTCCGCGAAAATGCCAAAACGGTCGGTGACGGAGAAGTGCCGCTGGTTCCTATGCTTTTATTTGTTTCCAGCGATAAAAATAAAAAGGATTGGCCGGAATATATCCAAAGATACGCAAGCAATGTGGAAAAAGCCTGCGTGATCCAATTGGATTGCCCACACTACGTTCACAATTATGCGTATAACAGGATTGCGGACGAAATCAAGACTTTTCTATCCGAGTAACAGCAGTATGATTTTGCCTGCTTCCATTTTTCCCGTATATCGGCTATAATGAGAGGCAAATGCTGCAAAGCGACATTGACAGACATCTGCGAGGTTTCTAATATGCATAAAATACTGTTCGTCTGCCTGGGCAACATCTGCCGCAGTCCCATGGCGGAATTCGTGATGAAGGATCTTGTGAAGAAAGCGGGCAGGGAAACGGAGTTTCTCATTGCGTCTGCTGCCACCAGTACCGAAGAGCTGGGAAATCCCGTGTACGCTCCGGCCAGGCGAAAGCTTGCCGAGCATGGCATTTCCTGTGCCGGGAAAACTGCCCGGCAGGTGGAGAAAAGGGACTATGAAAAGTTCGATCTGATCATCGGAATGGATGCCTCCAATATGAGAAATCTACATCGCATCTTCGGCGGTGATCCGAAAGGAAAACTGCACATGCTGATGGATTATACAAATAGACCCGGCAACGTGGCGGATCCCTGGTATACCGGAGATTTCGAGGCAACCTGGCAGGATGTGCTGGAGGGCTGCCGGGAAATTCTGGAAGCGCTGAAACCATAAAAAAACAACCACCGAAGGGTGGTTGTTTTTTGCTGCACAAGCAGCGTGAAAGGGGAGGTATTTATAAGAAAAAGAATCAAAGTCAGGGCGCATAAGAATCTTCCGATTCTCTGCAAGTATATTCTATTCGATAAATGAAGGCAATGCATTTGAAAAAGAATGATTTCTATTCAAAAAAGTAAGATAACGCAACCGCTTCTTCCCGACAAGGGACAAGAAAAAACTGCGCTTTCTGTGGAATTCCTCTTTCTTTTTTACTTGACTTTATGCTATAATACGACCAATAGGGGAAGTTTGCGACTTGCAGAAAGGGGGAGGATTCGGATGCGAGAAATGAAAAAGAGATCCTGGCGAGTGCTGATCTCCTGCCAGATGGCATTGATTCTGATCTGTATGCTGATCTCTGTGGTCTGGACGGTAAATAACTACAACCATCAGATCAGGGAGACCTATCAGCGTGAAAACCAGCATGCCGCATCCACCTGGTGCAGCCTTGCAACTACCCGACTCAATGCCATGCGGGATCACCTCTATGAGCTGATGCTGCTGATCTATTCCAATAATGCGGAGCTCGGTCCGGGGACTCCCCAGATGGACTTTGAACTGCGGAGAAAATGCATCACTTCCATGAATGATAAGCAGAGCTCCGGCGGTGATATTACCTTCTTATATATTAAGGATACGGAAAGTGATTTGCTGCTGTTTTCTGCTGCCAACGGCAGAGCCACTGCGGAAATCAATCAGGCCAAAGCCTGGGTCCGCGCAGAGCAGATGGAACTGACTTCCACCGGTAACCGCAAATGGAATGTAGTTTCCGTAGGCGATTTTGATTATTTTTCAAAATCTTTTTCCCTGGGTCGCTATATCGTCGGCGCCCTGTCCGATCTGAAGCGGTACGACAGCTCTGTGGATATCCATATCCTGGGCGATGCCGTGTCGATGCTGGTGGAAAGTGAGGATGGCCTGCACTATGTGGGCGGAGAAAACTGGATCGATGAAATCTGGGTCGACGGTGTGATTCAGACGGAAAACCAAATGTGGCTGACGACAGTACCGGTGGAGATCGCGGACTGCAGCCTGATTCTGGCGGTTCAGCAGCAGTCCATTTGGAAGGCCCTCTCCTCCTCGGTGATTGTCCTTGTGGCTACGGGCGTCATAGGAATCATTCTCTTCCTGTTTTTGATGTTCCGCACCAACCGCAGCATTGCCCGGCCCACCAATGAGCTTTTGACTGCGACAAAACAGATTCAGCAGGGAAATCTGGAATATCGGATTACCCAGGAGGCAGACAGCGCAGAATTTGATGCACTGTTTCAGAATTTCAATGCCATGGTGGCACAGATTCAGAATCTGCGTATCGATGCGTATGACCGACAGATCCGGCAGAAGCAGGATGAGCTTTCCATGATGCGCGCACAGATTCGCCCGCATTTCTACCTGAATGCCATTACCACCGTCAGCAATATGACCTATCAGGATCGTGCGGAGGATATCCGCGAATATCTGAAGGCGCTGGCAAAGTATATGCGCTATATGATGAATTTCCAGGAGAGGACGATTCCGATCCATACGGAGCTGGAGCAGATCCAGAGCTATCTTCAGATGCAGAAAATCCGTTTTCCCAACAGCGTGGACGCCTTCGTGGGCTGCTCCAGCCAGGTTCGGGATGTGGAAATTCCATTTTTGCTGATTTTTACCGTAGTGGAAAATTCCTTTAAGCATGCGATGAGCCTGTATGCGCCGCTGAAACTGCTGGTTCATTGCGAGAGCGTTCAGACGGATTCTTTCCGCGGCTGCCGCATTATTGTGGAGGATAACGGAAACGGTTTCCCGGAGGATGTTCTGAACAGTTACGGTTCCGGGAAAAGCGTTCCGGAGGCGAAGGACCATATCGGATTGAGCAATGTTACCCGTACTTTGCAGCTGCTGTATCACCGAGAGGATTTGCTGCGACTGAGCAATCCCCCCTCCGGCGGCGCAAGAGTTGAGATTTTTATCCCTGTACAGGAGGAAGACAATGAAGTTACTGATTTGTGATGATGATATTTCTACGGTGGATCTGATCCAGAATCAGCTGGATCTGAAGGAATTCGGTATCAATCGTCTGCTCCGCGCTTATAACGGTGTGGCAGCAAAGGAACTGATCCGCAACGAGAAGCCGGAGTTGATTCTCTGCGATATCGGTATGCCCCAGTGCAATGGTATCGAGGTGCTGAAATACGTCCATAACAACGGATTTCAGACGGAATTTGCCTTCCTTACCTGCTATGAGAGCTTTGAGTATGCCCGGGATGCCGTGCGCTACGGCGCAACCAATTATCTGACCAAACCTCTGGATCTGGAGGAACTCCACGATGCCATGCTTTCCATGGTTGCATCGGCAAAAGCGAAGGCTATGAAGATTCGTGGGGAGGGGGACGGCACCCCTAATGAGGATTCCCGGATCAATGATTTCTTGCGCAGTCTTCGGGACGGATTTTACGGTACCTCTGAGGAGCAGATTCAGAAAGTACTGGATCGGCATCATCTGAAGCTCAAGGCGGACAGTACCTGGCGCCTCGTAAGCATCAGCGCGGATATGACCAATGCAGCCAACAGCGGCTGGAAGCCGGACATCATGCGCTACAGCTTCCAGTATCTGGTGCAGGAGGCGGTGGCTGACCGCCTGGGATTCTCCTATATGATCTCCGATGTAGGAGAGCGTTTTGACAATGTGACTTTGTTTATTGAGGCAGACCGCCTTTCTGAGGAAGAACTGGAGATCCGCTGCCGCAGAACCGCCTGTATCTGCAACAATCATATGGGAATCTCTCCGGTGTTTCTGATCAGCAATGAAATCGTCCTGTCGGATCTGGCAGAGGAGGCTTTGCCTTTGAAGAAGCGCCTCCACAAATACCGCATGAACCAGGGAAAGGTGTACCTTAGCCGGGATTCTGAGGAGCCGGAGCAGGAGGAAGATGCTGCAAGCTTCCTGGATGAGGATAAAATCCTGGGCTTCGTGAAGCAGCAGAATAAGCCGGAATATATGGAAACCATCTCCAGAATGATGGATCAGATTTCCCAGAGCAGGGAAGGCAGCGACAAGCAGGTGGCGCAGCTCCACCATGATCTGCTGCAGATCTTCTACGGATGCCTCCGGGACAACCATATCTCTGCCCATGACCTGTTCCAGAACGACACCATGCATGAGATCGATGCCAAGGCAGAGTCCTCCATGTTTGACATGATGAACTTTGCCGCCCACCTGTTTGACTGTTCTGTGGAGGCCCTGCGGACAGTCAATGAGTCCTCGGATATGATCAGCAGCGTAAAGTCGTACATAAAAGAGCATTTCCGGGAAAACATTGATAGAAATGAGATCGCAGCAGTGGCGTACATTACCCCCAATTATCTGTCCAAGCGGTTCCATTCGGAAACCGGTATGAGTCTTCGGGAGTATATCAATGAGCTTCGCATTGACGAAGCAAAGCGCCTGCTGCTGACAACCCCCGCATCCGTAAGCGAGGTGGCCTGCGAAGTGGGATTTGAAAATATTTCTTATTTCTCCACGGTGTTCCGCAAGCTTTGCGGAGTCAGCCCGGTGGAGTGGAAGAGCCGGAAGGCTGAACAGGAGGTCCTGTAAAATGGAATATATTAAGACACAGCTGAAACGGGATTGGCAGACCATTAAAGCGCTGAAGGGCGGCGAACGCTGGGAGTATATCTGGGATTATTATAAAATTCCCATTATTGTGATTCTCTTCATCCTTTTCGCAGTGGGTTACACCGTTAGCACAAGCCTGACGAGAGGGAAGATCAATATGTACGCGATCTTCGTCAATTCCTACCCGGCGGAGAGCAGCGCCTGCATGGAGGAGATCCTTTCGGATGCCGGCTTTGACATGGATACCTATGATATTGCGGTGGAGTGCAACTATACAGTGCATTTAGGCGAGGGAGCGGACAGCGATACGACCACTCTTCAGGTGCTGGCGGCCCAGTTCCTCATCGGCGATCTGGATCTGTTCGTGGCGGATCAGCCTGTTTTTGACATGTATACCCAGCAGGGCGGATTTGAGAATGTGGGTATTCTGCTTTCTCCGGAACTGAAAGAGAAGTATGCCAACGACCTGTATCTGGTGGAGACGGAAAACGGCGACAGCTATATCGGCGGCGTGTGGCTCCGCAAGGGATCGGCGCTGCATGAGGCCGGATACTACTCCGAGGATGTGATTGCGGGTATTGCATCTCAGGCCCAGAATTTGGAGGAAGCCTTCGCGGTTTTGAGCGGATTGCTGGCGACGAATCCCTAAAGCGTATATTTTTAAAAGGTGATTTGTACTTTTTTAAAAGAACAAATCGCCTTTTTGAAATAACCGTACAATTTAGAAAAAAGTACATGGGATTTCAAATGAAAAGAATTCCGAAAAATGACATTATAACTGTGCGTAATCACGCAAAATATTTCAAGGAGGAAATACAATGAAGAAGATCGTTGCTCTTCTGCTGGTTGCTGTTATGGTAATCGGTCTGGTCGCTTGCGGCGGCAAGACTGAGACTCCTGCTGCTACCAACGCACCTGCTACTGAGGCTCCTGCCACCAGCGGCAATGAAACCCCCGCTACTGAAGCACCTGCTACCACCGGAGAAGTTTATCGCGTAAAGATGAAGTTCCCCACCATGATGACCATCCCCAGCACTGAGGCTGTCAAGTCTGTTGAGGACGCCATCAACAACTACATGAAGGAAACTCTGGGCGTTACTGACTTCGAGCTGGAGCTCGAGCTGTGCTCTCTGTTCACCTACACCGATGACATCGGCATGGGCCTGGCTTCCGGCGAAAAGATGGACATCATCTACACCGGTCCTCTGGGCGCTGCTGTTGACAACGGCTACCTGACCGACCTGACCGACATGGTAGGCAATGAGCTGGCCGGCGCTGTTGAGTATGTCAAGGATTGGCTGATCTGCGGCACCATCGACGGCCACGTTTGGGCTATCCCCTGCTACAAGGGCCAGGTTCTGTCCTGGAAGTACATCTACGACAAGAACTACGTTCCTGAAGGCTACGACATGAGCACCATCAAGAACATCAAGGATCTGGATGACCTGTTCGCAGCTCAGAAGGCCGAGTGGCCCGATGAGAAGTTCGAGGTTTACTGCAACCAGTACTGCTCCATGTACAACTTCCTGGATCACACCTCTAACGTTGGTAGCTTTATTGCTACCGTTGGTGATTCCACCACTCTGGTGAACTACTTCACCACCGAGGCTTTCCAGGAGTCCTGCCGCGTTGCTTACGAGCATCGTCAGAAGGGCTATGCTGATCCCGAAGGTTCCGAGAACACCCAGAGCCATGACGCTCTGATCATGTCCGGCGCTTGCAAGGGCGTTATCATGGGCCATGCTTACTCCATCGAGACCATCGAGCAGATGTTCACCATGAACAACACCTACGGCGCTGAGTTCGGTGCTGTTGAGATCGCTACCTCCGACATGACCACCAACGCCCTGGTTTACGGCATCCCCTACACCTCCACCAACCCCAGCGCTGCTGCTAAGATGATGAACCTGATCTGGACTGATGAGTTCATTGCTTCCACCCTGATCTATGGTCTGGAAGGCCGTGACTTCGTCTGGAACGAGGGCCACACCTCCATCGAGTATCCCGAAGGCCTGGACATCAACACTGTTCCTTACACCGCTCTGTACACCTGTGGTGCATTCGGCAACCAGTTCCTGCTCTACGGCTTCGACGGCAACACCTCCGAGGCTGATAAGGTCTTCATGAAGGAACTGATCGACAACGCTTGGTATCCTCCTCTGTTCGGCTTCATCCCCAGCAATGCTAACATCTCCACTCAGTATGCTGCTGTAAACAACATTTACAACACCTACTTCAAGGCTCTGACCTACGGCGACGTCAATCCTGACGAAGTCCTGCCTCAGTTCCTGTCCGAGCTGGAGACCGCCGGTATCAACGACATCATCGCTGACTACCAGGCTCAGGTTGACGCTTGGCTGGCTTCCAAGTAAGAGAGACTTTACCTAAATTAATAAAAAGTGCAGGCCTTCGGGCCTGCATTTTTTACTAAAAAATGCATGATAGCAAAAGACAGATTTCTTACAAAAAGCAAACTGCTATGTACTTTTTTGAAAGCACACAGAAGCAAAAAAATGTACAATATGTGTATCATAAAAGAAGAGGAGAGGGTTCGTATGCCTAATAGTACCCCGACTACCCCGGCGAACTACGATGATTTGCTTGCCCAGAAGAAGAAGGCAAACCGCGTAGCCAATATCAAGCGGATGATCCCGCTGTACATGATGATGCTGCCTGGCATTATCTACATGATCTGCAACAACTATCTGCCCATGTTCGGTATCCTCATTGCCTTTAAGAAGGTCAATTTCTCCATCGGTATCTTCGCATCCGAGTGGTATGGCCTGAAGAACTTCGAGTTCTTGTTTGCAACCAAGGACGCATTCATCATGATCCGCAATACTTTGCTGTATAACATCGTGTGGATCGCTATGGGCATGGTCATTGCTGTTGGCATTGCTCTTTGCATGGCTGAAATTGCCAGCCGTCCCATTGCAAAGGTCATCCAGCCTGTTATTTGCTTCCCCTCCATGGTTTCCGCAGTTATCCTGTCCTTCATCGTTTACGCATTCCTCAGCAACAGCTATGGTTTCGTAAACAAGTTCATTATTCCCAACAATCCTGTCAACTGGTATAAGGTTGCCAAGTACTGGCCCTTCATTCTGACCATTGTTCACTTCTGGCAGAACTCCGGCCAGTCCTCCATCATTTACATGGCTTCCATCGGCGGTATTGACAAGGGCCTGTATGAGTCTGCCCGTATTGATGGCGCAAGCAAGCTGAAGCAGATCTGGTTCATTACTCTGCCCATGCTGAAGCCCATGATGATCCTGATGCTCCTGATGTCCATTGGTAAGATCTTTAACTCTGACTTCGGTCTGTTCTATCAGGTTCCTCTGAACTCCGGTATGCTGAACGCCACCACCCAGACCATCGATACCTATGTTTATCGTGCTCTGCTGGAGCTGCAGAATGTAGGTATGTCCTCTGCTGCTTCCGTGTTCCAGGCTGTTCTGGGCTTCATTCTGGTTGTTCTGTCCAACGCTTTTGTTCGGGTCGTTGATCCCGAAAGCGCACTGTTCTAAGAAAGAGGTGATATTATGAGTAAAACAAAGGCTCCTGCCATTAAGGACGAACGTGCATTCCATAATGTCGCCATGACGCTGATGGTCATTCTGGCTATCTACTGTGTCGTTCCTTTCTTTCTGATGCTGTCCATCTCCGTCTCCTCCGAAGCTTCTCTGACGAAGTTTGGCTATAACTTCTGGCCCAAGGAATTCTCCTCTGCCGCTTATGAGTATATGTGGGCAAAGCGTTACACCATCGGCCGCTGCTACGCACTGACCATTCTGGTCACCGTTGTCGGTACCATCGGCAACCTGGTGCTGACTTCCTTGTTCGCTTATCCTTTGAGCCGCAAGGACTTCAAGCTGCGTAACTTCTTCGCATTCTTCGTGTTCTTCACCGTTATGTTTAATGGTGGTCTGACTGCCAGCTACATCATCTGGACCCGCGTGTTCGGCATTAAGAACACCCTGTGGGCCTACATCGTTCCCGGCGGCCTCATGGGTGCTATGAACGTTCTGATGGTTCGTAACTACTACAACGCAAACATTCCCTACTCCATCATCGAGGCTGCCCGTATCGACGGCGCTTCCGATATGCGTATCTACACCGGCATCATGGTTCCTCTGTCCAAGCCTGTTCTGACCACCATTGGTCTGTTTGCAGCTCTGGGTTACTGGAACAACTGGACCAACGGCCTGTATTACATCAATGAGCCCAAGCTGTACACCATTCAGGTGTATCTGAAGAAGCTGATGGATAACATCGCATTCCTGAAGTCCTCCGATGCTGCAGCCGAGTCCGCAACTCTGGCTTCCATGTCCATGCCTACAGAAGGTGCTCGTATGGCTATCGCTATCATTGCCATCCTGCCCATCCTGCTGGTCTATCCCTTCATCCAGAAGCAGCTGGTTAAGGGTATGGTCGTCGGCGGCGTTAAGGGCTAATTCTCCCTCTCTATTATATGCTTTTGAACCTGCACCGGCTTCTGCCGGTGCAGGTTTCGTGAAAATAAGGGAAAGAATGTAGATTTTTTTAAAAACTATGTTATGATGGAAGTAGTTTTTAAAAGAGTATATATTCGATTTCAATTAGGAGGTCATTCTATGAAATTCGCACCTGTATTTGCATCTTGCTGTGTATTGCAGCGCAGAAAGCCCATTGCTGTTTGGGGAACGGAAGAGAAGGCTGCAACCGTTACTGTTAGCCTGGGAGAGGTATCTGCGTCGGCTGCTGTTGAAAACGGAAAGTGGATGGTGAAACTTCCTGCCATGGAAGCTGCTGCCGGCCTGACGTTGACTGCCAAAAATGATCTGGACGAAGAGATCGTACTTACCGATGTTGCCGTGGGCGAAGTGTGGATCGGTGCTGGTCAGTCCAATATGGAATTCCTGCTGATGTGCGATGCCGATCGGGCCGAAGTGCTGGAAACCGTCAATGAGCCCAATATTCGTTTTTATGAGGTTCCCAAGGTCAGCTACGAAGGCCAGCTGGAAAATGAGGATCATTCCTCCGAGGGTGTATGGCGCAAGGCCCTGCCCGGTGATGTGGGTTATTTTTCCGCAGTTGGCTTCTATTTCTCCCGGAAGATTCGGGAGAAAATTGGGGATGTTCCTGTGGCAGTCCTGGGCTGCAACTGGGGCGGCAGCTCTGCCGCAGCCTGGCTTGCGGAGGAATACCTCACCGATGAACTGGATTACTATATGGAACTGAACAGAACTGCCGCTGCTGTGGATTCCCTGGAGGAGGATTTTGCCAAGTTCCGGGAACAGGGCAAGCAGAGCCACAGCCCCGAGGCAGTTGCCGGTATGATGAAGTTCATGTCCAACGAAATAAAGGGACCCCTGAATTTCCCCATGGATGAGGAAAGAATGAAGTATTTCCGCAGAACGAAGTACGCTCCTTACAGCCAGTTCCGTTCCTGCGGTATCTACCATACCATGCTGGAGACCGTTATGCCCTATACCTGTGCCGGTGTCATCTGGTACCAGGGTGAAGAGGATGCTGCTAAGGCAGAAATGTACTGCCGCCTCTATGCCCAGATGGTGCGCTGCTGGCGTGACAAATGGGGGGAGGAACTGCCCTTCATTCAGGCACAGCTGGCGGCATATAACCCCGGTAAGGGTCGTGAGGACCTGGACTTTACCGAGATCCGTGCTGTACAGGAGTACATTACCAAGGTCGTTCCCGGTGTCTACCATGTGGTGACCTTTGATGTGGGCAGTGAGTTTGACATTCATCCCAAGCGCAAGAAGCCGGTAGGCGAGCGCATGGGTCTGCAGGCTCTTAGCCATGTCTATGGTGTGGATGTAGAGTGTGAAAGCCCTGAGGTGGTTTCCGCAGCCAAGGAAAATGGAGAGATTACCATCCGTTTCCTGCATAGCGTAGACGGCTTGTATGTGGAAGGCGAGACCGCAGAAGGCTTTGCTGTCCTTGTCAACGGTCAGAAGACAGACCCCAAGATCGAAGTATATGAAGATGTGGTTTCCATCCTTTCCGATGCGATTACCGAGGATGCTCGGGTGGAAGTGAACTACTGCCAGATCTGCTATTGCAAGGCAAACCTGTATAACAGCGTCAATCTGCCGGTTCGTCCCTTCAAAGTGGTTCTGTGAGGTATAAATCATGACAAAAGACAACAAAAAGTTTCATTTTCCTGTTTTCCCGGGCGGTAAGACCAAGGCGCTGACTCTCAGCTATGATGACGGCGTGGTGCAGGACCGCCGACTGGTGAAGCTGCTGAATGAATACGGCGTGAAGTGTACCTTTAATCTGGGCGCAGGCGTGCTGGGTTATGAGGGAAGCTTTGCCTTCAAGGTTGGCAGGGAAGTGGATATTTCCAAGGTGCAGCCCGAGGAAGTGAAGGAACTGTATGCCGGTCATGAGGTTGCCGGACACAGCCTGTGGCATTCCGACCTTCCCGGCCTGGGTGCTCCTGCGGCTATGTATGAGATCATTGAGGACCGCCGTCAGCTGGAACAGCTGACCGGAAAACTGGTCCGCAGCTTTGCCTATCCCTTCGGCACCTGGAATGAGACGGTCAAGAACCTCCTGTATATGGCCGGCTACCGCAGTGCCCGTACCGTGGTCTCCACCGGCAAGTTTGATATTCCTGAGGATTTCCTTACCTGGGATGCCACCTGCCACCACAACGATCCCAAGCTCATGGAGCTGGCAAAGGAATTCTGCGAGGGCAAGAGCTTCTTCCCCAAGGGCAAGCTGTTCTACCTCTGGGGCCATGCCTACGAATTTGATTCCGACGACAACTGGAACGTGATCGAGGAGTTCGTCTCCTATGTATCTTCGTTCAAGGAGGATATCTGGTTTGCAACCAACGGTGAGATCGTGGAGTATATCACCGCTTACAAGAGCCTTATGTACAGCGCAGATGGCTGTATGGTCTATAATCCCACTGCTACAGATGTGTGGATCGGCAGCATGGGCGAGTGCTTTCATGTGCCTGCGGGCGCAACCGTAGATACCACGCCCAAGGCTGCAAAATAAGTTTTTCTCGGAGGTACCCCAATGGGTAGTATTTTCAGTTATGATGGTCCGCTGGTGACCTTTTGTACGAAAATTGCCAATATGATGCTGGTGAGTCTGATGTGGGTCGTTTGCTGCATTCCGGTGGTGACCATGATCCCCGCCAGTGCGGCAATGTTCCATACCACGACCAAGATCATTCGGGGACGCGGCAGCGGAATTTTTCGGGATTTTGTGCGGACCTTTATCAGCAATCTGAAAATGGGCGTAATCCTGAATCTGATTGTGCTGGCATCCGGCTTTGTCCTGTTCACTTGTGTGGATTTTGGCCGCCAGATGGAAGGCATTTTCGGCCTGGTTTATATGCTGATCGGCATGGTGCTGATGCTGTTCTGGGCCATGATGATTCTGTATCTGCCCCCGGTGCTGTCCCGGTTTGAGGGTAAGGTCACCATGTATATCCGCATGGCGCTCTTCTTGTCCTCTCAGCGTATGGTCCGCTCTCTGGGAATGCTGGTTCTGCTGTTTGTGGTGGCATTTCTGACCGACTATTTCCCCATGGTGCTGATGATCACCCCCGGCCTGTTTGCGGATATGACCTGCACCGGCATGGAGAAAGCACTTTCCCTGTTTGACAACAGCAGGCAGGAGGATACTGCAGGCGAGCAGGCTGCGGATGACACCGAAGATTCTATGTCGGCTCTTTCCATGGACCGGCAGCTGGATGAGGATTGATTTATGGCAGAATTGGAACTAATGAATCTGGTAAAGGTTTACCCGTTTACCGATCCCAATCGCAGCATTTTTGGCCGGAAAAAAGCCAGGGAAGCTCTGGCAGTGGAAAAGGCACAGCCCTATACCACCAACGAGGGTGTGCTTGCCCTGCAGAATGTGAGCCTGAGTGTGGAGCATGGGGAATTTTTGGTGATTCTGGGTCAATCCGGCAGCGGAAAATCCACGCTTCTTCGCATGATTGCAGGCCTGGAGGATGTGTCCGCAGGTGACATCCTTGTGGATGGAAAATCCGTGTTGGAGAAAAACCCGGAAGAGCGGGACATCGCCATGGTGTTCCAGAATTATTCTCTGTATCCCCATTTTACTGTTTTTGATAATATCGCGTTTACCCTGCGCAATCAGCATATTCCCAGAGCACAGCTGGAGGAAATGGTGCGGAAAACTGCGGAAATTCTGGGAATTGAAAACCTCCTGGACCGTATGCCCAAGGAGCTTTCCGGCGGTCAGCAGCAGCGGGTTGCCATTGCCCGAGCCATTATCCGAAAGCCCAAACTCTTTCTGATGGATGAGCCCTTCTCCAACCTGGATGTTGCCCTCCGGCAGAAAATGCGGGAGGTCGTGGCAAAGCTTCACCGGGAACTGGGTACGACCTTCATTTATGTGACCCATGACCAGATGGAGGCAATGGCGCTGGGCACCAAAATCATGGTGCTGCGGGACGGCATTATCCAGCAGATCGGCAGTCCCAGAGACCTCTATAACCGTCCGCAGAATGCCTTCGTTGCCTCTTTTGTGGGTACACCGGCTATGAATATGTACCGGGAAGGAACCCTGCACCGCACGAGCTCCGGCTGGCAGCTGGAGTTGCTGGGTGGCAGTTGGAACCTTCCTGCGCAGCTGGATCCTGTCTGGGACGGAAAAACCGTGATTGCCGGTGTTCGCCCGGTACATATCGCGGTAAAGACTCCGGTGGGCGTGGATGCCGTGCTGAAATATTCGGAGCCTTTGGGCACCGAGACCAATCTGCATCTGCAGGTCGGTGAGCAGAAGGTCATCGCCGTGGTGCAATCCGAGGAAGCGGAAGGCCTCTTCAAGGATCAGAAAATGAAAATTGCCCTGCGTACTGAAAAGGTGCACCTTTTCGACGGGGAGACAGGGCTGCGGATCAACTGAGGAATATTTATGAATCAGAGTTATTTGGCAAGATCCATTGCCTTTCATGAGCAGACGATCCTCGGCATGGACCGGGGAATCCGGGGCAGCATTGCGCCCGATCGCAGAATTCCCAGCGGCGCTCTGGTGCAGCCGGACGGATCCATTGCCGTGTCCTTCTATGGGCCGGACGCTGCATCCGTCACGGTGCGGGATCTGGAAGAGGAAACTGCCCTTGAAAAACAGGAAAACGGACTTTGGCTGGGTACCATTCCCAACCATGGCCCCGGCTTTCGCCCGCTGACCTTCTTTGTCGATGGGGTGGAGGTTATGAATCCCACGGCTCCCATGGGCTACGGTGCCTGCAGACCTATGAACTGCATTGATGTACCCGACCCGGATGTGCCCGAGGTGGAAATCCGGGATGTGCCCCACGGCAGCGTTTGCCGGGAGTACTATTTCTCCAAAACCACCGGCAGATTTGAAAGCTGCCTGGTTTATGCCCCTCCCGGCTATGGCAAGAGTACAGAAAGCTATCCGGTGCTGTATCTGCAGCATGGCCACGGCGAAAATGAAAATTGCTGGGTCTGGCAGGGTAAGATGAACTTTATTCTGGACAATCTCCTGGCAGAGGGCAAGGCTGTCCCCATGCTTGTGGTGATGAATGACGGCATGGTTACCGTAGAGGATGCGGATCTGGGACGCCGTCTGGAAGCGGGTCTGATGGAGCAGCTTCTTGTGGAAGACTGTATTCCAATGATCGAAGAGCGTTACCGCACCCTCCCCGGCAAGGAAAACCGCGCGATGGCAGGCCTGTCCATGGGATCTATGCAGACCAGCATTACGACCCTGAACCATCCTGAGCTCTTTGCCTATGTGGGCATCTTCTCCGGTTTTCTGCACAATCTGTTTGTGGGGCCCGGTCAGCGGGAGACCCATCTGGATGCCCTGTCCGAATCGGATATACAGAGCCGTTATCGGGTGTTTTATCGGGCCATCGGAGAAACGGATCCCTTTATGAAAAACTTCCTGGAGGATGACGCCCTTCTGGATGGGCTTGGGCTGAGCACGGAAAAGTGGCCTCAGCATATCCGCAGGATTCTGCCCGGCGCACACGAATGGCGCACCTGGCGGATCTGTCTGAAGGAATTTCTTCCGATGCTGTTTCACAATTGATTGCTCCCCTGAAGGGAATCCTTCAGGGGACTTTTGGAGAAAATATGCTGTTTTTGATTTATATTTCGTTTATCAGTCTGGGCCTGCCGGATCCGCTGCTTGGCGCAGCCTGGCCATCCATGTATCAGAACATGGCGGTGCCCCTTTCCTATGCGGGCATCGTGTCCATGGTCATTGCAGGCGGAACCATCGTTTCCAGTCTGGTCAGTGACCGCATGACCAAAAAGTTCGGTGTGGGTACGGTGACGGCTGTCAGCGTGGCTACAACCGCCTTAGCCCTCTTTGGCTTTTCCGCCAGCAGCAAATTCTGGATGCTGATTTTCTGGGCAATTCCTTATGGACTGGGTGCCGGCGGTGTGGATGCAGCCCTCAATAATTACGTGGCGGTGCATTATGCGAGCCGCCATATGAGCTGGCTGCATTGCATGTGGGGTGTGGGAACCATGATCGGCCCTGCCGTCATGGGGCAGGTCCTGACCTTGGGATTCGGCTGGAACAGCGCATACCGGGCGGTATTTCTGTTCCAGGCG
>JAZQQD010000157.1:0-5418 GCA_045628895.1 Faecousia sp.
GTAAGCCCCATACATCATACGAGGTGAATTTGCTATATGGAAATGTCAATCAATGGCGCAAAGATTCTGTACACCATAGAGAATGTGCCGCTGTTCGGAACCGTTCACATCACCCAGACACTGGTTGTCAGCTGGCTGGTCATGCTCATCATCACCGGTCTGTGTCTCTGGCTCAGCCACGGCCTGAAGGTAACGGGCATCTCCCGCAAGCAGGCGGTTGCAGAGATGGCCGTCACTTCGATCGTGAATTTTGTCCATGGCAACATGGGAGTGAATTTTGACCGCTACATTCCTCTGGTGGCAACAATCTTTATCACCAGCGTGATCTCCAACCTCATCAGCTTACTGGGCATCTGGAGTCCCACGGCCGACCTGATGACCGAGCTTGGCTGGGCACTGGTGGTGTTCATCATCATCACCTATCACAAGATCAAGTCCTCCGGCATCGGCGGCTATCTGAAGGGCTTCCTGGATCCCATCTTCGTTATGGCTCCCATCAATGTCATGTCCGAGCTCTTCACTCCCATCAGTATGGCCTGCCGTCATTTCGGCAACATTCTTTCCGGCACCGTCATCAGCGCACTGATCTACGGTGCTCTGACCGCCGCCAGCTACGGCCTGTTCTCTCTGCTGGGTTCTGTGAAATTCGTCGCCATTGTCTTTGCTCTGGGCGGCATCGGACTTTTCTTCCTGGGAAAGAAGAACGGCAAGAAAGGTCTCAAGATCGTCGGCATCGTGCTTGCCGTTCTGGGCGTTCTGGGACTGCTGAACAGCCTCGGCGGAGTCTTCGCCAAGTTCCCCTACCTCACTGTGGGTATTCCCGCCATCACCAGCTTCTACTTTGACTGGTTCGGCGGCTGCATCCAGGCATTCATTTTCTGCACCCTCACCACTATCTTCATCAAACAGGCTGCCGGAGACTAATCCTGCACCATTTGAATAGACACACCATTTATTTTAGGAGGCATTTATTATGCAAGACTATCAGGTTTTGGCAAAAGGTATCGCTCTTTGCGGCTGCGCCATCGGCGCCGGTCTTTCCCTTATTGCAGGTATTGGCCCTGGTATTGGCGAAGGTAACGCTGTTGCCCGTGCCTGTGAAGCCATCGGCCGTCAGCCCGAGTGCAAGGGTGATGTGACCAGCACCCTGATCCTCGGTGTTGCTCTTTCCGAGACCACCGGTATTTACGGCTTCGTTACCGGTCTTCTGCTGATCTTCTTCGCACCCGGTCAGTTCATGAAGTTCCTGGGTTGATTTCCCTCTTCGGAAATCAGAAATATCTCCGGAAGGAGGCAAATCAATGTCAGTTTATCAGTCGCTGGTGGCTGTTGAGCCTCTGACGCTCATCGCCACAATCTGCAATCTGTTTGTACAGCTTTATATCATCAAGCGGTTCTTCCTGGATAAGATTCTGGCTGTGCTGGATCAGCGCCGCAAGGCTGCGGATCAGCAGATAAACGATGCTCAGGCTGCAAAAGAAGAAGCCATGACCATTAAGGCTACCTATGAGCAGAATATGCTCCAGGCCAAGGCTCAGGCAGAAACCATTCTGGAAAACGCCCAGAAGGCTGCTGCAGAACGCAGCGAAGGCATCATCGGTCAGGCACAGCAGCAGGCTGCCCAGATCATGAACAAGGCTTCTGCCGAGATCGCCATGGAAAAGGAAAAGGCGATTCTGGATGCCAAGAACGAGATCTCCGATCTGGCAATGGCAATTGCCGGAAAGGTCGTTGAGAGGGAGCTGAACGCTGCCGATCAGGAGCAGCTCATCAATCGCTTTATCGACGAGCTGGGTGAATAATATGAACCAGATTGCAAGCGTTTACGGCGAGGCAATCTATGGCCTTGCCCAGGAGGAAAACCTCCTGTCTCAAATTCTGGACGAACTCACCGTGCTTCAGAAAAGCTTTGGCGAAAATCCGGATTTTCTGAAGCTGCTGGGCAGTCCCAACATTCCCAAGGAACAGCGCACCCAGATCCTGGATGACAGTTTTTCCGGGAGTGTGCATCCCTTTGTGCTGAATTTTCTGAAAATCCTCACAGAAAAGGGCTATATTGCTCAGTTTTCCGGTTGCTGTGACGCCTATCGCGGCCACTATAACCGGGATATGGGAATCGTTCCTGTCACCGCCGTTACTGCCGTTCCCCTGTCGGAGCAGCAGGAAGCGCGTCTGCAGGAAAAGCTGGGCACCATGCTGGGAAAGAAGATCGATCTTTCCAATCGTGTGGATCCCAAATGTCTCGGCGGTATCCGCCTGGACTTCGATGGCAAGCAGCTGGATGACACCGTCACCCACCGTCTGAAGGCCATCTCTGAGCTGCTTGGCAGCACCGTACTCTGATTTAGAAAGCAGGGACAGTATGGAACTCAAACCCGAAGAAATTACAAAAATAATCCGCAACCAGATCAAGAACTACGCTAACAAGCTGGAGCAGTCCGAGACCGGCGTAGTCATCCTGGTCGGTGACGGCATTGCAAAGGTATCCGGTCTGGACAAGTGTATGGCCGGTGAGCTGGTGGAATTCCCCAACGGCTCCTACGGCATGGCTCAGAACCTGGAAGAGGATACCGTTTCCGTCGTTATTCTGGGTACCGACCAGGGTATCAAGGAAGGCGACACCGTAAAGCGTACCGGACGCGTTGTTTCCGTGCCCGTGGGCGAAAGCCTCATCGGCCGGGTTGTCAACGCCCTGGGCGAGCCCATCGACGGCAAGGGCCCGATCACCGCAGCTGCCTATATGCCTATTGAATCTCCCGCTCCCGGCATTATTGACCGTGAGCACGTCAATAAGCCTCTGCAGACCGGTATCAAGGCCATTGACTCTATGATTCCCATCGGCCGCGGTCAGCGTGAGCTGATCATCGGCGACCGTCAGACCGGTAAGACCACCATCGCTACCGATACCATTCTGAACCAGAAGGGTAAGGATGTGATCTGTATCTACGTGGCAATCGGTCAGAAGCGTTCCACCATCGCACAGCTGGTTGAGAACCTGACCGTTGGCGGTGCCATGGACTATACCATTGTTGTTGCAGCCTCTGCATCCGAGCTGGCTCCCATGCAGTACATTGCCCCCTACTCCGGCTGCACCATGGGCGAATACTTCATGAATCAGGGCAAGGACGTGCTGGTCATTTACGATGACCTCTCCAAGCACGCCGTGGCATACCGTGCCATTTCCCTTCTGATTCGCCGTCCCCCCGGACGTGAAGCCTATCCCGGCGACGTTTTCTACCTCCACTCCAGACTGCTGGAACGTGCAGCACACATGTCTCCCGAGAAGGGCGGCGGCAGTCTGACCGCTCTGCCCATCATCGAAACCCAGGCTGGCGACGTTTCCGCTTATATTCCCACCAACGTTATCTCCATCACCGATGGCCAGATCTTCCTGGAATCCGAGCTCTTCAACTCCGGCATTATGCCCGCCGTGAACCCCGGTATTTCCGTCTCCCGTGTCGGCGGCGATGCTCAGATCAAGGCCATGAAGAAGGTTGCCGGCTCTCTGAAGCTGCTCTACTCCCAGTACCGCGAGCTGCAGAGCTTCGCTCAGTTCGGTTCCGATCTGGATGCCGATACCAAGGCACGTCTTGCCCTTGGTGAGCGCATCGTGGAAGTGCTGAAACAGAGAAACGGCAGTCCCGTGGAAGTTGCTCATCAGGTTTGCATCCTTTATGCCGTTGTTAACGGCTATCTGAATAAGCTCTCCGTTTCCCAGATTCCCGGTTTCGAGACCCGTCTGTACCAGTTCATGGACAACCGCTATGAAAGCGTACTGACTGCCATCCGTACCACCGGCAAGCTGGAAAAGGATACGGAAGAAACTCTGAAAACCGCTCTTACCGAGCTGCTGACTGAGTTTAATACCACAGAATAAGGAAAGGAGATACCAGCATGGCCGGTGTATCTACCAAGGATATCAAAACCCGGATCCGCAGCATGGAAAGCACCAAGCAGATCACAAAAGCCATGGAAATGGTTGCTGCCTCCAAGCTTCGCCATGCGCAGGCTCGTGTGGAAAACTCCCGTCCTTATTTTGAAATTCTCTACGCTACCATTCATGATATTGTGGAGAAAAACCGGGATTTCTCTTCCCCTTATCTGGAAAAGCGGGAGGGAAAGAAAGTGGCATACGTTGTCATTGCCGGTGACCGCGGCTTGGCCGGAGGTTACAACAGCAATGTCATGAAGCTGGTGCAATCCGAGGTTGCAGAGAAGGAACCCCAGATCCTGCCCATCGGCAAGAAGAGTCTGGATTACTTTGCCTCCCGAAAGATTTCCACCATTACGACCCTTTATGCGGATGCCGCTGCCGTATCCATCGGAGATTGCTTCTCCATTGCAAAGCAGCTCTGCCAGGGATTCCTCTCCGGCGAGTATGACGAGGTACGGATTGCCTACACCAACTTCGTGTCCGTCCTCTCCCAGGTGCCCTCCTCCATTCGTCTGCTGCCCCTTGCCGCAGATGAAGAGAAGATCAAAGGCTCCACCGGAAGTGATATTCTCTATGAGCCCAGCAGCGAGGAAGTTTTTGCTTCCATCGTTCCCGAATATCTGGGTGGTGTTATCTACGGTGCTCTGTGCGAGAGCCGTGCCTCCGAGCAGGCTGCCCGCCGTACCGCCATGGATGCCGCTACCTCCAACGCTGAGGATATGATTGCCGACCTGAGCCTGGAGTACAACCAGGCACGTCAGGCAGCCATCACTCAGGAAATTACCGAAATCGTTGCAGGTGCTTAAGTGCGCCTGATTCTACACAAGGAGATGAAATAGAGTGGCCAAAAATATTGGAACCGTGACTCAGATCATGGGCCCTGTTCTGGACATTCGCTTTGCAGACGGTCAGCTTCCCGAACTGCTCAGCGCTATTGAGATTCCACATGGTGACAGCACCATCGTTTCCGAGGTTGCGCAGCATATCGGCGACAATGTTGTCCGCTGCATTGCCATGAGCTCTACCGACGGTCTCCAGCGCGGTATGGAAGCCATTGACACCGGTGCACCCATCAGCGTTCCCGTTGGTGAAGAGTGCCTTGGCCGTGTCTTCAACCTGCTGGGCCAGACCATCGATAACAAGGGCCAGGTCGACGAGAGCATTGAGCGTTGGCCTATTCACCGTCCCGCCCCTGCCTATGATGAGCAGGAGCCTGCTACCGAGATTCTGGAAACCGGAATCAAGGTCATCGACCTGATCTGCCCCTACGCAAAGGGCGGTAAGATTGGTCTGTTCGGCGGCGCTGGTGTTGGCAAGACCGTCCTGATTCAGGAGCTGATCTACAACATCGCCACCGCACATAACGGCTATTCCGTGTTTACCGGCGTTGGTGAGCGTACCCGTGAGGGTAATGACCTGTACAACGAAATGACGGAATCCGGCGTTATCAAGAAGACCGCCATGGTCTACGGTCAGATGAACGA
>JAZQQD010000158.1:0-2546 GCA_045628895.1 Faecousia sp.
CATCTGCTGCTCACCACCGGAAAGGGTACCCGCCACCTGACGGCGGCGCCCCTTCAGTCGGGGGAACTGCTGGGACACCATTTCCAGATCCTCCTTGGAGACTTCCTTTCGGGTATAAGCGCCCATCTCCAGGTTTTCCTGAACCGTCATCTGCAGGAAGATCCGGCGGCCTTCCGGCACGTGTGCCAGTCCCTGCTTCACCAGCTTATGGGCGTCCACATGGGTAATATCCTGTCCGCAGAACTGGACGGAACCGGTACGGGGATGCATCAGACCGGAAACGGTCTTCAGAATGGTGCTTATGCCGGCGCCGTTTGCACCGATCAGGGCAACCACTTCGCCTTCATGGACCTCAAAGGAAACGCCCTTGATGGCATGGATGGCGCCGTAATACACATGAATATCATCGATTTTCAGCATACTTAACCATCCTTTCTGCCCAGGTAGGCTTCGATAACCGCGGGATCATTTTTCACCTGATCGGGCGTACCCTTGGCAATGATCTTGCCGTAGTTGACCACAGCGATGGCCTCGCAGACATTCATAACCAGGTTCATATCATGCTCAATGAGGAAAATAGCAACGTTGAAGGTATCGCGGATCCGACGGATCTGCTCCGTCAGCTCTGCAGTCTCGCTGGGGTTCATACCGGCAGCAGGCTCATCCAGCAGGATCAGTGCAGGATCGGTAGCCAGGGCACGGACGATCTCCAGACGGCGCTGCACGCCGTAGGGCAGGCTGCCTGCCTGTTTGCCAGCCACATCCGCCAGACCCATAAAGTCCAGCAGCTCCATGGCACGGGCATCGGCTTCCCGCTCTGCCTTATGATAGGAAGGCAGATGCAGCAGAGAAGAAACAAAGCTGTAAGGAATCTCGTGGTGCATGCCCACCTTGACATTATCCATAGCGGACATATTGCCGAACAGACGGATATTCTGGAAGGTACGGGCAATGCCCATACGAGCCACTTGATCCGCAGTCTTACCCTTGGTATCGATGCCCTTCAGCAGAATAGAGCCGCGGGTAGGCTGATACACGGAGGTCAGCAGGTTAAAGATGGTGGTCTTACCGGCACCGTTGGGGCCGATGAGGCCGGAGATCTCGGTGGGACCCATGGAGATGGAGAAGCCATCCACCGCAGTCAGACCGCCGAAATCGATGCCCAGATTCCGGACATCCAGCACGGGCTGCTTTTGGGTATCCTGTTCACGAAGAAGGGTGACGCTGGAAACCTCGATCATTTCCTTGGAATAATTACTCATTGGTCGCACCCTCCTTCTTGAAGATTGCGGAAATGCGTTCCTTCACACGGGCGGTGAAGGCATTGGCCTTGGGAGACCAGGTAAAGAGCATTACCAGGATCAGAACCACGGCATAAATAATCATACGGTAATCTGCCAGGCTTCTCATAGCTTCCGGTAGGATATAAAGCACAGTTGCGGAAATCACGGAACCCAGAATGTTGCCCATACCGCCCAGTACCACGAACACCAGAATGTTGATAGAGGTATTGAAGCTGAACTTGGATGCGGTAATAGAGGAATAGTTCAGACCAAAGAGGGCGCCTGCCATACCTGCCAGCACGGCAGACATGACGAAGGCCTTCATGCGGAAGGAAGTTACATTGATGCCCACGGATTCCGCAGCGATGCGGTTATCGCGGACGGCACGAATGGCTCTGCCTTCCTTGGAATTGATCAGATTCTGCACCACAAACAGGGTAAACATAATGAGCACAAAGCCGGCAGCAAAGGTGGAAAGCTTGGTAACACCGGTAGCGCCCCGGGGGCCGGAGACGATCATCACGCCGCCCTCTGCCAGTTCCAGACCGCTGGAGCTGAAGGTCATGTGGAAACCGTTGCTGTCGGTACCAACATAGAGGTTGCCGATGATATTCTTCAAAATCTCACCGAAGGCCAGGGTCACGATGGCCAGATAGTCACCGCGAAGACGGAGAACCGGAATACCGATGAGGAAACCGAAAACGCCTGCAAAGATACCGCCCACGATCATAGCTGCCACCAGGCGCACCGTTCCGTTGGGAATCACATTGGAGAGCAGTGCTGCAGTAATGATGCCGGTAAAGGTACCGATGCCCATGAAGCCGGCATGGCCCAGGCTCAGTTCACCGCAGACACCGACCAGCAGGTTCAGAGAAACCGCCAGTACGATATAGCAGCAAACGGGGATCAGGAAGCCCTTTGTGGTACTCTTCAGCATACCGGCAGAAGATAGGGACTGCATGACGATATAAGCCACCGTGACAACGAGATAGGTATAGAGATTGACACGGGTATTTTTATTGCCGAGAATTTTTTTCATATCCGTCACCTTATACCTTTTCCTGAACCTGCTTGCCCAGCAAGCCCGCAGGCTTCACAAGCAGAATCACAATCAGAACAGAGAACACGATGGCATCGGAGAACTGGGTAGAAATATACGCCTTGCTGTAGGTTTCAATAATGCCCAGCAGAACCCCGCCCAGCATAGCGGCGGGATTAGAGCCGATGCCGCCGTAAACAGCAGCGGTAAAGGCCCGGATACCG
>JAZQQD010000159.1:0-24720 GCA_045628895.1 Faecousia sp.
ACTCTGCCGCAGGGGTTGTGGGGAGAACAGAAGATGACAAAGTGAATATTGTTGTCCTTTATCTTTCTGTCCATGTCCTCAAAGTCCATGCGCCACACGCCGTTCTCATCCTGCTTCAGGGGCGTATGTACCAGATCATAGCCGTTGTTGCCCAGAGAGCCGGTGAAGCCCACATAGGTGGGGGAGTGTACCAGGATCTTGTCACCTCTGGAGCAAAGAATATTGGCAGCGGAAACCACACCGCCCAGAACGCCGTTGGCATAGATGATATGCTCGGGCTTCAGACCCTCCACGCCGTTGCGGCGGCGATGCCACTCGATGATGCCGTTATAGTACTCTTCGGTGGGAGCGAAATAGCCGAATGCGGGGTGCTGTGCGCGCTTGATGATGGCTTCGGGAATGGTGGGAACTGCAGGGAAATTCATATCGGCGACCCACATGGGAATGACATCAAAGCCTTCCTTGGGAGCATCGGGGCACATACCGCCCTTGCCAACGCCGTCAACCGCAATGGCATCCTTGCCCTTGCGATCCATAATGGAGGTAAAATCGTATTTCATAACAGTCTCCTTTGCCGTTTTTTTTTATTATATTTTGTCTGCCTCGAATTTGCAATGGGGAAATAGAATAATGAAAAAACTATTTGCTTTTTGGCAATTATTGTGATATCGTTAATGCACATGAATTGAATCAACCCATTCATGCAAAAATTACCCACCATTTTCATGGTTAAGCCCATACGGACAGGCGGGGTAGCTGCCGCGGGTGGCGACAGGCCACACACATTACGATGAGGAAACTCATCGTACTCCAGGCACGATGCCTGAGTTGACAGGGCGACCTGTCGCATTATTGATTGAGCATTTTGCTCAGTTTTTATAAGTTGCTTCCTCAAGAGGGAAGAAGTTCACTTGTGAAACGGTCAATAAGAGTGGGACAGTAATTTTGCTGCATGGGCTCTCGAGAAAAGAATATCTGCACCCATACCGGGGAAGATTCTGGATTCTGTCGACTGATAAGGCACAAGTGTACTGCACTTGTGCCTTTATTTTTTTGAAAATAGGTGATGGTATGGATCTGGAAAAGCAGAGGCGTGCGCCTCTGTATGAAGCATTGGAAAAATTTAAGCGCAGGAGAGTGGTGCCCTTTGATGTTCCCGGTCACAAGCGGGGACAGGGCAACCCGGAGCTTGTGCAGCTGTTAGGTGAAAAATGTGTCAGCCTGGATGTGAATTCTCAGAAACCGCTGGATAACCTCAATCATCCCATGTCGGTGATCAGGGAAGCCCAGGAGTTGGCTGCGGAATGCTTCGGGGCGGATCATGCCTTCTTTATGGTGGGCGGCACCACATCCTCCGTCCAGAGCATGGTCATGTCCGCCTGCAAGTACGGAGAGAAGGTCATCCTGCCCCGCAATGTGCATAAAAGCGTCATTAACGCCTTAGTGCTCAACGGCGCAGTTCCTGTCTATGTGAACCCGGAGGTGGACAGCCGCCTGGGTATTTCCCTGGGTATGGAGCTTTCTCAGCTGGAAAAGGCCATTCTGGATAATCCGGATGCGGTCTGCGTCCTGGTGAATAACCCCACCTATTATGGCATCTGTTCGGATCTTCGGGGCATCGTGAAGCTGGCTCACGCCCACAATATGCTGGTGCTGGTAGATGAAGCCCACGGCACCCACCTGTACTTCGGCAAGGACCGTCCGGTCAATGCCATGGAAGCTGGGGCGGATATGGCATCCGTTTCCATGCACAAGTCCGGCGGCAGCCTCACCCAGAGCTCTATTTTGCTTACCAGCCATACAGTCAACTGGGAATATGTGAGCCAGATCATCGGTCTGACCCAGACTACCTCCGCATCCTATCTGCTCATGTCCAGCCTGGATATTTCCCGGCGGAATCTGGCCCTGCGGGGTGAGGAATCCTTCCGCAGAGTGCGGGAAATGGCAGAATATGCCCGGCAGGAAATCAATGCCATCGGCGGCTACGATGCCTTCGGCAGAGAGATGATCAACGGAAAGAGCGTCTTTGACTTCGATGTGAGCAAGCTTTCCATCTATACCCGTGCCATTGGTCTGGCAGGTATCGAGGTTTATGACATTCTCCGGGATGAATACGATATTCAGATCGAGTTCGGCGATATCTCCAATGTGCTGGCTTATGTCTCCATCGGAGATAAGATCCAGGATATTGAGCGCCTTGTGGGAGCGCTTGCCGATATCAAACGGCTGTACTCCCGGGATCCTTCCTCTATGCTGGCGGCGGAATACATCAATCCCACCGTCTGCGTTTCTCCCCAGAAGGCTTTCTATTCTCCTAAGGTTTCCATGCCCATCCGCAATACGGTAGGCAGGATCTGCAGCGAGTTTGTCATGTGCTATCCTCCCGGAATTCCCATCCTGGCTCCCGGTGAGATGATCACCGAGCAGATCATTGAGTATATCATTTATGCCAAAGAGAAGGGCTGTTCCATGCAGGGCACGGAGGATCCCTATGTAAACCGCCTGAATGTCCTGGCGGAATAAGGAGGATGCAATATGGATTTACGTTTTGCCGATGCCCATACCACCGGCGTCAGCCTGGAGATCCAGGTGAAACGGCAGCTGTTTGAATGTCAGACGGAATATCAGCAGCTGGCAGTGTTTGAATCCGACGGATTCGGAAGATTTATCAGCTCCAACGGCAACATTGTTTTCTCCGAAAAGGATGAGTTTACCTATGACGAGATGATCGTCCATGTTCCTATGGCTGTGCATCCCAATGTGAAGAAGGTGCTGGTCATCGGCGGCGGAGACGGCGGCGTTGCCAGAGAGCTCAGCTATTATGAGGAGATCGAGTGCATTGATGTGGTGGAAGCGGACGAGACCTTTGTGGAGGTCTGTAAGCAGTTTTTCCCGGACAATGCCTGCGGTTTGGATGATCCGAGAGTGAACTTCTACTGCCGGGATGGCCTGCGGTTCCTGAGAACCAAGCAGGACGAATATGACCTCATTATCAATGATGCCATTGATCCCCTGGGGCATACCGCCGGACTCTTTACCAAAGAATTTTACGGAAACTGCTACCGTGCCCTCCGGGAGGACGGAATCCTTGTGTATCAGCACGGATCCCCCTTCTATGACGAGGATGAGGAAACCTGCCGGGCTATGCACCGCAAGGCCAGCCATTGCTTCCCGCTGAGCCGTGTCTATCAGGCCCATATTCCTACCTGTTCCTCCGGCTATTGGCTGTTTGGATTTGCTTCCAAAAAGTATCACCCGGTGAAGGACATGGATGAGAAACGCTGGGCTGACCGCAAGATCAAAACCTGGTATTATACGACAAACCTCCATAAGGGTGCCTTCATGCTCCCCAAGTATGTGGAGGATATGCTAATAGAAGAAGAGAAATAAAGGAGAATATGTTATGAGTCGTTTGCTGATCATCGGCTGCGGCGGCGTTGCCGGCGTTGCCATTGCCAAGTGCTGCCAGAACAGCGAGGTTTTTTCCGAGATCATGATCGCCAGCCGTACGGTTTCCAAATGCGATGCCGTGAAGAAGAAGCTGCAGCCTACCACCAAGACTGTCATTTCCACCGCCAAGGTGGATGCGGACAGCAAGGAGGAGCTGGTTGATCTCATCCGCAGCTATCAGCCCGATGCCGTGCTGAATGTTGCCCTGCCTTACCAGGATCTGACCATTATGGATGCCTGCCTGGAGTGCGGCGTGGACTATGTCGATACCGCCAACTATGAACCCGAGGACATTGAAGAGCCCGTCTGGCGGGCTGCCTATGAAAAGCGCTGCCAGGAAAAGGGCTTCACCGCTTATTTTGACTATTCCTATCAGTGGGCATACCACGACAAGTTCAAGGAGGCAGGCCTTACCGCCCTGCTGGGTACCGGTTTTGACCCCGGTGTTACCAGCGTGTTCACCGCCTATGCGCTGAAGCACTATTTCGATACCATCGATACCATCGATATCCTGGACTGCAACGGCGGCGACCACGGCTATCCCTTTGCTACCAACTTCAACCCGGAAATCAACCTCCGGGAGGTTTCTGCCAACGGCTCCTACTGGGAGGATGGTCATTGGGTGGAGACTAAGCCTATGGAAATCAAGCGGGAGTATGACTTCCCCCAGGTGGGCATGAAGGATATGTACCTGCTGCACCATGAGGAGATCGAGTCCCTGGCCAAGAATATTCCCGGTGTCAAGCGTATCCGCTTCTTCATGACCTTCGGCCAGAGCTATCTGACCCACATGAAGTGCCTGGAGAATGTGGGTATGCTCTCCACCTCTCCCATCTTGTACGAGGGCAAGGAGATCGTTCCCATCCAGTTCCTCCGTGCATTGCTTCCTGATCCTGCCTCCCTGGGTCCCCGTACCGTGGGCAAGACCAACATCGGCTGCATCTTCACCGGCAAAAAGGACGGCAAGGAAAAGACCGTCTACATTTATAATGTCTGCGACCATCAGGAGTGCTATCGTGAAGTCGGCTCACAGGCGATCTCTTATACTACCGGTGTGCCAGCTATGATCGGCGCTGCCATGGTGGTCACCAAGACCTGGGATCGTGACGGTGTGTTCACCGTGGAAGAGTTTGATCCCGATCCCTACATGGATATGCTCACCAAGTTCGGCCTGCCCTGGGTGGTAGACGAGAACCCCCAGATCGTGGAGTAACCTATGTTAGAAACCGTCAATACGCCCTGCTACATTGTAGATGAAGCCAAACTGATAAAAAATTTGGAAATCCTCCGGGATGTGCAGGAAAAATCCGGCTGCCATATTCTGCTTGCCCAAAAGGCATTTTCCATGTTTTCACTCTATCCTCTCATTGGGCAGTACCTCTGCGGTACCACTGCCAGCGGCCTCTATGAGGCAAGGCTGGGCAAGGAGGAAATGGGTAAGGAGAATCATGTTTTTGCCCCGGCCTATAAGTCGGAGCACATGGCGGAGCTGGTGCAGATTTGCGACCATATCATCTTCAATTCCTTCCAGCAGTTTGAGAAATTCAAGGACATTTGCAAGGAGACTTCCGTGGGTATTCGGGTGAATCCCATGTGCTCCACCCAAGGCGACCATGCGATTTATGATCCCTGTGCCCCCGGTTCCCGATTGGGTGTGACCCGGGAGCAGTTCCGGGAGGATCTTGCTTTTGGAGAAAACGGCATCGAGGGACTGCATTTCCACACCCTTTGCGAGCAGAATTCCGATGATCTTGTGACCACTTTCCGGGCTTTTGAAGCCCAGTTTGGGGAGTTTCTCCCCAAGGTCAAGTGGCTGAATATGGGTGGCGGTCACCACATCACCCGGTCTGATTATGACCGGGAAACCCTCGTGGATCTGATCCTGGAAATTCGGGAAAAGTACGGTGTGGAGGTGTATCTGGAGCCGGGAGAAGCCATTGCGCTGAATGCCGGCTACCTGGTCACCGAGGTCATGGATATCGTGCACAACGACATGGATATCCTTGTGCTGGATGCTTCCGCTGCCTGCCACATGCCGGATGTGCTGGAGATGCCCTACCGGCCCCCGCTGCAGGGCGGCTATCCCGCAGGGGAGAAGCAGTACACCTACCGCCTGTCCAGCCTGACCTGCCTGGCGGGGGATGTCATCGGGGACTACAGCTTTGAAAATCCCATTTCTGTGGGAGACCGGCTGATTTTTGAGGATATGGCCATTTATTCCATGGTAAAAAATAATACTTTTAACGGCATCCCTCTGCCGGATATTGACATTCTCAGAACCGATGGCAGCATCGAAATTGTGAAGCAATTCGGCTATGAAGACTTTAAAGGAAGGCTTTCCTGATATGAAACCAACACCCAAAACTGACGGCTTTTCCATGCCGGCAGAGTTCTCTCCCCATCGTGGCTGCATCCTCATCTGGCCGGAGCGTCCCGGTTCCTGGCCCTATGGGGCAAAGGCGGCAAGACAAGCCTTCAAAAATGTCATTGCTGCCATTGCAGGCAGTGAAACCGTGTATCTTTGCGCCAGCCCGGAAGCTTATCCCTCTGCCAGGGAAATGGTTGGCGGTATGGAAAATGTTGTGCTCTTTGAAGGGGAGACCAACGATGCCTGGGCAAGAGACGTAGCTCCAACCTTTGTAAAGAACGAAAAGGGCGAGGTTCGTGCCATCGACTGGCAGTTCAATGCCTGGGGCGGAGAATACAACGGCCTCTATCCCGATTGGGAGAAGGATGATGCCTTCGATTCCTTTTTCTGCAAGACCTTTGACTATAACCTCTATAATGCCCATCCCTTTGTGCTGGAGGGCGGCTCCATCCACTCCGATGGGGAAGGCACCATTCTGGCAACGGAAAGCTGCCTGCTGAGCCCCGGAAGAAACCCGGAACTGAGCAAAACCCAAATCGAGGAAATGCTGAAAGCCTATCTGGGAGCCGAAAAGATCCTGTGGATTCCGCGGGGGATCTATAACGACGAGACCGACGAGCATGTGGATAATGCCTGTGCATTTATCGCTCCCGGTGAGGTGGTTCTGGCCTGGACGGATAACGAGGAAGATCCCCAGTATGCGCTGTCCATGGCATCCCTGCAGGCTCTGGAAAATGCCACCGATGCCAGGGGCAGAAAACTGAAGGTGCATAAGCTGCCTATTCCCGATATCCCTGTGCTGGTGCAGGAAAATGACCTAAACGGCTATGTCTTTGCCGAGGGCGAGGACAACCGTGAGGTGGGGGAGCGGTTGGCAGCATCCTATGTGAATTTCTATTTTTCAAATGATTCCGTGGTGATGCCTGCCTTCGGCGGCATCCACGAAGAAAGCGACAGGCGGGCGCAGGAGATTTTGGCAAAGCTTTGTCCTGACCGTAAAATTGTTCCTATCTATGCCCGGGATATCTTGCTGGGCGGCGGCAATATCCATTGTATCACCCAGCAGATACCGAAATAAGGAGTAGCCTATGAGAAATGTAACCGTTGCCGCTATTCAGATGCGGTGCTCCAGAAATCTGGAGGAAAACCTGAAAAAAGCGGAAGAAATGGTAAGAAAAGCGGCAAGCCAGGGGGCCAATATGATCCTGCTTCCGGAGCTGTTTGAGCGGGAATATTTTTGCCAGCAGCGTCGGTATGACTTTTATGCCTATGCCCTGCCGGTTTCGGAGCATCCCGCGGTGCAAATGGGATTGCGCCTTGCAAAGGAATTGGGTGTAGTGCTGCCGGTGAGCTTTTTCGAGCGGGACGGCAATGTTCTGTATAACTCCCTGGCCTGGATTGATGCGGACGGCAGCCTCCTTGGCATCTACCGCAAGACCCACATTCCCGATGACCATTATTACCAGGAGAAGTTCTATTTTACTCCCGGAAATACGGGATTTCTGGTATTTGATACCAAATTCGGAAGAATCGGCGCCGGTATCTGCTGGGATCAGTGGTTCCCGGAGACGGCAAGGTCTCTTGCCGTGCAGGGAGCGGAGCTGATTTTCTATCCCACCGCCATCGGTTCGGAGCCTGTGCTGGACTGCGACAGCATGCCCCATTGGCGCCGCTGTATGCAGGGTCACGCCGGCTGCAATCTGGTTCCTGTCATTGCCGCCAACCGCATCGGCACCGAGACTGTGGAGCCCTGTGCGGAAAACGGAGGGCAAGTCTCCAGCCTGACTTTCTACGGTTCTTCCTTCATGACCGATGCCACCGGTGAGATTTTGGAATCCGCTTCCCGGGACTGCGAAGAGATCCTTCTGCATACCTATGACCTGGATGCCTGCCACACAGACCGCCTGGCATGGGGCCTTTTCCGAGATCGCAGACCGGAAACCTACAATCTTATTACAAAATAACCAAAAAGCCTCCGTTTTCGGAGGCTTTTTTCACATATTAGCAGAAATGTACGTCATCACTTGACAAGTGTTTTCCGCTTTGCTACAATCCCCTCAAAGATAGAGGCGTGGTCTTCATCAGTACTGCCGACGGGTGCTCGGAAAAGCCCGGCAGGAAAGGGAATACCACCGAAATCCGTGGCCTGTTTTCCGGCAGCCATGGGTTGGGATACGACAGAATATGCCGTGTACTGTCACGAAAGTGGAGCGCTATCGGATAATTGCAAAGCCGTATTCCGGTTTTCTGCCTTTATGCCGCAGCGTCTGCTGTGGCGTTTTCTATTTTATACGGAAATATTTTGGAGGAAAGAAAACATGAAAAAGAGAAACGGCATTGTTCTGGGTTCGATCGTTGTGGTGGCGGCCTGGATCGCCCTGTTCCTGATCTTCGGTTCTACCGGAGAGAATCCCTTTGTAGGCACTTTCTGGTCCCTGGTGCCGCCCCTGGTGGCAATTACCCTGGCCCTTATTACCAAGGAAGTTTACAGCTCCCTGTTTGTGGGCATTATGGTTGGTTCCATGCTGTACAACCAGTTTAAGCTGGTGGATACCGTCAGCTGTGTGGTGACCGACGGCCTGATCGGTGCTGTAGAAGGCACCGCAGGCATCTTCGTATTCCTGGTGGTGCTGGGTGTTCTGGTTGCCCTCATTAACCGCACCGGCGGTTCCGCTGCATTCGGCAACTGGGCAAAGACCCACATCAAGAGTCGTTCCGGCGCTATGCTGGCAACCTTTGCTCTGGGCGTGCTGATCTTCATTGACGACTATTTCAACTGCCTGACCGTGGGCAGCGTTATGGGCCCTGTTACCGACCGCCAGAAGATCTCCCGTGCCAAGCTGGCTTACCTCATCGACGCAACTGCCGCTCCCATCTGCATGATCGCACCCATTTCTTCTTGGGCTGCAGCCGTTTCCGAGTATACCTCCGGCGTGACCAATGCAGCCGGTGAAGAGATTTCCTCCCTGGCTCTGTTTATCCGTGCCATTCCCTATAACTACTATTCTCTGCTGACCTTTGTCTTTATCATTGCGCTGGTAGTCATGAAGTTTGATTACGGCCCCATGAAGAGATTCGAGCTGGATGCGCTGAACAACGGCAACCTGGGCGTGAACGGCGCTGCTGCCGCCCAGAGCGAAGAAGGCAATCCCAACGGCAAGGTCATTGATCTGATCCTGCCCATTGCTGCTCTCATCGTAATCTCTGTTCTGGCTCTGATCTATGTGGGCGAGTACTTCACCCCCGGCGATTATTTCCATGATTTTGCCGGTGCCTTCGGCAATACCGATGCTACCGTCGGCCTGCCTCTGGGCGGTGTGGTTGTCCTGGTGCTTACCGTCGTTTATCTGGTGTTCCGGAACCTCATCACCTTTGAGGATGCTATGGAGTGCCTCCCCAAGGGCTTCAATGCCATGGTTCCCGCAATTCTGATCCTCACCATGGCTACCACTCTGAAGACCATGACCGGCATGCTGGAATCCGATACCTTCGTGAAGACGGCTCTTGCCGGCGCTGACCAGCTCCATCGGTTCCTGCCCGCTATTATCTTCCTCATTGCCTGCGGTATTTCCTTCGCTACCGGCACCTCCTGGGGTACCTTCGGCATTCTGATTCCCATCGTTCTGTCCGTGTTCCCTGCAGGCAGCGAGCTCATGATGATCGGCATGTCCGCTTGCCTGGGCGGCTCCGTCTGCGGCGACCATTGCTCTCCCATTTCCGATACCACCATCATGTCCTCTGCCGGTGCACAGTGCGAGCATGTGACCCATGTTTCCACTCAGCTGCCCTATGCCATGACGGTTGCAGCCGTGTCCTTTGCGGCATACCTGCTCTCCGGTTTTGTGCAGATGTGGTATGTGGTCCTGCCCATTGCTGCTGTGGCTATGGTGCTGGCTCTGATGGTCATTAAGAAGATGTCTAAGTAAAAAATTTCCGGTCTGTCGGGTTCGACAGACCGGATTTTATGTTGATTCCAAAAGAAAACCGTGATATACTAGGGCAAAGTCACGAAAAGGATGTTTTGTACTATGGTAAATGAACAGATGTATTCCTTGGGCGCTCAGCCCAACAAGATCCGTGAGCTTTTTGAGTATGGCAGAGCCAAGGCAAAAGAGTGCGGCCCCGAAAATGTATTCGACTATACCCTGGGCAACCCCTCCATTCCCGTACCCCAGGAAGTCAATGACACAGCCATTCGTATGCTGAGGGAAATGAATTCCAAGGCTCTCCATGGCTATACCTCCAGCATCGGTGACGAAATGGCCCGTGCCGCCATTGCGGCAGATCTGGATGCCCGTTTCGGCTGTGGTGCCAAGGCTGAGAATATGTTCCTGACCTGCGGCGCAGCACCTGCTCTGGTGGCGGTTCTCCGTGCCCTGGCAGTGAAGGATGCGGAGATCATGGTCATTGCTCCCTATTTTATGGAGTATAAATTCTTCTCCGAAGCTTCCGGCGAGAAGGTCATTGTGGTGGAAGCGGATATCCCGGATTTCCAGATCCGTCTGGATGCAGTGGAAGCCCAGCTGACTCCCAATACCCAGGCGCTGATTCTGAATTCTCCCAATAACCCCGCGGGCACCATCTATACCCGCGAGACTCTGGAGGACCTGGCTGCCCTTTTGACCCGCAAGAGCCGGGAATTCGGCCACCCCATCTATATCATTTCGGACGAACCCTACCGGGAGCTGGTTTACGGCGGTGTGGAGCTGCCCTTTATTCCCAATATCTATCCCGATACCGTGGTGTGCTACTCCTTCTCCAAGTGCCTGTCCATGCCCGGTGAGCGACTGGGATATGTTTATGTTCCCGATTCCTGCACCGATAGCAAGCGGCTGTACTGGGCTGTTGCCGGTGCCGGACGCGCCAGCGGACACATCTGTGCTCCCTCCATCTGGCAGAAGGCCATTGTGGAGTGTGTGGGCCTGCGGCCTGATCTGGAAAGCTACGACCAGAACCGCCGTGCTCTCTATGAAGGACTGACGGAGATCGGTTATACCGTGGCAAAGCCTGACGGCGCTTTCTACCTCTTTATTGAGGCTCCCAACGGCGATGGAAATGCCTACTGCGAAATGGCAAAAGAGTATAATTTGCTGGTAGTTCCCGGCGAAGGTTTCGGCTGCAAGACCTATTTCCGGGTATGCTATGCTGCGGAATATGATATGATCCTCCGCAGCATTCCGGCCTTCAAAGCAATGTTTGACAAGACGAAAAAGTAAAAAAACAACGGTCATTGCGAACCGGTGCCGCAGCGCTGGTTCGCAATGACCGATTTTTATTGCCTTGTACTAGAATCAGCCAACGACCTCGGTAGCTTTGAATTTGCCCAGCGCGTTGACAGCGTCCAGCAGGACGGAGTCGGCAATCTCGGCGGTGAGGGTCACAACGGCATTCTTCTCGGTGTGAGAAGCAAGGGCGCTCTCCACTTCGGGAATGGCCTCCAGAGCCTTTTTGACCTTTGCTTCGCAATGGGCACAGCCCATGCCTTCAATTTTTACGATTTTCTGCATGATAAACATCCTTTCTTATGCCATGGAGATGACGGTGTAATCCTCATCTTCAATGGCTTTTTTCATTTTTTCTGTATCAACTTCACCCTGATAGGTGATGATTGCGGTTCCTTCCGTGTGGCTCACCACAGCAGATTCGATTTCCGGGAAAGCTTCCAGCACTTCCTTTACGGTAGCCTCGCAGTGATGGCACATCATACCCTCAATGGTGATGGTCATGACCTTTCCCTCGTTTTTCGGCATTTCGGGAATCACGATCTCCTTGGGTGCCTTGCCGTGATCCCGGCTTGCGTCCTTCAATTTGATAAAATTCAGCCGCAGGGCATTGGTCACCACGCAGAAGCTGGAAAGACTCATGGCGGCGGCACCGAACATGGGATTCAGGGTCAGACCAAAGGCAACAAAGCATCCGGCAGCAATGGGAATACCAGTCACATTGTAGCAGAAGGCCCAGAACAGATTTTCCTTGATATTCTTGAGGGTTCCGCGGCTAAGGCGAATGGCTGCAGGCACATCCACAAGTGCGCTGTGCATCAGCACCACATCGGCAGCATCGATGGCGACATCTGCACCGGCACCAATGGCAAAGCCGATATCGGCACGTGTGAGGGCAGGGGCATCGTTGCTTCCGTCACCCACCATGGCGACCTTTCCCTGTTCCATGAGGGCACGGACAACGCTTTCCTTGCCGTCGGGCAGCACGCCGGCAATGACGGCATCCACCCCGGCCAGCTTTCCGATGGCATTGGCGGTACGCTGGTTGTCACCGGTCAGCATAACCACCCGGATGCCCATATTCTGGAGTTGGCGCACAGCTTCCGGGCTGTCGGCTTTGATAGTGTCGGCAACGGCAATGATACCCAGAAGTGTGTTGTTTTCCGCAAAGAGCAGAGGGGTTTTGCCTTCCTCGGCAAGGGCTTCTGCTTTCTTCTTCATGTCGTCGGGAACTGAAATCTTGGAAGAGATAAACTTGAGGCTGCCGCCCAGCAGGGTTTTTCCGTCCAGCTTGGCGGTGAGGCCGTTGCCGGGCAGGGCGGTAAATTCGGAAACCTCCGAAACAGATTTGCCTGCACCGGCTTCCAGAATGGCCTTTGCCAGAGGATGTTCACTTTTTGCTTCCAGACTCAGAGCGGAAGAGAAAAGCATCTCTTCGGAAATGCCGGAGGCAGGTACAAGATCCGTGACCTTGGGCTGACCGCTGGTGATGGTTCCGGTTTTGTCCAGCGCGACGATTTCCACCTTGCCGGTCTCTTCCAGAGAGACAGCGGTCTTAAACAGAATACCGTTTCTTGCGCCAACGCCGTTGCCCACCATAATGGCAACAGGAGTGGCAAGACCCAGGGCACAGGGACAGCTGATGACCAGCACGGAGATTCCCCGGGCAAGGCTGAAGGCGAAGTCCCGGCCGATGATCAGCCAGACAAGGGTAGTAAGAATCGCGATACTGATGACCGTGGGCACGAAAACACCGGAGACCTTGTCGGCAATCTTGGCGATGGGCGCCTTGGTGGCTGCGGCATCGCTTACCATTTTGATGATCTGGGAGAGAGTGGTGTCCTCGCCTACGCGGCTTGCCTCACAGCGCAGGAAGCCGGACTGGTTGATGGTGGCGGCGGAAACACCGTCGCCCTCTGCTTTGTCCACAGGGATGCTTTCGCCGGTGAGGGCGGATTCGTTCACAGCGCTGGTGCCCTCCAGCACGATGCCGTCCACGGGAATGCTCTCGCCGGGACGCACCACAAAGATATCGCCTTTTTTTACCTGCTCCACGGGAACGGTGACTTCCTGCCCATTTCGCAGGAGAGTGGCGGTCTTGGGTGCCAGGTTCATAAGGCTCTTGAGGGCATCGGTGGTTTTGCCCTTGGAGCGGGCCTCCAGCATTTTGCCCACGGTGATGAGGGTCAGAATCATGGCGGCGGATTCAAAATAGAATTCGTCCATATACATCATGACGGCTTCGTGATCCCCCCGCATCTGGGCTCCCGTCATGGCAAAGAGAGCAAAAATGCTCCACAGGTAGCTTGCGGAGGAACCCAGGGCAACCAGGGTGTCCATATTGGGAGAGCGGTGCCACAGACTGGTGAAGCCGCTGATAAAGAACCGCTGATTGATGACCATGATGATGCCTGCCAGCAGCAGCTGGGCAATGCCCATGGCAACGTGATTGCCGTCTAAGAATGCCGGCAGGGGCCAGGACCACATCATGTGACCCATGGAGATATACATGAGCACGATCAGAAATCCAAGGGATGCGATGAGCCGCTTTTTGAGCAGGGGAGTGGTCTTGTCCTCCAGCGCATCGGCATCGTTGTTGCTTTCTGCCTTTGCGCCCTTCAGGCTGGCACCATAGCCTGCCTTGGTAACCGCGTCGATGATGTCCTTGGGGTCGGCATTTCCTTCCACGCCCATGGAGTTTGTCAGCAGGCTTACGGCGACGGACTCCACTCCCGGTACTTTATTCACGGCTTTTTCCACCCGGGCGACACAGGCCGCACAGGTCATGCCGGTAACTTCGTATTGTTTCATGATGAAACCTCCTTATTTCATGAGCTTCTGCATGGTTTCCACCAGCTCGTCGATGACCTCGTCCTTGCCATCCCGGATATCCCGGGCAACGCAGGAATGGATGTGGCTGGAAAGCAGAGCTTTGTTAAAAGCGTTCATAGCGGCGTTTATGGCAGCAGATTGAATCAGCACGTCATTGCAGTAGGCATCGTCCTCGATCATGGCTTGGATCCCGCGAACCTGGCCTTCGATCCGCTTCAGCCGGTTGAGCAGTTTTCTCTTTTCCTCCTCCGAACGGGAGGTGGTTTTGCAGCAGCATTTTTGTTCCATAGTGATCCTCCTATACCCCTTGGGGGTATTTTAATTGTATACCCTGGGGGGGTATTTGTCAAGAGTGAGTTTTTTTCGTAAGCCGGAAAATAACTTGCTTTTCCGATGGAAAAATGGTATAATTCCATGCTGAGATAGTATCATCGGAGGAATATACCTTGAATACAAAAACGACTGTGATCAGCCAGCAGGAGCTGGATGTTCAATTTGATTATTGCGATAAAATTGCTGCTTACTGGCAGGAGAAGGGCAGAACCCCTGTGGCCTATGTGGAGACCTATGGCTGCCAGCAGAATGAGGCGGATTCCGAGCGGATCCGCGGTATTCTCACTCAGTCCGGCTATACCATCGGCCAGGAAGCCGAGGGTGCTGACGTGGTAGTGATGAACACCTGCGCCATCCGGGAGCATGCCGAGCAGCGCGTTTTCGGCAACCTGGGTGCCCTGACCCACACCAAGCGCCGCCATCCCGACCAGAAGATTTTCCTCTGCGGCTGCATGGCAGGCCAGACCGTGGTGACTGACCGGATCAAGAAGAGCTATCCCCATGTGGACGGCGTGTTTTCTACCCATCATCTCTGGCAGTTTGCGGAGATTCTGTACCGGGTGCTGACCCTGGGCAAGCGCCAGTTCTATATCGAGGATGAAGCCGGCTCCATTGCCGAAGGCCTTCCCCAGCTTCGTGACCGCACCCTGAAATCCTGGGTGTCCATCATGTATGGCTGCAACAATTTCTGCACCTACTGCATCGTGCCTTATGTCCGTGGCCGTGAACGCAGCCGGAAGAAGGAGGATATCCTGCAGGAGTGCCGTCAGCTCATCGAGGCCGGTGCCAAGGAGATCACCCTTCTGGGCCAGAATGTGAATTCCTACGGCAAGGATCTGCCGGATGGAGTGGATTTTTCCGACCTTTTGGCAGAAATTGCCCAGCTTCCCGGAGAATTTCTCATCCGGTTCATGACCAGCCATCCCAGAGATGCAGGTCAGAAGCTGTTTGATACCATGGCAAAATATCCCAAGATCGCAAAGCAACTGCATCTGCCCTTCCAGTCCGGTTCTTCCCGGGTGCTGAAGGCCATGAACCGCCATTACGACCGGGAGAAATATCTGTCCCTCATCGAGTATGCCAAGTCCGTCATGCCGGATCTGGTGCTGACCTCCGATGTCATCGTGGGCTTCCCCGGTGAGACCGAGGAAGAGTTCGAAGAGACCATTTCCCTCATTGAGAAGGTGCATTACGATGCCCTGTTTACCTTTATTTTCTCCCCCCGGCCCGGTACTCCTGCGGCCAAAATGGAGGATCCCACGCCCAAGGAAGAGAAGAACCGCCGGTTCCAGAAGCTCTGTGATGTGCAGAACCGCATCTCTGAGGAGATCCACAAGGACTATGTGGGGAGGACCTTGCGGTGCCTGATTGACGGCACCGAGGACGGCATGCTCACCGCCAGAACCGAAGGCGGCAGACTGGTTCGCCTGGAGGGCTGCGAAAGCCTGATCGGCACCTTCCGGGAGATCACCATTACCGGCTCTACCACCTGGAGCCTCACCGGAACCCTGGCTTGAAAGGAAGCATTATGGCAGAGAAAAATGAAATGACCCCCATGCGGCGGCAGTATCATGAGATCAAAGAAAAGAATAAGGACTCCATTCTGTTTTTCCGCCTGGGTGACTTCTATGAAATGTTCGACGAGGATGCCAAGCTGGCAGCCCGGGAACTGGATCTGACCCTGACCACGCGAGACCGGGGCAAACCTAAGGAAGAGCAGAGCCCCATGTGCGGCGTGCCCTTCCACAGCGTGGATTCCTATATTGCCCGGCTGGTTTCCAAGGGCTATAAGGTTGCCGTCTGCGAGCAGCTGGAGGATCCCGCCCTGGCCAAGGGTATTGTGGAGCGGGATATCACCCGCATCGTTACCCCCGGCACCGTGACGGAAAGCTGCATGCTGGATGAAAATCGGAACAATTATATGGCCTGTATTTACGGCGTGGACAGCCGCTATGGCCTGGCCTTTTGCGATGTGTCCACCGGCGCATTCTTTGTCACCGTGTGTGACGGCGCGGAAGCAGCGGCCTCTGAGCTGGGCCGGTTTGCCCCCGTGGAGGTTCTCAGGGGCGGCAACAGCGTCAGCTGCGATACCCTGCAGGATGCTCTGTTTCTCCGGCTGAACTGCTGCGTGGACGAGGGAAAACCGGGAGATTTTTCCTTTGAGGAAGCCGCCGATACCCTGGAGCAGCATTTTAACAGTTCACTCGCAGAACTGGGTCTTACGGGCCTTTCCGAATCCGTTATTGCGGCAGGCAGCCTGCTGAAGACCTTGATCCACCTGCAGAAAAATGATCTGAGCCATATCCGCACGCTGCAGTATTACAGCAACGGCAAATTCATGGATCTGGATCTGACTGCCCGCCGGAATCTGGAACTGACGGAAACCATGCGTGGCGGAGAGAAGAAGGGAAGCCTGCTGTGGGTGCTGGATCATACCCGCACTGCCATGGGCAGCAGAATGCTGCGCAGCTGGATGGAAAAGCCCCTGCTGGATGTGGTGGAGATTGAAAACCGCCTTTCTTCTGTGGAGGAACTGGTGAATGCCAGCATCGTCCGGGGAGAACTGTCGGAAGCCCTGCGGGATGTGACAGATTTCGAGCGCGTTATGGCCCGGGTGGTCACAGGTACAGTCAACTGCCGGGATTTGGTTGGTCTGGCAAGAGGCTTTGAGGCCCTGCCTGGGGTAAAGGAACAGCTTCTTAAGCTGGAATCTCCCATGATCCGCAAGCTTACCGGCAATTTGGATACCCTCAGCGATCTGGCTGCCCGCATTACCGCGACCCTGGTGGATGAACCGCCCCTGACCGTTCGGGAAGGCGGCATGATCCGCAAGGGTGCCAATGCCGAGGCCGACCGCCTGCGGGATATCATGGAGGGCGGCTCCGGAACCATTGCCGCCATCGAGGCAAAAGAAAAGGAAAGAACCGGCATCCGCACCCTGAAGGTGGGTTATAACCGGGTGTTCGGCTATTATATCGAGGTGTCCAAGTCCTTTATGGACCAGGTACCTATGGAGTATATCCGCAAACAGACTCTGGCAAACTGCGAGCGCTATATTACCCAGGAGCTGAAGGAACTGGAGACTCAGGTGCTGACGGCCAAGGATCGGCTGACGGCTCTGGAATACCAGATCTTCACCGAACTTCGGGAAGAACTGGCCGCCAATGCTGCCCGGGTGCAGCAGAGCGCTACCGCCGTTGCCACTGCGGATACCCTGTGTTCTCTGGCATCCGTTGCCGCCCAGAAGGGCTACTGCCGCCCGGAAATGACCCTGGGCAACGAGATTGAGATCAGCGACGGCCGCCATCCCGTGGTGGAGCAGATGCTGAAGGATTCCCTGTTTGTCCCCAATGACACCCGTCTGGGCTCTAAGGACAATCAGGTCTCCATTATTACCGGCCCCAACATGGCAGGTAAATCTACTTATATGCGTCAGGTGGCGCTCATCGTGCTCATGGCCCAGATGGGCTCCTTTGTCCCGGCTCGGTCTGCCCGGCTGGGCATCGTGGATCGGGTGTTTACTCGAATCGGCGCCAGCGACGACCTGGCCTCCGGCCAGTCTACCTTCATGGTGGAAATGGCAGAGGTGGCAGGAATTCTGAAATATGCCACCCCCAAGAGTCTGCTGATCCTCGATGAAATCGGCAGAGGCACCTCTACCTATGACGGCATGGCCATTGCCCGGGCGGTACTGGAATATGCAGCCAATCCCAGAAAGCTGGGTGCCAAGACCCTGTTTGCCACCCACTATCATGAGCTTTCCGTCATTGAGGCGGAGCTGCCCAATGTACGAAACTTTAATATCGCGGTAAAGAAGCGGGGAGACCAGATGATCTTCCTGCGAAAGATCGTTCCCGGTGCTGCCGATGACAGCTACGGTGTGGAGGTTGCCAAGCTGGCAGGCCTGCCGAATGTGGTCATCACCCGGGCAAGAGAGATCCTTGCTTCTCTGGAAAACGGAGAGAAAGCCCCTGCCAAGGAAGTGAAAAAGGCGGCGCAAGAGGATCAGATCTCCTTGCTGGATATGCGCTCCAACCAGGTGTGCCAGGTACTGCAGAGCCTTTCTGTGGAGACCCTGACTCCCATTGAAGCCATGAACCAGCTTTACCAGCTGAAGAAGATGTTGGATTAACTATGGATGAAAGAAGATTGATCATTGCGCCTACCCATACCGAGTGTGCTCTGGGTGGATTGTATCTGGCGGTAGAACTGTTTCTGCTGCCCACGGCCTTGAATAAGGGAAATCAGCTGCTGAGCAATCCTCTGCCGGAGCTGTGGCTGAATCTGCTGTTCTTTACTCTGAACTTCCTGGTTGTGGTCTGCATTTTTCACAAGTACCTGTGGCGGTCCTTCCGGGTTGCATGGAACCGCTTCTGGGAGACCCTGCAGGCGGGCGTTCTCGGGGATGTTGCCTATGATGTCAGCGTAAAACTCATTTCTTTTCTTGTGATCCGGTTCTACCCCGATTTTTCCAATGCCAACGATGTGAGCATCAACGGCCTTCTGGCCCAAAACCGCTTTCTGATGTTTTTTGCTCTGGCGATCATGGTGCCGGTGACGGAGGAATGCTTCCACCGGGGCGTGATCTTTGCGGGCCTGTATAAGAAAAACCGGATCCTTGCCTATGGGGTATCTACCCTCGTGTTTGCCGCTATCCATGTACTGGGGTATCTCGGCAGCATGAGCGGGGCGGATCTGCTGCTGTGCTACCTGCAGTATCTGCCTGCGGGTCTGTGGCTTGCCTGGTCTTATGAGAAGTCCGGCACCATTGTTACTCCCATTGCCGTCCATGCAGCGGTGAATCTCATGGGAATTTACGGTTAGAGGTGATCCTATGCCGAAGATTATCGAATTATCTTCCCATATTGCCAACCTGATTGCCGCCGGCGAGGTGGTGGAGCGTCCTGCCTCCGCCGTGAAGGAACTGCTGGAAAATGCCGTGGATGCCGGTGCCACGAAAGTAACGGTGGAGATCCGGGACGGCGGCATGACCTTCCTGCGTGTGACGGATGACGGCTACGGCATGGCTCCCGAGGATGCCAGAACTGCGTTTAAGCGGCATGCCACCTCCAAGCTTCGTACCGAGGAGGATTTAGCGGCCATTTCCACCATGGGCTTCCGCGGCGAAGCTCTGGCGGCCATTGCCTCTGTCAGCCGGGTGGATCTGCTGACCAAGCCTGCTGGCGCGGTGTTCGGCACCAGTCTGCACCTGGAAGCAGGCGTTATTACCGAAGAGGAAGAGGCCGGATGCCCGGAGGGCACCACCATCATTATCCGGGACCTTTTTTATAATACCCCCGCCAGAATGAAATTCATGAAGGCGGATACCGTGGAGGGCAGTCGGGTGGCCGGCGCCGTGCAGATGCAGGCTCTTGCCCATCCGGAGGTGGCCTTCACCTTCCTGCGGGACGGAAAGCAGGTGCTCTCCACTCCCGGTAAGGGAGGACTGGAGGCAGCCGTTTACAGTGTCTACGGCAGAGAATGCGCCGGCATGGTGAAGGTGGATAGCCGTTGGGAGCAGTATACCCTTTCCGGTTTTGTGTCAAAGCCCACCGATGCCCGTCCCAGCCGGAACCTGCAGACCTTCTTCGTCAACGGCCGTCCGGTGAAATCCAAGCTGCTGGTTGCGGCATTGGAAGAGGCCTACCGGAATCAGATCATGGTGGGTAAATTCCCTGCCTGCGTGCTGCATCTGACCGTGCCGGTCAATGCGGTGGATGTGAATGTCCACCCGGCCAAAACGGAAGTGAAATTCCTGGCAGAGCGCAGCGTATTTGAATGTATTCATTACGGGGTTCTGGGGGCTTTGAACGGCACTCAGGATCGGCCCCAGGTGAAATTTGGCGGAAATCCTGCCTCTCAGAAACCGGTGCAGCAGGTGCCCCCTGTTATGCCTTCCCAGCCGAAGGCTGCTGCCCCGAAGCAGGAGAACTTTTTCCGCACCATGACCCCGGAGGAATATAAGGCCTTTGCGGGAGCTATGAAGAATCCTCCTCAGCCGAAACCGGAAGCAGCCCAAAAGGTGGCGGTACGGCTGGAGGAAGCAAAAACCATCGCAGTAAAAGAAACCATCACCATTCCGAAATATGATCTGCCGCCTCTGCCCAAGCGGGAACCGATCATTGCGGAGATCCCGCCCCAGCCGAAGCAGGAAGTTGCCGTCATGGGTGCCCCCAAGGCGGAACCCCAGAAGCAGTCGGAACCGGAAATGGAGCAGGAAGCGCTGCCCATGCCGGAGGTCGCTCCCTGGCGGATGGTTGGCGAGCTTTACCGCAGCTATGTCATCGTGGAGCAGGGAGAGGAAGCCTTCCTCATCGATAAGCATGCTGCCCATGAGCGGATCCTTTTTGATAAGCTGAAGGCAAACCAGGAGAAGATTGCGTCTCAGATGCTGCTGTCTCCCGTTTCCTGCCGTCTTTCTCCGGAAGCAGCAGGAGAATTGCTGTCCCATACCGCCCTTTTGGAGGAATTGGGGTTTGAAATTTCGGAATTCGGACAAAATACAGTATTGATCCGGCAGATCCCCATGGATCTGTCCCCGGAGGATGCTGCCGATGCACTGGAAGAGCTCAGCGCAGACCTGCTTTCCGGCAAGAAGGACAGCAAGGAAACCGTCCGGGATGAGGTGCTGCATACCGTGGCCTGCAAGGCTGCCATCAAGGCAGGCTGGAAGACCGACGAGCAGGAGCTTCTGGCTCTGGTAAAACAGGTCATGGCCCGGGAAGATCTGAAATATTGTCCCCACGGCAGGCCAATCTGCATCACTCTGAGCAAAAAACAGCTGGAAAAGCAGTTTAAGCGGAGCTGAGCCATGGATAAAATCATTTGTATTGCGGGCCCTACCGCTTCGGGAAAAACTGCTTTGGCAGTGGAACTGGCAAAGGAGCTGGGAGGCGAGGTGGTCTCCTGCGACTCTATGCAGATCTATCGGTCCATGGATGTGGGCACAGCCAAACCCACAGAGGAAGAAATGCAGGGGATTCCCCACTACATGCTCTCCGTGGCGGATCCCAATGAAAACTTTTCTGTCAGTCGCTATACCGAGATGGCCACTCCCATAGTGGAGGATATTTTGTCACGAGGGAAGTGGGCTGTTGTTGCCGGCGGCACCGGGCTCTATATGGATGCCCTCATCCGTGGCAACAGCTTTGCTCCCTATCCCGAAACGGGAAGAAGAGAACGTCTGGAAGAGATTGCCGACAGCCAGGGTATCGAAATTCTGATGGAGGAACTGAAGAGAATCGATCCGGATACGGCGGAAAGGCTGCATCTTGCCGACCGAAAGCGGATCATCCGTGCTTTGGAGATCTACCAGGAGACCGGTATTACCATGACGGAGCATAACCGTCGTACCCAGTTGGTTCCACCCAAATTTCAGCCCATCTGGTTTGGATTGGATTTTGCCGACCGGCAGATGCTCTACCATCGCATTGATCGGCGGGTGGAGATCATGATGGGGCAGGGACTGGAGCAGGAGGTTCGGAGCCTGCTTGCCTCCGGTGTCAGCGAAAAGGCAACCTCCATGCAGGCCATCGGTTATAAGGAAATGGTGGATGCCCTCAGCGGCAAATGCAGCATGGCCGATGCGGTGGCCCAGATCCAGCAGTCCTCCCGGCGTTATGCCAAGCGGCAGCTGACCTGGTTCCGTCGAAATAAGCAAATGCACTGGTTGACTAGGAGCGATGAAAACGAAGAAATTCTGACCCGTGCTCGACAGTTTGTGTACGATAATGACAACGGAAATGTGCTAGGATAGGTGTATCTCAAAAGAAAGAGGGAATCTACATCATGCCGGAAGCACAAAATTTGCAGGATGCGATTTTGAAGGAAGTGCGCAAGGACAAGGTGCCTGTGACACTGTTCCTGATGAATGGCTTCCAACTCCGAGGTGTCATTGCGGGCTACGACAGCTTTGTCGTGGTTTTGATATCGGATGGAAAGCAGCAGATGATCTATAAGCATGCCATTTCCACCCTGGCTCCCATGAAGCCAATCAAAGCAGCACAGCCGGTATAACACAACCAAAAGGGCGACGGAGGGTTCCGCCGCCCTTTTGTGCGGGAGAAAGAGAGGAAATCATGTCTATAGCAGAAAATGTAGCCAATATCCGGGAGCAGATCTGCCGGGCAGCCTTGGCAGCCGGACGGAATCCCGAGGAAATAAAGCTTTGCGCAGCCACAAAGATGAACGATGCGGATGCAGTCCGTCAGGCCATTGCCGCCGGTGTGGACTGCTGCGGTGAGAACCGGGTGCAGGAACTGACCACAAAGATAGGGGAGAATGCCTATGCGGGAGCCCCGGTGCACTTTATCGGCCATCTGCAGACCAACAAGGTGCGGCAGGTGGTAGGGAGCGTAGATCTGATCCAAAGCGTGGACAGTCTGCACCTTTTAGAGGCTGTTGACCGCGAGGCAAAGCGGCAGGGAATCGTGCAAAATATCCTGCTGGAAATCAATGTGGGCGGGGAAGAAAGCAAATCCGGATTCACCCCGGAAGCTTTGCCGGAGGCCTTGGAAAAAATGGGAAACTATTCCGGGATTCATGTAATTGGACTCATGGCAATTCCTCCGAAACAGGTCGAAATCGGTGGAAATCGGAAATTTTTTGACGAGATGCGTCATTTTTATGTTGACATTAAGGAAGAAAAATACGATAATGTAGAAGGAAAAATCCTATCTATGGGAATGTCCGATGATTTCGCCGAAGCCATTGCCTGCGGCAGTACGATGGTACGGGTAGGTACGGCAATTTTTGGCGCTAGAGATTATACTACGAAAAAATAAAGATAGAATTATCTGGGAGGATACAAAGAATTATGGGTATTTGGGACAGCATGAAGAGAATGGCACAGCCCTATGACAATGATTACGATGAATATGAAGATGAGGCCGATTACGGCGCAGAGAACCGGAACGCAGCTCCTGCAGAAGCTCCCGCAATGGACTTCAGCGAAAGCGTAGCTTCCAATCCTACCCCCAGCTTCAGCGGCAAGGTGGTTTCCAACCTGAGCCGTGCACGTTCCGAGATTAAGCTCATCGCACCCGAGTCCTTCAAGGATGCTTCCGTTGCTGCTAAGCACCTGTGCGAGAACCGCATCGTGCACCTGAATGTGGAGCACACCGAGGAAGTGACTGCCCGCCGTGTGATCGATTTCCTGTCCGGCTGCGTATACGCACTGGAAGGCAAGGTTACCAAGGCCGGTACCGACATTTATATCTTTACCCCCAACAATGTAGAAGTTTCCGCAGAAGAGCAGGCTGCTGAGACTGACGGTGAAGCAGAATTCTAAATAATATTGCGAAGGGAGTAAACTATGTTTACACCACAGGAACTGGAACAGGTTGCCTTCGGCAAAGCCACCTTCGGCGGCTATGACATGAAGGATGTGGATGCATTTCTGGAGCCTTTGACCCAGGATTATGTGACGCTCTATAAGGAAAATGCATTGCTGAAAAGTAAGATGCGTGCTCTGGTTGCCAAACTGGAAGAGTACCGCAAAAATGAAGAGGGCATGAAGGACGCAATCGTCAATGCCCAGATGACCTGCGATAAGATGGTGAAGGAAGCAGAAGCAAAGTGCACGCAGATGCTCCAGGATGCCAATGCCGCAGCCATTGAAAACAGCAAGAACGCTGATGCTCTGATCGCTGCTGAAAATGAGCGCGTTGAGGATGCCAAGCGTGCTGCCTGCCAGAAGATCGAGGAGATCCAGGAAGAAATCCGTACCTGTATTTCTGCGCTGGATCGTATCAAACTGGCAAATCGTTCTGTCGAACCTGCGAAGAAGACGGCTGTTCAGCCTTCTTCTGAGAATGCAGATGCAGTTGCCAATGAGATTTCCCAGTCTCTGCAGAGTCTGGTCGGAACCGCCGAGGATACTGTGCCCAAGGCTGAGCCCAAGCACCCCAAGGTTGAGACCACCACCTCCAAGTTTGCAAACCTGCGTTTCGGCAGAAATTACAATCAGGAATAAGTTGATATCATAGAGCTGAGATGAGGACAGGCCCCCAATGTGCGCCGCTTCAGAGAGCTGCCGGTTGGTGCAAGGCAGCAGCGTGACCATTGCGGGTATCCCCTCGGAGCTGCGCACCGAAGGATAGTAGGCTGCGCCGGGAGCGCCCGTTACCGCGCCGACGAGTGCCGAGCAATCGGAACAAGAGTGGTACCGCAGAGGTTTCATGCCTTTGTCTCTTATTGGAGACAAAGGCATTTTTATGTTTTTAGGAGGAAACTACATTGGATTACAAAAATACCATTATTACCCCCAAGACCGACTTCCCCATGAAGGCCGGCCTGCCCAACCGTGAGCCCGGTATGCTGGCCCGGTGGAATGAACAGGATCTTTATCATGCCATGCTGGAGAAGAACCAGGGCAAGCCCCGGTTCGTGCTGCATGACGGCCCTCCCTTCTCCAACGGCTATATTCACATGGGTCACGCCCTGAATAAAACTCTGAAGGATTTCATCGTCCGCAGCCACGCCATGCTGGGCTACTACACCCCCTATGTCCCCGGC
>JAZQQD010000160.1:0-4932 GCA_045628895.1 Faecousia sp.
CTGCTAGGGGGAGCTGTCATTTTGCCAAAGCAAAATGACTGAGAGGGTGCCGATGTCCTATATTAGATGGTACTAGGTTAGAGATGGGAACCCTCTCAGTCAAAGCTTCGTACCTCAGCTTTGCCAGCTCTCCCTAACAGGGAGAGCCAAGCGGGGAACCCTCTCCGTCCTTGCCGCTAAGGCGGCAAGTCCACCTCCCCCTAGCAGGGGGAGGCAAGTGAAATGCTATATTACTTCTTTCCCAATTTCTTGAGCCCCCCGATGAGCAGGCAGGCCCAGAGGAAGAGACTTTCCGCCCAGAAAGCGCACAGCAGCATAGGGGCGGAAACCAGGGCGGTCAGGAAGGTCAGCAGGCTGCTGTTACTCCGGGCGCTGAGAATCCCTGCCACAAGACACAGGAGGGTCAGCACCAGGGAAGCGGCGCTGATGCCGGCGATGACGGCGGCATCCTTTCTGTTTCCCTTCAGAAGCAGATAAATGCCGGGGACAAAGAAGGCAAGGGCCGCCAGATTTTTGAAAACGACGGCGGAATCTGCCTTTGTCAGCAGGCTCAGAGCCAGGCAGAGCACATAAAGGGCAGCCCAACCGCCCCAGGAAATCATTTTTTTCATTTCAATCACGAGCTCCTTTGAAATTTTCCTTATTTTACACCAAGAGGGAAAAATAGACAAGGGAAAAAAAGGAGAAGGGAGTCTCCTGCCGGGAGAGGAAAATCTACGAAAAATTTCTGGACAGTAGAAGGGGAATCTGTTATAATATTTGGTATCAAACAGAAATGGGGAGGTGCGGCCCATGCGGTGTCCTTACTGCGGCGAGCAGGATAGCAAGGTGGTGGATTCCCGCCATTCCGAGGATAACGAGAGCATCCGCCGTCGTCGGGAATGTGTGCGGTGCCAGCGCCGGTTTACCACCTATGAAACGGTGGAGACCCTGCCCATTATTGTTGTGAAACGGGATGGCGCCCGGGAGAATTTTGACCGGGGCAAGATCCTCCGGAGTATGATGCGGGCCTTCGGCAAACGAAAAGTCAGCACCGAGGCTCTGGAAGGCATTGCGGAAGCCATCGAACAGGATATTCAGAACTCCCTGGATCGGGAAGTGAGTACCGACCATATCGGCGAGCTGGTGCTGGCCCGTCTCCGTCCTCTGGACGAGGTGGCCTATATCCGATTCGCCTCGGTATATCGGGAGTTTACCAATGTGGATGGTTTCCTGAAGGAAATCAATCTGATGCAAGAGAAATAAGGAGCGTATATGGCTGAGAAGCTGAAGGCCATCCTGGATGGCATTGATCTGACCAAAATACTGCCGAAGCTGGACGCGGTACTGGGTAAGGTTTATCCCGTGCTGCGGTTTGCCCTGCTCATCGGCCCCTTCGTCCTGCTGATCCTGGGCCTTGCCTATTTCTTCCTGGCTCCCCGGGAGGCAAACAACCATTTCGGCTACCGCTGCTTCTTCGGCATGGGCAGCCCCGAGGCATGGCGCGCCTGCCAGAAGATCGCAGGCCTTGTCTGGGCCGTGGTGGGTTCCGTGCTGCTGGTGGTCATGGCTGCGGTCTCCGGCAATTTCGGCGGCATGGCAACCGACGCTGCCGTGGTGAAGACCGTTACCTGCATTCTGTGGGAGGTGGGCGCAGTTGCCCTGTCCTGCATTGTCATCGATCTGACCATGGCCATTCTCTACAACCGCAAAGGCGAGAGAAGAAGAAAGTAAAAGATAACGCCTTCCTTTTCCGGGAAGGCGTATTTTTGTCCCCCAAATACCTGTGAGCCCGTAGGGGCGAGACATGCTGCCCGTGCAACCGACGATTATTGCCGCACCAATATTCTCTTCAGTCGTAGGGGCGGATATCATCCGCCCGCAAACCTTTCCGTTTGCATGACAGCACAAAACCACGCAGCCGGCTTAACTAATCACGTCATTGCGAGCCAGTGCGAACACTGGCGTGGCAATCCGCATCCCCTTACCATGTCGGTTATCAAACATTTATAAAGAGAACGGATTGCGAACCAGCGACATCTCACTTCTAGCAATGACCCTTGTTTTGTAGTGCCGAAGCACATTTGCCCCTAACGGCGCACTTTGTTCAGATGGTGCAATGTTCCAGTGCAAGAAATCACCCGTAGGGGCGGATATCATCCGCCCGTGCAATCTTTCCCTGTCAGTAAGTGTCCGCAAACCATGGATTTTTTGCGTGTCTGTCCGCTGGAAACCTTTGTCTTTCTGATAGGAACTTGTGGCAAAATGACAACGAAAACCGGGAAAAAGTGGCGCATTTCGTCAACTTTTGGCATTGCAATGCAAAAAAAGGTATGATATCATGGGCGTAATAAGGAATCGCCCATTGGCGGATTCTTTTTTTATATTTCAATTTTTGCGAAAGGCATCTCATGTTCAAAAACAAAAAAGTATGGACTTATCTGGTGATCGTCGGAATTGCCGTGATTTGCGCCCTGAATTATCAGCTTTTCGTTTTTCCCAATAAATTCGCTCCGGCAGGCCTCAACGGACTTTGCACCATGTTCCAGTATGTCACCGGAATCTCCATGGGCTATCTGAGCATAGTCATCAACATCCCTCTGGCGATCCTTGTTTACTTCAAGGTAAGTCGTGACATTGCCAAACGCTCTATGGTCTATGTTGCGGTATTTTCGGGTATGCTTGTGTTGCTGGATCAGATCGATCTTTCCACCGTTGCCTATCACACCGAAAACGGCACCAGCGCCATCTTAGGCCCCCTGACGGCGGGCATCATCTTCGGCACCTGCTATTCCATGCTGGTGCGGATTTCCACCCAGTCCGGCGGCACGGATTTCGTCTCCACCCTGATTCACAAGAATCACCCGGAGCTGAACTTCTTCTATGTGACCTTTACCATCAACTGCCTTGTGGCCGGTCTTTCCTTCTTCGTCTATGACTACAAGATCGAGCCGGTGCTCATGTGCATTATCTATTCCTTCACCAGCAGCACCATTACGGATCGGCTCAGCAAGGGCACCAAGACCGCCATCCGTCTGGAGATTATCACCCGCGACCCCGAGGCTCTTTCCCGGGAGATCATCGAGAATCTCCACCACACGGCGACTCTGATCCCGGCCCAGGGCGCCTATTCCGGCAAGCCTACCAACGTGCTGATCTGCATCGTCAATAAGTCCCAGGCGGTGGCGGTGCGGGAGATCATCGAGCGGCACCCCGGCTCCTTCGCCGTGGTGAGCCAGGCAACTTCCGTTTACGGCAACTTCAAGAAGTACGATAAGTCCGGCAATCTGGAGGTTTCCCGTCTGGATGCCGGTGACGGCCAAAGCGTGATTAAGTAAGAAACAAATACCATACACTCTGCGGTTTACCGCTTACATATTAAATTACAGGAGGTCATAACAATGGCATTTTACTACAGCGAACCCAGCCACACCTTCAGCGAGTATCTGCTGATCCCCGGCTACACCTCTGAGGAATGCATTCCCGACCGCGTTTCTCTGCGTACCCCTCTCGTTAAGTACCGCAAGGGCGTGGAAGAGCCCGCCATTTCCCTGAACGTGCCTCTGACCTCCGCTGTCATGCAGTCCGTTTCCAACGACACTCTGGCAGTTGCTCTGGCTAAGGAAGGCGGCATCAGCTTCATCTACGGCTCTCAGACCATCGAGAACCAGGCAGCCATGGTTGCCAAGGTCAAGGGCTACAAGGCCGGCTTCGTGGTTTCCGCTTCCAACCTGACTCCCGACAACACCCTGGCCGATGTCCTGGCTCTGAAGGCAAAGAACGGTTTCTCCACCGTGGCCATCACCGCCGACGGCACCGCTACCGGCAAGCTCCTGGGCATCGTTTCCAGCCGTGACTACCGTGTGAGCCGTATGGATGTGAACCAGAAGGTCTCCACCTTCATGACTCCCCTGGAGAAGCTGGTCACCGCTCCCGCAGAGACCACTCTGAAGGAAGCCAACGACATCATCTGGGATCACAAGCTGAACAGCCTGCCCATCGTGGATAAGAATGGCAACCTCATGTACTTCGTATTCCGTAAGGACTACGCTTCCCATAAGGAGAACCCCCTGGAGCTGCTGGATGAGAAGAAGCGCTATCTGGTAGGCGCCGGCATCAACACCCGTGACTATGCCACCCGTATTCCCGCCCTGCTTGACGCCGGCGCGGATGTGCTGGTCATCGACTCCTCCGAGGGCTACACCTGCTGGCAGGCAAAGACCATTGCCTGGGTTCGTGAGCACTACGGCGACACCGTGAAGATCGGCGCAGGCAACGTAGTCGACCGTGACGGCTTTCTGTTCCTGGCTAAGGCCGGCGCAGACTTTGTGAAGGTCGGCATCGGCGGCGGCTCCATCTGCATTACCCGTGAGACCAAGGGCATCGGCCGCGGTCAGGCTACCGCTCTGATCGAAGTGGCAGCAGCCCGTGACGAGTATTTTAAGGAGACCGGCATCTATGTGCCCATCTGCTCTGACGGCGGCATCGTCCACGACTACCACATGACCCTGGCTCTGGCCATGGGCGCAGACTTCCTCATGCTGGGCCGTTACTTTGCCCGGTTCGACGAAGGCCCCACTCCCAAGGTGCTGGTCAACGGCGTTTACATGAAGGAGTACTGGGGCGAAGGCTCCAACCGTGCCCGTAACTGGCAGCGCTACGACCTGGGCGGCGCAACCAAGCTGACCTTCGAGGAAGGCGTTGACTCCTACGTCACCTATGCCGGTCCCCTGCACGACAATGTGGAGGCTTCCCTGTACAAGGTTCGTTCCACCATGTGCAACGTGGGCGTCACCAACATCCCCGATCTGCAGCGGGATGCCAAGCTGACTCTGGTTTCCTCCGTCTCCATCGTGGAAGGCGGCTACCATGATGTCACCCTCCGCTCCGGCCCCAGCAATAAGTAAGATAAAAAACAGCCGCCCAACCGGGCGGCTGCTTTTTGCTCGTAGG